>JAEZMB010000185.1 GCA_023435825.1 Pseudomonadota bacterium | reverse complement strand
CCCCCCCCCCCCCCCCCCCCCCCCCCCCCCCCCCCCCCCCCCCCCCCCCCCCCCCCCCCCCCCCCCCCCCCCCCCCCCCCCCCCCCCCCCCCCCCCCCCCCGCCGGAGGCCTCTTCCTCTCTTCCCGTATTTACACCGGCCAGTCCAGGCGGGCTTTGGCCAGCAGGGCGGCGGCCCAGTCCCGGGCGGCGGCGGCGGCGTTGGCGTTGCCGGCGTCGGCCGCCCGTTCCAGGGCGGCGGCGGCCCGGGCCAGTTCGCCAAAACCGTAGGAGCCGGCCGACCCCTTGAGCTTGTGGCCCTGGCGGCGGGCTTCTTCCAGATCGCCCCGGTCCACGGCGTCGTGGGCCGTGTCCAGGGCCTGGCCGGCGGCAGCGTAAAACAGCGGCAGCAGGGCGGTCAGACGCCCCGGGTCCGGAGCGGCCGCGTCGGGCGACGGGCTCTTGGGCGGCTCGGCGGACTCGCCTTCCGGTCCCAGGTACTGCAGCAGGGTGCGCAGCACGGCCGCCTTGCGCACGGGCTTGGCCAGGAAATCGGTGAATCCGGCCTGCTCGCAACGCTGCCGGTGTTCATCCAGGGCGTGGGCGGTCAGGGCCAGGATGGGCGTGGGGGCGGCTTCGCGCTGCCGTTCCAGTTCCCGGATGCGCCGGGTGGCCTCGTAGCCGTCCACTACGGGCATTTCCAGATCCATGAGCACCAGATCGTAGGGCGCGGCGGCGAACCGTTCCACGGCCTGGGCGCCGTTTTCGGCCTCATCGATGCGGTAGTGGGTGCTCTCCAGGTAGAGACGGATCAAGGTCAGGTTGTCGCGGTTGTCGTCGACAAGCAGCAGGCGAGGTGGCGCGTTGGCTGGTTCCATGGACTCACCCGAGGGCAGGGAAGGACCGGAGGTTCAAGGAAAACTGATAGAAGATAGCTGTCGGGCGCGAAAGGCGCAAGAACAAGACGCGGTCAGGGCCGCAGGCACACGGCCGCTTCGGGGCAAACGGCGGTGAAATCCCGCAGGAACGCCTCCACCCGGCCGGCTTCGTCCGGGCTGTAGATCAGGCGCACCACGGCGGCGAACCGGTCCACCACCGTGGGCAGGGCCAGATTGTCCTCGGCCTGCAGGAAGAACGTGAGCAGCGACACGTTGGCCGAGGCCAGGCGCACGTACAGCCGGGCCGAGGCGGCCGGCACGGGATGGCGACGCCGCCTGGGCGGCCTTTTGCGGCGGCTCACAGGATGTCGCGGCCGGTTTCGGTGATAAGGGCCATGTGCTCCCAGCGCGCGCCGCCCCATTCGGGGTAGTACAGGCCCGGCTCCACGGTGACGACCATGCCCGGTTCCAGCACGGTTTCGGCCGAGGGGTTGAGGCTTGGGCCTTCGTGGGTCTCCAGGCCGATGCCGTGGCCCAGGGAATGGGTGAAGCGCTCGGCCACGCCTTCCCGGGCGAAAACTTCCCGGGCCAGGGCGTAGGCCTCGCGACAAGCCATGCCCGGGCCGATGCGCTCCAGCACGGCGGCCTGGGCGGCCTGGACGCGGGCGAGCATCTCGGTGAAGCGCGCCGGGGGCTTGGCCCCGACCCAGACGGTGCGGGTCTGGTCCGAACAGTAGTCATCGGCCCGGCCGCCCACGTCCACCAGGACCAGGCAGCCGTCGGCGATGACGGTCTCGCCGGGGATGGCGTGGGGCAGGGCGGCGTTGGCGTCCACGGCCACGATGGGGGCGAAGGCCAGCTCGGAGGCCCCGAGCTCGCGGAAGCGTTTTTCGATCTCCCAGGCGGCCTGGGCCTCGGTGCGTCCGGGCAGGAGAATGTCCGGCAGGCTTTCCATGCCGCCGTGGTTGATGGCGGCCGAGCGGCGCATCCGGGCGATCTCGGCGGCGTCCTTGCGCAGGCGCAGCGGCTCCACGGCCAGGGCCACGGGGATCATGGGCATCAGCGCCGACAGCCGGCCGTGGACGTCGAAGGACAGGTTGGCCGGCTCGAATCCCAGGCGCGTGACTCCCCGGGCCTTGAGAAAATCGGTGATGGCGGCGTAGCGCCCGGCTCCGTAGATGCAGAGGTTTTGTTCCGGCCACAGGCGCAGGGCGGCGTCGCGGTAGCGGGCGTCGGTGAACAGATAGTCGTCGCCGTCGGCCGTGACCACGAGATAGCCGGCGCTCTCGTTGCACTGGGGATCGTGGAGTTCGAAGTTGCTCAAATAAAAGCGGTTGGCGGCGTGGGACACGAGCAGGGCGTCGTGGCCCATGGCGGCCAGGGCGGCGCGCAGGCGGTCGCGGCGGCCGGCGAAAACGGGGCAGCCATTGGAGGCGGTGGCGGTCATGGCATCTCCTTCAGGCGGGACGCGCCCGCCCGCGAAGGTGTTTCAGATCGGGCCGGCGTCGTCAACAGTCCGGCGGCCAAACGCGCGCATGGCGCGGGGACTCGCTTGCCACCCTCGGCTGGCCGACGCGTCGGAGCAACGAGGTATTCCGTCAAACGTCATCGACGGTCCTCGCGCTTTCCGGCCGACAAAGCGCCAACCCTCGCCGAACCCCCTCTAAACCGTTCTCCCGATGGGGGGGCTGGGGGCCGCAGGCCCCCAGCCGCCGGAGGCACGATTTTAGAGCGTGTAGACGGTTTCCGGTTGCCCCAGGACGTGCCGCTGGGCCCACTCGATGCCCTGCATGATGGAGTGGTCCATGTTGCCGACCTCGTATTTCCAGCCGCCGAAGCGTCCCCGGGACTGGATGCCCAGGCGCTCCAGGGCCGGCTGGAGCACGGCCAGGGCGGCGTCGCGCTCCAGGCAGGGGACGGGGTAGGCGTAGTCCACCCGCATCTCCCAGGAAGCGTTCTGGCCGGCGACCTCGGCCGGGGCCAGAAACGTTGTCGCGACCAGGCCGTCCACGGTGGCCCGCTCCAGGCCGGCGAAGTCCGCCGGCTTGTGGGCGGAAAAGCTCGTCTCGGTCATGAACGCCCGGCTGCGCGGGATCATGCCGTCGGGATCGGGGGTGTTTAAGGGCGAATAGTTGTGGAAATTGGTGACCCGGTAAAATGGGCAGTCGGCTTCCGGGAAATACATCCAGCAGCGCGGGTCCGGGGGCGCGCCGGCAAAGCCCAGGCCGTGGATGACCGAGCCGCTGTGCTTGAGCCGTCCGGCCGCCTCGATCATGGTCGGGCTGGCTCCTTCCAGTTGGTCGGCGACGAAACGATCCAGGGGGCCGGTGGTCAGCAGGTGGTCGTAGACGATGACGTCGCCGGAAGCGGTGAGCACGGTCTTCTCGGCCGGATCGACCCGGCGGCAGGCTTCGCCCAGGCGCAGCCGGTCGGCGAAACGGCGGGCCAGGCGGCGGAAGATCTCGCCCGTGCCGCCGCGCAGGGGAAAGCTGAAGGTGTTGTTGGGACCCCAGGCCACGTCGTCGGTGCCGTAGATGATGTTTTTGACCACCCGTCCGGCGTCCACCACCGAGACGCGCTCGCCGATCCAGCGGTGGGACATGGCTTCGGCCGGATGGGCCCAGACCTTGAAATTGTAGGGGACCATGAACAGCCGGGCGATACCCGGGCCAAACACCCGGTCGATCCATTCCCGGAAGTTGGCCGGCGCATCGGGGTGGACCCCGGCGGCGGCGTCGCGTCCGGCGGCCAGCAGCCCTTCGACGCATTCCCAGACGAGGTCCGGGGGCAGGCGGCGGATGTTGTTCTGGAAGGGGTAGGGCACGAAGGTTCCGGCCAGGCGTATCCAGGATTCGCGCTGGTGGCGCAGGACTTCGTCGCCCAGCAGCTCATCCAGGAGCTTGTCGAAGGCTTTGTAGTGGGAAAAAACGACGTGTCCGCCCACGTCCCAGGTGTAGCCGGCGGCGTCGGTGAAGCTGGCGGCCAGGCCGCCGGGATAGGGATGGCGTTCCAGGACGAGGAAATCGTTTTCGCCGAGTTCGGCCAGGCGGTTGGCCGCGCCAAGGCCCGTGGGGCCGGCTCCGATGATCAGATATTTGACGCGCATGGTTGCCTCCGGGAGGGTGGGGGCAGGCGAGCAAAAAAAGGCCAGCCGGGAAAGGAGAATAAAACTCCCGGGGCCGGACAAGCCGGCCCCGGGAGGAAAGATGTTGCGCCGGTCTTACCAGGCCGGGCGGCGGGGGGGACGCGGAGCGCGGGGCTTGGCCTCGTTGACCTTGAGGCTACGGCCTTCGAACTCAGCGCCGTCCAGGGCCCGGATGGCTTCGTCAGCGGCGGCGTCGTCGTCCATCTCCACGAATCCGAAGCCGCGCGGTTTGCCGGTCTCGCGGTCGGAAATCAGTTTGACGGACTGGACGGGGCCATAACGGCCAAACAGGTCACGGACGCTTTCCTCGGTGGTGCGGAAGGGCAGGTTGCCAACATAGATGTTTTTGGACATGAGACACGGACTCCCAAAACGGTTGACGTCAGCGAACGCGAAGCGTGGACGGAGGAGGGCTACCCGCCGGCTACGCTCCTCCCCGGGACAAACCCATCGGCCCTTGGGCCGTGAAGGCCTGACAGTTGGAGTGCGCCTGTCCGTCGGGACGGCGAAGGAGGGTATGGCAGGGGTTGCGCACTCGTATTCCAGACTCCGTTAGAGTCTCGCCGCGCAAACACGGGGAGGACGGTCACGCACCACACGCGAAGTCGTCACGGGTTTGAGCGAACATGGAAAACGATACCGAACCGGTCAACGGCTGGCAAGAAAAATTGTTCCTTTTTCCCCTTACGTCTTGAAATTTTTCCTGTTTGCAGCGCCGGTCACCGCGTTGGCGACCATTTTTTCCGACGGAAGGAGGATGCTTTTAGTCACGAAACAGGCTATCATTATCGAGCGCAACGTGTGAGCGCCAGGGTGGCCAACGTCAGGAAGGGCAGTACGACGCCATGACGGGAAAAATCGGGGCTGAACGTTTCGCCGTGGCCGTATCGGTACGGGAAACCTATAAAATGGGTTTTAGCGGCACGACCCGCGAAGGCGAGCGGGTGCTCTACTATTACGCCGAGAAAACGCCCGAGACCGGCATCAGCATCCAGGCCTTAAACGGCAACAGCGTGCCCAGCGGCGAGGTCACGCCGGTCAGCGAGGAGGAGTTCCTCCAGAAGTTCAAGCCCGAGCCGCTCATGTACTACAATCAAGTCAAGCCGCGCATGGAAGCCATGCAGGCCGAGCTGGATCGCGGCGAGAAGCACCTGGAAGCCGGCCGGCTGGAGCGGGCCGAGGAATCCTTTCAGAAAGCCCTGGCCTACGACGCCGAGAACCTGCGCGCCATCTTCGGCCTGGGCAACGCCTACCTGTCCGGCGGCAAGCTCGACGACGCCCGCGACATCTTCGACAAGATCATGGGCATCGAGCTGGCCTTTGGCCCGGAAAACAAGTTTCTCTTCAATGAATTCGGGATCCGGATGCGCAAGGCCGGGCTGCTGACCCTGGCCAAGGCCTATTACGAGAAGGCCCTGGCCGTGAGCGAAAACGACGAGAACCTGCTGTTCAACCTCGGCCGGGTGCTCTACGAGCTGGAGGAGTATGACGGCGCGGTGGAGGCGGCCGAGCGCTGTCTGGCGCTCAACTCCGGGTTTCTCATCGCGGCCAAGCTGGCCAAGGCGGCCCGCCGCCAGGCGGCCAAGGCCCCGGCCGGCGACCCCGCACCTGGTGCTGCGCCCCCGCCCGCGCAAGACGCCTGACCGCCCCACCGACCAGACAAGCGCCCCGCGTCGCCCCCCCCTCCCTTTTCCCATTTGGGGGGTCTGGGGGCCTCAGGCC
>JAEZMB010000180.1 GCA_023435825.1 Pseudomonadota bacterium | reverse complement strand
CCCCCCCCCCCCCCCCCCCCCCCCCCCCCCCCCCCCCCCCCCCCCCCCCCCCCCCCCCCCCCCCCCCCCCCCCCCCCCCCCCCCCCCCCCCCCCCCCCCCGCCGGAGGCCTCCCCCTTGTTCTCTCCCTCCTCGCTACAACGAACGCGATCGGTAAAGCGTCACGCCGCGACGTTCGCCGACAGCCTCGAAGAGGCTGCGAAGCGTCGCGAGGTAGGGGCTTTTGTCGGCCGGGAGGTTGTTTATGGCGGCCACGGTCAGGCGCGGCAGGGGAGAAACGCGGCGGCACAGGAGATGGACCAGGGGCGAAAGCGCCGCCGGCAGTCCGGGTTCATCCGGGGCCAAGGCCAGGCGCAGGCGCGCGCCTCCGGCTTCGATGACGGCCACGGGGTGGGGGCCGGCAAAGGCGACATAGGCCCCGGCCGCGCGTCGCGGCAGGGCAAGGGCCGCCGGGTCCTGACCAAAACCCCAGACGGCGGCAGGATCAACGCCGGCGATCCACCACGTCTCGCTGCCGGAAAGGCCGGCGGCAAGCAAACGCACGGCTCCGGGATCGGCGAATTGGGGTCCGGACAGGCCGGTAAAAAATTCGCCGGACACGACCTCGCCGGTCAGCTCCATGCGCCGCAGCGCCCGAAAGACGGCGGTCCAGCTCAAGGCGGCGGACTCCCGGACCAGCATGTCGCGGCAGACCACGCCGTAGCGGGCCAGCAACAGTCTGGCCCGGTCCATGGCCAGTTCCTCGGAGGCCAAGGGATCGTCCGGGAGGAGCGGCGGGGTCAACGCCTGCCAGGAGCCGGACAGGGGCAGCGAACCGGCGAAGCGCCCGGGCGGCGTGCGACGAAACCCGCGCCGAGCAGGACCGCCATGAGAAGCGCCGCCGCGAGCCGGCGCGTAGGCGTCCTCGGCCGTGAAATCGTTGGCCAGGCCACGGCGCAGCACGGACAAGGCCGGGCAGGACGCCTCGCCCTTCCAGACGGCCTGCCACAACCGCTCGGCCAGGGCCTTGGGGGGCAGGCCCGTGATGTCGAGCAGCGCCGAAAAATCGTAAGAAGCCCGGGGATCGGGAAAGAGTCCGGCATCAGGCGCGCGCCGGGCAAATCCGGCCAGATCGAGGTCATCCGGGCGGGCAAAGAGCACCTTCTTGGTTCCCGCGCCGAACCAGCGCAGGCCCGAGTCCTCCAGGGCGGCGTCAAGCAGGAGCGGATCGTAGGCCAGGGCGCGGGCCGGCAGGACGTCGGCCTCCCAGGCGACGGCGGGAAGGGGCAAACAGGCCAGGCGCTCCAGGCGTTCGCTCAGGGCCGGCGCATCCTCGGCCGGCCGGGCAATGCCCTGCCAGACGGCCAGGAAATACGGCAGCTGCTCCGGCGGCAAGGCGGCCAGCGCCGGCCGGCGGGCCGCCCGGGCCAGGCGCAGCAGGGTCTCGAAATTGGCCGCGTCGCACCACAGGACTTCGTCCCGGCCGGTCACGAGCCGGCCGCTGACCACGGTTCCGGCGGCCTGCAAATCCTCAAGCGTCGCTTGAAGTATTGTCGTGTCCAAGCCGAGACGCGAGGCCAAATCGTCCAGGGAACGCGGCCCGTAATAGCTGAGCCATTGGGCGATCAGCCCCTCCCGGACAGCGTTTTGGTCCTCGGACGCCGCCTTGGCCCGGCGCGGCGTCCTGGCCTTGGCCGCCATGGACTGGAAAAGCGCCGCATCGTCGTAGAGCGCCTCGGCCGCCTCGGCTGCCCGCTCCAGGGCGACAATACCCGGCTCAGGCGCTTGTGGCGGAACAAGGCGGGCCAGCTTGGGCGTCAGGGCGGCTTCCAGAGCGGCCGGGGTAAGCCCATGATCGCGCTCCATGGCGGCGAGCATGGCTCGCCATTCGTCCCCGGACACGACGACCCGCTCCTTGACGTATTCCAGCAGTTCGGCGGCATTGACCGGCGCATAGCCCGGATACAACCGCTGGCGGCGGGCCTCGAAAGCCCGGGCCACGGCCTCGGGCACGGCCGGCCGGTCGGGCCGGCGGGTCAACTCGGCCACCAGATCGGGCCGCGCGCCGGTGGGGCCGGCCGCCGTGCCGGCGTCGGTCAAGTACATGTATTCGGTGACGTGCCGCCAGACGATGTCGGCGGCAAAGGGGCTTTGGGTCCGGGTGCGGACCACGGTCACGGCCATGGCTCCGGACTGGGCGGCGGCCAGAAACCCGGCCAGTCCCTGGGGATCGAAGAGATCGACCAGGCACGTCCGCCAGGCTTCCAGCACGATGGGGAAATCGCCGTAGCCGGCCACGGCCGAAAGGAGCTTCCTGGCCCGCAGCCGGGTGATCCACAAGGGCTGGCGCTTGCCGAAACCGTCGCGCGGGAGCAGCAGCGCCCGGCCGGCCGCCTCGCGAAAGGCCGCGCCGAACGCGCCGGACCCTTCCAGCCGGTCGCGCAAAAGCGCCGCCGCCTGCCGGGCCGGCACGGCGGCCAACACCTCCAGCGGATCGACCTCGCCGGGCAAGGTGACGGCCACGCAGTCGTTGCCGGCATAGACCGGCACACCGTGGCCGAGCCTGGCTTCCAGGGCGGCTTCCAGGGCCAGCCCCAGCGGCGCGGTGACGGCCAGCCCAAGGGGGGCGTGCAGGATCACCTGATTGCCGGGCGCGCCGCCCGGGCCGGTATCCGTCACCTCGATAAGCAGATGCCGGGCATGGGGCAAGGCCGCGCCGGTGACGTCCTTTTGGCGGCGCAGGTAGCCGACAAGGGCTTGCGCCGCCTGGGGGTCCAGAAAATGCTCCTTCGCCAGGGCGGCGGTAAAGGCCGGGTCGTCCAAACGGGCGTCGGCTTCTTCCAGAAAAGCGGCTACCAGCCCGGAAAAATGGCGGTCGCGCTGGCGCGGGTCGCCGAGCCAAAACGGTGCCGGCACGGCCCCGGCCGGAGCCGGCGACACGAACACGTCAGCGTCGGTGATGCGCTCGATGCGCCAGTTCTGCGCGCCAAAGGCGAACACCTGGCCCAGGCGGGCCTCCCAGACGAACACCTCGTCGAGTTCGCCCAGGCGCGTGGCCGAATCCTGGCGGCGCAGGGCGTAGTAGCCCCGGTCGGCGATGACCCCACCCGAGGCGTACAACCGCAGCAGCGCCCCGGCCCGGGCGCTGGCCGTGCCGTCCAGGGCGTCGATGGCGACAAGGGGCGAGAGTTCGCGCAAGCGCGTGGCGGCATAGCGCCCGGCCAACATGCCCAGAGTCAGATCGAAAGCGGCCCGGGACAGGTCGCGGTAGGCATGAACGCGGCGCACAGCAACGAAAAGCGCGTCCACGTCCCAAGTCTCGACCCCGAGCATGGCCACCAGCACCTGGGCCAGGACGTCCAGGGGCGCATCGACCAGACGCAGGGGTTCGATGTCGCGCCCAGCCGCCGCCCGGGCCATGACCGCCGCTTCCAGCAGGTCTTTTTCCGAAGTGGGCAGGAACACCGCCCGGCTCACCTCGCCCACGCCGTGCCCGGAGCGGCCGATGCGTTGCACCGCCGCGCTCACCGTAGGCGGACATTCGACGAGCAAGACCTCGTCCACGGCACCGATGTCGATGCCCAACTCCAGGGAATGGGTGGCCACCACCGCCTTGAGCTCGCCGGCCTTGAGACGCGTTTCCACGGCCAGGCGCAGATCCTTGGACAGCGAGCCATGATGGGCGTGGGCCAGCGGCGTTTCCTGGTCAGCGTTGAGCAGCCGGGCCAACTTTTCGCACAGCTTGCGGTTGTTGACGAAACACAGCGTGGTGCGGTTGGCCGCGATGCGGCGGCGGATGCGTCCGGCCACGATGGAAAGAAAGGAATCCCTGGAGCCTTCACGTTCGCTCCAGTCCGGGTACTCCACCCGCACATCCATGGCCTTGGCCGCCCGGCTCTCCACCACGGCCACGGGCCGGGGAGCCAGGACGCCGTCCGGGCCGGGAGACAGCCCGCCCACGAACCGGGCCGCCTCGGCCAGGGGGGATACCGTGGCCGACAGGGCCACCCGCTGGAATTCGCCGGCCAAAAGCGCCAGCCGCTCCACGGCGGCCATGAGAAACACCCCCCGCTTGGAGCCGGCCACGGCGTGGACTTCGTCCAGAATGACCAGCCGCACCGCCCCGAGCATCCCCCGCCCGCCCTTGGAACTGAGCAGGAGGTTCAAGGATTCCGGCGTGGTGATGAGGATTTCCGGCGGCTGGCGCAACATGCGCCGCCGGGCCTCGGCCGGAGTGTCGCCGGTGCGCAGCTCGGCCCGGATGCGGGGAAACTCCCGGCCGGCGGCGGCAAAGGCCTGGCGCAGCCCCGATAGCGGCCGGGACAGGTTGGCCCGGATGTCGCCGCCCAGGGCCTTGAGCGGCGAAACATAGACCACGCTGGTCTGGCCGACCGGCCACCGGCCGCAGGCCAGGGCGTCCAGGGCGGCCAGAAAGGCGGTGAGGGTCTTGCCGGAGCCGGTGGGGGCCACGGCCAACACATGCTCGCCAGCGGCGATGCGCGGCCAGGCCAGGGACTGGATGTCCGTGGGCCGGCCGACCTGGGCCGTAAACCAGTCAACAGTCAGCGGATGAAACGGCAACTCCATGGCCGCACTATGGCCCTGGCCGGAGAATTTTCCAAGGGGGATTGCCTCCGGCGGGGGGGGGGGGGGGGGGGGGGGGGGGGGGGGGGGGGGGGGGGGGGGGGGGGGGGGGGGGGGGGGGGGGGGGGGGGGGGGGGGGGGGGGGGGGGGGGGGGGGGGGGGGGGGGGGGG
>JAEZMB010000179.1 GCA_023435825.1 Pseudomonadota bacterium | reverse complement strand
CCCCCCCCCCCCCCCCCCCCCCCCCCCCCCCCCCCCCCCCCCCCCCCCCCCCCCCCCCCCCCCCCCCCCCCCCCCCCCCCCCCCCCCCCCCCCCCCCCCCTCTTCGCCTTCGCCTTCGCTTCCCGATTCCCCCTTCTCTCTACGCCCTCTACGCCCCTACTCCAGCCCCCAGCCTTCACGCACGCCGGCGCGCCAGGCCGTAAACGCCTCGAAAAAGCCTTCCAGGGGCAGTTCACCCTTCTCGCCGGTGCGGCGGTCCTTGGTCTCGACGATGCCGCGGGCCAGTCCCTTGCCGCCAAGCGTCAGCTGGATGGGGTGTCCCATGAGGTCGGCGTCCTTGAACTTGACGCCCGGGCGTTCGTCGCGGTCGTCGAGCAGCGTCTCGATGCCGGCGGCGTTCAGGGCGGCGTAAATTTCGTCGGCCTTGGCGCAGGCGGTTTCGTCCTTGGGGCTCAAGTTGATGAGCGCCGCCTCGAAGGGGGCGATGGTGGGCGGGAAGACGATGCCGCCGTCGTCATGGTTCTGTTCGATGGCCGAGGCCACGATGCGCGACACGCCGATGCCGTAGCAGCCCATGATCATGAACTGCTCCTTGCCGGCTTCGTCCAGGAAGGTGGCATTGAGGGCCTTGGAATACTTGAGTCCCAGCTTGAAGACGTGGCCGACTTCGATGCCCTTGGTGAAATCGAGCAGCGCGCCGCACTTGGGGCAGGGATCGCCCGGGGCGACCTCGCGCAGGTCGGTGAAGGACACGACCTTGGCGTCGCGGCCGAGGTCCACGTGGATCAGGTGGGCGTCGGCGGCGTTGGCCCCGACCACCCAGTCGTTTGCCAGGGCCAGTTCCCGGTCGGCGTAGACGGGCAGGGACAGGCCGACGGGGCCGGCAAAGCCCACGGGCGCGCCGGTGGCGGCCGTGACTTCCTCGGGGGTGGCCAGTCGGATGTCTTCCTTGGCGTCCAGGAGGTTCTTGAATTTGACTTCGTTGAGTTCGCGGTCGCCGCGCACCAGGGCGGCCACGGTCTTGCCGTCGGCCACGTAGAGCAGCGTCTTGATGACGGAAGCGGCCGGGACCTTCAGGAAGGCGGCCACTTCCTCGACCGTGTGCTGACCCGGGGTGGCGATCCTCTCGGCGGCGGGGCAAGGGGCGAGGTCGCCGGCCGGCGGGCAGATGGCCTCGGCCTTTTCGACGTTGGCCCCGTAGTCGCAGGCCGGGCAGGCCACGATGGTGTCCTCGCCGGTGTCGGCCAGCACCATGAATTCGTGGGAGAACGAGCCGCCGATGGCCCCGGAGTCGGCGGCCACGGCCCGGAACTTGAGGCCCAGGCGCTTGAAGATTCGGGCATAGGCTTCGTACATGCCCCAGTAGCTGGCGTCGGCCCCGGCGTCGTCCTTGTCGAAGGAGTAGGCGTCCTTCATGACGAACTCGCGGCCGCGCATGAGGCCGAAACGGGGGCGGATCTCGTCGCGGAACTTGGTCTGGATCTGGTAGAGATTGACCGGCAACTGGCGGTAGGAGCGGATCTCGTGGCGCACGAGGTCGGTGACGACTTCCTCGTGGGTGGGTCCCAGGCACGATTCCCGGTCGTGGCGATCGACGAAGCGCAGCAGCTCCCGGCCGTAGAAGTCCCAGCGGCCGGATTCCTTCCAGAGGTCGGCCGGCTGCACGGCGGGCATGAGGATTTCCAGCGCCCCGGCCCGGTCCATCTCCTCGCGCACGATCTTGGCGACGTTGTTGAGCGCCTTCAGCCCCAGGGGAAGGTAGGTGTAGATGCCGGCCGTGAGCTTGCGGATCATGCCGGCGCGCAGCAGCAGCTTGTGGCTTATGACCTCGGCCTCGGCCGGGGTTTCTTTCAAAGTGGGGGCGTAGTAGCGGCTCAGTCGCATGGGGATTCCTTTTTTTCGGTAATGAAGCGTTCCAGTTCGTCCATGAAGGCGGGAATGAGATTGTCCGCGCCGCGCACCTTGCCGAGGATCTCGCCCTTGCGGAAGATGATGCCGCAGTCGCGGCCGCCGGCAATGCCGATGTCCGCCTCGCGGGCCTCGCCGGGGCCGTTGACCACGCAGCCCATGACGGCGACGGTGAAGATTTCGGGCACGCCGCGCAAGCGCTCCTCCACGGCCTCGGCCAGGCCGACCAGATCGATCTCGGTGCGGCCGCAAGTCGGGCAGGAGATGATTTCCGGGCCGCGCGCGCGCAGTTCCAGGGAGCGCAGGATTTCGTAGGCCACACCGATTTCCGTCACCGGGTCGCCGGTGAGTGACACGCGCAGGGTATCGCCGATGCCCTCGGCCAGAAGCACGCCCAGGCCCACGGCGGACTTGACCGCCCCGCGCATGGGGGTTCCGGCCTCGGTGACGCCGATGTGCAGCGGATAATCGACCTTGGCGGCCAGCAGGCGGTAGGCGGCGATGGTGCGCAGCACCGAGGAGGACTTGAGCGACACCTTGATGTCGTGAAAATCCCGGGCTTCGAGCAGGGCGATGTGCTCCAGGGCGCTTTCCACCATGGCCTCGGCCGTGGGACCGCCGTATTTCTTGAGCAGATGCTTGGCCACGGAGCCGGAATTGACGCCGATGCGGATGGGCGCGCCGTGGGCCTTGGCGGCGGCCACCACCGTGTCCACTGCGGCCTCGGAGCCGATGTTGCCGGGATTGATGCGCAGGGCGTCCACCCCGGCTTCCAGGGCGGCCACGGCCAGGCGGTGGTCGAAATGGATGTCGGCCACAAGCGGCGCGTGGGTGGCGGCCCGGATGGCGGCCAGCGCCTTGGCGGCGGCCTCGTCGAGGACGGCCAGGCGCACGATCTCGCAGCCGGCCTCGGTCAAGGCCTGGATCTGGGCCAGGGTGGCGTCCACGTCCCGGGTGTCGGTGTTGGTCATGCTCTGGACGCGCACGGGATTGTCGCCGCCGACGCCGACCGCGCCGACGCGCACGGTTCGGGTCCGACGACGCGGCGAAAGAGGCAGGGTTTCTTGCATGAGGAGTTTGGGTTAGGAGTTGATACGGGTTTGGCCGGACATGTCGCCCCGGCAGCAGTACGAGTCAAGGAGCTTAACAGACATGCACGCCGCAGCCGCCATCCGGCAACTGCTGGCCAACGCCTCCCTGGGCGTTTTGGCCACCGCCGGCCCCGAAGGGCCGCTGACCTCGCTTATGGCCTTTGCCGTCGAAAGCCCGTCGCGCTTGGTCATGGCCACTTTGCCCGACACGCGCAAGTGGCGCAACATGCTTGCGGACCCCAGGATTTCGCTGCTTGTCGACGACCGGGAAACGGCCCTGGACCGGGGAAGCCTGCGCGCCCTGACCCTAGCCGGCCGCCACGAGCCGGGAACCGAGGCCCAGCGTCAGGCCGGGTTCCATGTATTAGGCCGCCGTCACCCGCATCTGGCCGGTCTGCTGGCGCGACCGGAAGTCGCCCTCATCCGGCTGCAGGTCACGTCCTATCTGCTTCTGACAGGCCCGACCGATGCCGCCTATTTGACCAGCCTCGACGAGGTGTGCGCGACAACGTCCCAAGCTTCAGACGGGGACGTTAGCCCCCCTGCCCCACGCCGGTGATGTTGAGGTAGACCTCGTCGGCTTTCTTGACCACCGTGCCGTCGATACGGCAGTCGGCGTCTTTCTTGCCCAGGTCAAAAAGCTTCTCGATGATGTCCTTGGAGGTCACGTCGTCACAGATAAGGTAGTTCTTTTTGTCCTTGGCTTCAAAGGCCAGGCAGATGATTTCCTTTTGCGGATATTGCTTCACGCCCGTCACCCGTCCGGTCAGGGACACGGCCTCGGCGGCCAGGGCGGTATCGGCGCAAGCCATAAACAACAGCAGCAGCATAAACGCGCGCATCAAAAACCTCCTTGACGCGACGCCGGCTAACAGTCGTTACCGGGATATTTCTTCGTCATCGCCGCCGGTCGCGTTCCGGCCCGGGGCGGTAAGCAGCCACAGCACGAGGCAGACGGCCGCGACCCAGTACAGGGCGTCCTGGCGCAGGACCCAGACCAGGGCATCTCGCGGCCAGGCATCCGGCAAGGCGAAGATGCGCCGCACCAGGGCGTCTGGCAAGATGTCGCCCATGGGCCAGGGCAGCCACATCCCGTCGCGCCACACGACATAGAGCCGCATGGCGAGCATGGCCCAAAGCGCCGTCAGGCTGACCAGCAGGCAGCCCCGGCCGAGTGCGTCGCCAGGATGTCCCACGCCGCCTTGCCTCCGTTTCGGTGGCCGGCAGTATACGGGCGGCGCGCCGGCCTGTAAACGCCTGTTCGCGCCCCCGGCTTGCCTGAAAAACCGAGTTCAGGCCGCCCCGCTGCCGTACGGCAGGGTCGAAACGAGACCTCAGGCCTTTCCGCCAGCTTCATGAGCAAGGAAATCCCGGCCGGAGATCGGCCCGCCAAGCCGTTACAGGGCAGCCAAGCCGGCTCATGGCGCGCCGTCAAAAAGGGGGCAGGGCGACACCGGCAACGGACGAAACAACTGGTTTTACTTGAACACTCAATCGCCATTCCCGAGGCACGCGTCACGAGGCCATTTCGGCCAGATAGGCCAGGGCCTTGTTCCGGTCGGTAAAGCGCGGGGCCACGTCGGTGATGCCCAGGCGATCGAGAATGCGCACGAAGTTCTCGGCCAACCCATAAACGGCGGCCCGGCGGCCCGAGGCCCGGCAGGCCTCGGCCACGCTGGCCAGCACGTCCAGGCCGGCGCCGTTGACCGATGCATTGGGCGTGAAATCGAACAGCACGCCGCAGGCCTCGTCGAGATCGCGAAAGGCCCGGGCCAGATAGGGCTCGCTTTCGCTGGTGAGGCTGCCGCGAATGCCGATCACGCCCACGCGGCCTTCGAGGGCGGCAGCCACGTCGCCGGCGCTGCCGGCGGCCTCGGCCATGTCCAGCCGGCCGTTGGCGCGGCCGAGGGCGGCCTCCAGGGTTTCGCGACGGATGGGCTTGTCGATGAAATCCGTGGCCCGAAGCCCCAGGGCGGCCAGGGCTAGATCGGTGTCGCCGTGGCCGGTGATGACGATGACCTCGATCTCGGGCCGGCGGGCTTTGATCGCCTCCAGCACTTGCAGGCCGTCCATGCCGGGCATCTTGATGTCGGTCAGCACGATGGGCGGGGTCTGGGCGTCAAACACCGCCAACCCCTCCTCGCCGCTGGCGGCGGTCAGGATCTTGTAGCCATAGGCCCCGAGATAGAGTTCGAACATCTGCAGGGTGGGCCGTTCGTCGTCGATGACCAGGATGGTGCGCATGGGAACTCCGGGGGACTCTCGCTTGGGGCGTTGTGCTGGCTCGCCGGCGCGGCGTCAAGAACCGCGTTCGCCCTTGTCCCGGGCCACAGGAAAGGTGAGCCGGAAGACGCTGCCCCGGCCGGGAGCGCTTTCCACCTCGATCTCGCCCCCGTAATCCCGGACAATGCCATAGGTGATGGCCAGGCCCAAACCCATGCCCTGGCCGGTTTGCTTGGTGGTGAAAAAGGGTTCGAAAATCTTGCGCCGGGCCGCCTCGGGAATGCCGCAGCCGGAATCGGCCACGGCCACGGCCACCCTCCCCTTGTCGCTCCTGGAGGTGATGGACAGCCGGCGCGGCCGGTCGCCCTGGCAGGCCTTGTCGGTCATGGCGTCGCGGGCGTTGACCACGAGATTGAAAAACACCTGTTCAAGCCGGTTGGCATGGGCCCTGATCGGGGCGGCGGCGGCAAGGTCCAAGTCCACCTCGATGCCTTGCAGGGCCAGTTCGTGGCCGATGATGGTGAAAACACCCTTGATGGGTTGGTTGATGTCCACATATTCGAGCTTGGGCTCGGATTTGCGTCCGAAATCCCGCAGATGGCCGATGATGGCGGCGGCCCGGTCCACCTGTTCGCTGACCTGGCCGGTGACGGCGGCCAGGGCGTTGGGCGACGGCAGGCCGCCGGTCTCGGCCACCATCTTGAGGTAATCGCTGCCCATCTTGATGGCATTGAGCGGTTGGTTGAGTTCGTGGGCGATGCCGGCGGACATTTCGCCAAGGGTCTTCATCTTGCTCGCCTGGATGAGCTGGGCGTCCTTTTCCACCAGCTCGGTGATGTCGGTGGCCGAGACGATGACCGCGTCCCGGGCCCGATAGGCGATGCGGCAGGCGTGGACGTTGACGTAGAGGGGATCGCCGCCCTTGCGCACATGGCGCAGCTTGGGGAACAGCACCCGGTCGGGCGCGTCGCGGTCGGTCAGGTAGGCGGCCACTCCGCCGTCGGCGTCGGGTTCGAGGTCGGCCAGTTCACGGCCCACCAGTTCCTTGCGGCCGTAGCCGTAAACGGCCTCGGCCTGGGAGTTGGCGTCAAGAATGCGACCGGTGGCCGCCTCCACCACGAAGACCGGGTCGGGGTTGCTGTCGAAAAGCGAACGGTATTTTTCCTCGGACTCGCGCAACCGGCGGCGGTAGAGGCGAATGCTCCAGATCATGTTGCTGAAGGACTCGGCGAGCTGGGCCACCTCGTCGCCGCCGCCCTCCTTGCGGTAGAACCGACACTCCCGGCAGGTGCGCGAGGAGGCCTGGCTGGTCGGCTCGCCCTCGGCCCGGTTCTGGTCGAAGTGCCAGCAGGGCAGGTCGGTGTCGGCGTAGGCCTGGCAGTGTTTGATGGCGTCGTCGGACAGCCCCAGCATGGCCTCGGGGGCGTCGAGGCTTCCCCGGCTGATGGCGTCGGCGGCCTGGGTCAGGCGCGACAGCGGCCGGGCCACGGCGTTGGACAGGCGCAGGACGATGAGGAACATGACCACGGTGACGGCCGTGATGAACCCCAGAAAGGTGGTGCGCAGCTTGCCGACCAGGGAGTCGATGTGGGTCTTGGACAGGCCCACGTGGACCGCGCCCAGGGTGTAGATGCCCTCGCGCACGGGCACGGCGATGTCGATGGCCTGGGACCGGTCGAAATCGACCAGATCAATGCTGTAGTCCTTGTTTTCGGGCAGCGGATTGATGCCGCGCAGGTCGGCGGGAAAGGGGCGAATGAAGGTGTTGGCCAGGATGCGGCCGTCGTTGTCGCTGATGAAGATGTAGGAGACCAGGACCTTGCGTTCGCCGAGTTGGGCGGCGTCGAAGACGAGGCTGACGAGGTTTGGCCGGTCCTTGTCGAGGATGAATCCGCTGGCCCGCTCGGCGATGCTCTGGCCGATGGCCACGCCGCGTTGTTCGAGTTCCCGGTTGAGACTGGTGACCAGAATCCAACGGGCCAGGATGGCGATGACGGCGCTGACCAGGAGCACCACGGCCATGGTGCCGCCGAACATCTTGAGCTTGAGGCTGACGCGCTGGGGCAAAAACGGCATGGGATCAGCCGCCCGGAGCCGGTGACGGGGCGGCCTCGCGCCCGTCCTGCTCGTTGGGCACGACCTTGACGACGCGCCCGGCTTCCAGGGCGTCCTTGATGCCGGCCCAGTCCGTGACCATGTGGAAACGGCCCCGGTCGAAGCGGGTGAAATAGACCCGGTCCAGGCCCTGGCGGCGGTCCTTGCCGTAGCTCACGGGGCTGGCGATGCCCACGGAAAAGTCCTGGATGGATTCGATGGCGTCCAGGAACCGTTCCCGGGTGAGTTCCCGGCCGCAGCGCCGCAAGCCCTCCACCAGCACCCGAGCATTGATGAAGCCTTCCAGCCCCACCACGTTGGGCCGCTCATCGGGGAACGAGCGGGCCAACAGCCGGGCGTAGTCCATGACGCCGGTCAAAAGCGAGGTGGCCTCGGGCAGGTCCGGGGGCGGTACCACCTGGGACATGACCAACGGCGTGTCGTCGCCGGGACCGAGGATGCGGGCGATTTCGTCGGCGCCGACAAAGGACACGGCGTAGAACAGGCCCTTGTAGCCCCTGGCCCGGGCCAGCTTGATGGCCTTGGCGCAGGGACCGTAGGCCCCGATCATGACGATGGCCTGGGGCTTGGCCTCCAGGATGCGGCCCACGCCCTCCTCCACGTCCATGGAACCCCGAATGTAGGAACCGCGCGCCACAGGGGCCAGGCCCCGATCCTTGAGCGCCATCTCGGTGCCCTTGAGGCCGTCGAAGCCGTAGGCGTCGTACTGGTAGAACACGCCCACCCGCTCCAGGCCGAGATCCTGGACGAGATGCTCCACGGCGGCGGCGGTTTCCTGGTAGTAGGAGGCGCGGATGTTGACGATGTAGCGGCGGAAGGGAAAGCGCAGGACGTCGGCTCCGGTGAAGCTGCCGACAAGGGGCACGCGGGCTTCTTCCAGAAGCGAAATGATCTTGGCGGTGGTGGGCGTACCCACGTAGCTGAAGAGGCAAAAAACCTGGTCCTCGACGATGAGCTGCTGGGTGTTGGCCACGCAGCGCGGCGGATCGTAGCCGTCGTCCAGGGGGATGAGCTTGATGGACCGGCCGGCCACGCCGCCGGCTTCGTTGACGGCGTTTAGGTAGGCCAGCGCGCCGTAGAGAGTCTGTTTGCCGAGGTAGCTGGCGTGCCCGGTCAGCGGCAGGGAACAGCCCACCACCACGGTGTTTCCGGTGACGCCCGGGGACGCGGCCGAACCGGCGTCGGGCGAGGACGGCCCCGAGCAGCCGGACAGGAGCACGGCGGCGACAAGGAGGGCCGTGACCCGCAAGCGCCTGCCCCAGGCTGAGAATATTGGGATGCGCATGGCGGTTGATAGCAGACAGGGGGCGGGGTCGGTCAACTGGGGAGCGCCTCCCCTGGCCTGGATGGCCAAGCTGAATTTCCCGAAGCGACAGGGCGGGGTCGGGCAACGAAGGACAGTGTCGTACCTGCCCTGCCCGCACAGGTCCGGCGCGGGCAATCCGCCGCATCCGGGAGGCCGTGGCAGCGGCCTCCCGAAGCGGACGGTTGCGGGAACCTAACCGAAGGCCCGAAGCGGGCGCATGACCTTAGCCAGGAAGGCCTTGCGGCTCAGGGGCCGGGGGCTGGCGTCTCCGAACTGGACGTATTTATAGTAGGCGCTCGGCGGGAACGGGGTCAGGAAGATGACCCGCACCGAATCGGCGTCCACCAGTTCGGCCTTGGGGAACTTGGGCTTGAGCTTGGCCAGGCGTTCCTTGGCCAGAGCCAGCATATCGTCGCGGTCGCCGAAGTTCATGGTTCCGGTGGGACAGGTCTGCACGCACGAAGGCAGCAGGCCGGCATGGATGCGATCATTGCACAGATCGCACTTGTACATGAGCTTGGTGGCCGGATCGACCCGGGGGATGTCGTAAGGACAAGCCTCGCGCACGCCGCCGGCGGTCAAGCCCTTGCATTTTTCCGTGAAGACCACGGCCCCGGTCTGGGGGTCCTGGACGATGGCGTCAGGCACTTCGGAATCGCCCACCATCTTGCACGGCGCGTCCAGGCAGTGGCGGCACTGGTCCGGGAAGAACAGCCACTGGAACTTGCCGTCGATGGTTTTCTCGGAAAACCGCAGCACTTTAAGCGTCTGCCAGGACAAGTCCGGCGGATTCTGGTGGGAACCGGTGTTTTCCGTGGGTTCCACGGGTTTGTTCTTCCACTGCTTGCAGGCGATCTGGCAGCCCCGGCAGCCGGTGCAGCGCGACAGGTCGACAAAGAAGCTCTTTCCAGTCATGGCGTCGGTCCTCCCTAGGCCTTGCGCACGTTGACCATGAAGGCCTTGGTCTCGGGGATGCCCGTGTTGGGGTCGCCGACCGAGGGACACAGGATGTTGGCCGAGTCGCCGCCCTGCTTGGGCCAGGTCCAGCCGTAGTGCCAGGGAATACCCACCTGGTGGATGGTCTGGCCGAGCACGGTAAACGGCGTGATGCGCTCGGTGACGATGGCCTTGGCCCACAGCGAGCCGCGGGTGCTTTCGAGGATCACCTTTTCGCCGTTCTTGATGCCGCGCATCTTGGCCAGCTCGGGGCTCATCTCGCAGAACATCTGCGGTTCGGCCTCAAGCAGCCAGGGGGAGTTGCGGGTCATGACGCCGGTCTGCCAGTGTTCGGTGACCCGGTAGGTGGAGCACACGAACGGGAAGCGCGGGTCGCAGGCGGCGTGCACTTCCGTCGGGCCGGTGAACTTAAGCGCCGTGGGGTTGTGCAGCTGCTTGGAGAACGGGTTCTCGCCCACCGGGCATTCCAGGGGCTCGTAGTGTTCGGGCAAGGGGCCGTCGTTGCGGCCCGGGCCGAAGATGAGGCCCATGCCCTCGGTGGTCATGATAAACGGCGACTTGCCGTTTTTCTGGTCGGCCATGGGCGGCCAGGGACCGTCGGGCACGTCGCCCACCCACTTGCCGTCTTCCCAGGCGATGACCGCCTTTTCCGGCTGATAGGGCTTGCCCTGGGGATCGACCGAGGCGCGGTTGTAGAGCACCCGGCGGTTGACCGGCCAGGCCCAGGTCCAGCCCGGGAACAGGCCGATCTTTGCCTGCATAGCGGTCTGGGTCTTGTCGCGGCGGGCGGCCATGTTCTTGTCGGTGTAGGAACCGCAGTAGACCCAGGTGCCCGAGCAGGTGGAGCCGTCGGTCTGCAGCAGGGCAAAGGCCGGCACCGGATCGCCGGGCTTGAAGGTCTTGTCCGCGTCGCCCACCTTCAAGGTCTTTTCCTTGAGGAAGTAGCCGTTGATGCGCTTGGCGACCTTGTGGGGATCGAAGATGTGGTTGGTGGCCACATCCCAATTGAGGTTCTTGATGGGGTCGGGGTAGGCCCCGCCTTCCTTGGCGTACAGGCCGCGAATCTTCTCGAAGAGTTCGTAGATGATGTCGCCGTCGGGCTTGGAGTCGCCCAAGGGGGCCTGGGCCGGATAGCGCCACTGCATCCAGCGGCCGGAGTTGGAGATGGAGCCTTCCTTTTCAAAGGACACGGCGCAGGGCAGGTAGAAGACCTCGGTCTTGATCTTCTTGGGGTCCATGCCGGGGCCTTTCCAGAAGGAGCCGGTTTCCGTCTCGAACATGTTGACCGTGACCATCCAGTCGAGCTTGGTCATGGCCTCGCGGGTCTTGTTGGCGTTGGCGGTGCTGGCGGCCGGGTTCTGGCCCCAGGCGAAAAAGCCCTTGAAAGCGCCGCCGAGCATGGCGTCGAAAAGCGACAACCAGGAGTAGTCCTTGCCCGGTTCGAGCTTGGGCAGATAGGTGTAGCCGGTGTCGAGATCCTGCTCGGGGTACATGGACTTGATGAAGCTCGCCATGTACTTGGGCCGGTTGCCCCACCAGTTGGCGCTCTGGGGCTCCTTGGTTACCGGGGTGTTCTTCTCGTTGTATTCGGCCAGGGTCTGCATCGCCGCCGTGGGGGTGGGGATGTAGCCGGGCAGGATGTGGAAGAGCAGGCCCTGGTCGGTGGAACCCTGGACGTTGGCTTCGCCGCGCAGGGCGTTGATGCCGCCGCCGGCCACGCCCATGTTGCCCAAAAGCAGCTGGATGATGGACATGGCGCGGATGTTCTGCACACCCACGGTGTGCTGGGTCTGGCCCATGGCGTAGAGCATGGTGCCGGACTTCTCGGGTTTGCCCGTGGCGGCGTAGGTCTGATAGACCTTCTGCAGATCGGCCACGGGGGTACCGGTGACGGAGGACACCGACTTCATGTCGTAACGGTCGTAGTGGGCTTTGAGGATCTGGAAGACGCAGCGCGGGTCTTTGAGCGTCGGGTCTTTCTTGATCTGGCCGGCTTCGTCGCGGGCAAAGGACCAGCTCGACTTGTCGTAGGCCCGCTTCTCGGCGTCATAGCCGCTGAAAAGGCCGTCCTTGAAGTCGTACTTGTCGCCCACGATAAAGGCCGCGTTGGTGTAGTTGACGACGTAGTCCTTGAAGTACAGGTTGTTGGCCAGGATGTACCGGATAAGCCCTCCGAAGAAGGGAATGTCCGAACCCGAGCGCAACCGGGCGAACACGTCGGCGTGCTGGGAAGTGCGGGTGTAGCGCGGGTCCACATGGATGATGGTCGCGCCCTTGTCCTTGGCCCGCAGGGCCCACTTGAAGGAGATGGGATGGTTCTCGGCGGCGTTGCTGCCGATAATGAAAATGCAATCCGAGTTGGCGATGTCGATCCAGTGATTGGTCATCGCCCCGCGTCCGAACGACTCTGCCAGAGCCGCTACAGTGGCGCTGTGTCAGATACGGGCCTGATGCTCGATGTAACTTAATCCCATGGCCCGGAGCATGGCCTGGTAGATCCAGCATTCTTCATTGTCCATGGCGGCGGAACCGACCGAGGCGATGCCTTCGCAGCGGTTGACCAC
This sequence comes from Pseudomonadota bacterium, assembly GCA_023435825.1. Lineage (GTDB taxonomy): Bacteria > Desulfobacterota > Desulfovibrionia > Desulfovibrionales > Desulfovibrionaceae > Solidesulfovibrio. The sequence goes on along the minus strand of JAEZMB010000179.1, from coordinate 81,530 downwards.
CCGGCCCTTGGCGTCCTTGGTCGTGAAGCTGCCGTCGCGGACTTCCTTGACCTTGCGGGCGATGCGGTCCAGCGCCCAATCCCAGGATTTTTCTTCCCAGTTCTCGCTGTACGGGGCGCGGTAGAGCACCTTCTGGATGCGGCGGTCATTGTTGCCGAGCTGGTAGTGGGACGCGCCCTTGGGGCACAGCGCACCTTCGTTGATCGGATGATCCGGATCGCCCTCAATGTTGACCACCCTGCCCTTGCCGTCCTTGTCCGTGCTGCAGATCAGCCCGCAGCCCACCGAACAGTAACAGCACACCGAGGTGCTCTGTTTGGTGAACTTCAGCTTGGCCGCCTGCCCCTCGGCGTATGCCGGGCGCAAATCAAAGCCGAGGCCGCCAAAGGCGGTCACGGCCGTGGTCGCGCCTGCGATCTTGAGGAACTCTCGCCGGTTCCATTCCATGGTCCGTCTCCTTGCCGCTAAGCGTTCTAACCAATCCCGCCGCCTGGCGTGCGGCGTCGGGCTTTGACCCGCATTTCTTATGCTAAAATTAGCATAAGTTAAAAAAAACATAGTGATAAAAGCGATGAGACACTTTCTGTGTAGAAAGCGGGACAAAGCGGGTCAAAGAAAAAAGAATTAGTTAAGCTCTGGCACCAAAGAGAGGATATAATCCAGCAAAATCGCTAGGATGTCTTGGTCACGATGGTTGTAGCGAAACTCCAGTTCCTTGAGATACAGCGGGAATTTCCCCGCCGTGACCCCATGAAACCGGATGAGCCGCTCCCGGGCGTAGGGCCAGAAGCCGGCCTGGCGGGGATCGACCGACGGAGCGCGTCCCGCGACTTCCACCAGCCGCCGGGTCAGGATCTCCGAACCGCAGGCCACCAGGGCGTCGTAACGCAGGTAGCGGTCGGAGTAGACGATGGAACCCAGGCGGGAAAGGGGCAGGGAGAAGTTGCGGTTGAAATGGAGCAAATCTTCCGGGCCGAGGTTTGGCAGGTAGTCGATAAAAACCAGGCCGCCGCGCTCCAGGATGCCGAAAACCGGCACGGCGGCGAGCTGTTCGTCCGGGCCGGCCGGCCGCATGTTCCGGGCGGCCGAGCCCAGTTCCGCGCCAAGGGGGCTTCGGAGGATGTCGCGGCCGTCAAGGCTGGCGGCGAGAATGGAGAGCCGGGCCACGGTGGCGGCCTTGTAGACGGTGTTGTAGGCCAGCCCCAGGGCGGCGGCCATGGCGTGGGCGGTCTCCTCGGCGGCGAAAAGGGTCAGCAGGCGCAGCCAATGGCGCGGGGTCAGCCCGGCCAGCCCGGCGAAGCGGCCGGACAGGGCATGGAAGGTGTAGCGGCAACCAGCGCAGCGCACCCGCCCCTCGGCCAGGGCATAGGCCTTGGTCCCGGCGCAGCGCGGGCAGACGGGCTGGCCGCCGGGCCAGGCCCGGCGTTCCAGAAACTTGCGCGCCCCCTCCTCGCTACGCAGGTGGCGGGTCAGGTCCAGGGCCATGCCCGCGCGCCTTTAGCGCCGCATCCGCGCCGTTCGTGCGTCATAGTGTGGCGCTGCCTTGTTGCGGTCTCGCCCAGAAAGCATCAGCCGCCGATGGCCGACATGCCGCGCGTCTTGCCGGCCGCGCCGGGATCGAGCACCTCGTAGCCCAGCGGTTTGGTGCGAAGGGCCAGGGCGATGACCCGGCGCACGGCGGCAAGGCCCAGGGCCGGATTGCGCAGCATGGACCGCAGCCGGTATTCCTTGGTGGAAAACAGGCAGGTGCGCAGCTTGCCGTCGGCCGTGATGCGAAGCCTGTTGCAGGTGTCGCAGAAGTGTTCGCTCAGCGGCGAAATGACGCCAAAGCGCCCGGCCCCGCCGGCGATGCGGTACATCCGGGCCGGACCACCGGTGGCGCGGTCGCTGCCGTCGGGTTCCAGGGGGGCAGAGCGCGCGGCCAGGGAGACCACGTCCTGGGCCGAAATATAGTTCTCCGGCCGCCAGAGGTTGCCGTCGCCAACCGGCATGAACTCGATGAAACGCACGTCAATGGGCGATTTTTCGGCCATGGCCACAAAGGCCGGAATTTCCGCCGTGTTGATGCCGCGAAGGGCCACCGCATTGAGCTTGACCCGAATCCCGGCCTCCAGGCATTCGTCGATGCCCTGAAGCACGGCGGGCAGGCGGTCGTGACCGGTGATGCGGGCAAAAGTGGCCCGATCCAGGCTGTCCAGGGAAATGTTGACGGCGCTGACCCCGAGCTTGGCCAGCATGGCCGGACGGCCGGCCAGCAGGGTGGCATTGGTGGTGATGCGCAGGTCCATTTCCGGGTAGCGCTCCCGGATGGAGGCGACAAAGCTCATGAAGTCGCGCCGGGCAAAGGGCTCGCCGCCGGTCAGGCGCAGCTTGGTGATGCCCATGTCCCGGGCCAGGCCCACGAGGTCGAGCATTTCCTCGTAGCGCAGGATCTTGTCGTGGGTGATGAAGGTGAAGTTTTCCTTGGGCCGGCAGTACATGCAGGCCAGGTTGCAGCGGTCGGTGACGGATAGGCGCAAATAGCTGACGGCGCGGCCGCGCCCGTCGCGAAGGGCCTTGCCCGATGTGCCGGTCATGCCCCCTCCTCCATGCCCCGAGCCCGGATGAGGTCCGGCGGCGAATTGACGTTGAAAAAGGCCCGGGCCACGGCCGGATCGTCGCGGCTGTAGTCCAGATGGCAACGCAGGGCTTCGGGAAAGATGGCCGAAAGCCGGCGTTGGCCCTGCTCCAGGTTCTCCCGCAACAGCGGCAGCCCAGCCGGATCGTAGATGGCCACCAGCGACTCCACGAAGCCGGTTTCGACGATGCGGTAGGTGGTCATGAGCGCCGTTTCCGGCCGGTCGCGCCAGGCCGCGACCAGACGGGCCAGGGTTTCGGGTTCCAGAAACGGCAGGTCGCAGGAGACGACCAGGCACGGCCGGCCCGTCGCGGCCAGGATGGTCATGACCCCGCCGGCCGGCCCCAGGCGCGGCGTGTCGTCGGGAAGCCAGGGACAGGCAAAGCCGAATGGAGCCGGATCGCGCCCGGAAACCATGACCTCGCCCGTGACTGAAGCGAGCACCTCGGCCACGCGGCGCAGCAACGGCTGGCCAAAAAAGGTGAGCCAGGCCTTGTCCCGGCCCATGCGGCTGCTCAGTCCCCCGGCCAGCACCACGCCAAGCGGCAGTTCCCCGCCCGCCTTCACGCCCCCACCCGGCCGGCGGCGTCGGTGAAGACGGTGAAACGCTCCTCGGCGTCGCGGGCGAAGCCGACCAGGGTGACGCCGGCGTCCTTGGCCGCGCCAAGGGCCGCTCCGGTCACGGCCGAACGGCTGACCACCATGCGCAGTCCGGCCCGCAAGGCTTTCTGCATCATGCTGGCCGTCACCCGGCAGGACAGGAACAGGATCAACTCCGGCAGGCAAAGCCCCTGGCGCAGGCCCTGCCCGGCCAGGCGGTCCAGGCAGTTGTGGCGGCCGATGTCCTCGGCCCGGGCGATAAAATTGCCGGCCAGGGGATCGTAGAGCGCGGCCCGGTGAAAGCAGCCCGTGCCGTCCCACAAGCCCGGCTCGGCGATGAAACGCCGCACCAGGGCCAACAGCTCGGCCGCCGGCAGCTTTCCCGGCCGGGTCGGATCAGGAGCCGGCCGGCTATCCGGGACGGCTTTCAGGGAAAAACTCAACCCCTGGGCGTCGGTCACCACCGGAATCTCGCCCGGCCCGAGCATGTCCAGAGCGGCATGTCCCAAAACCAGGGCCTCGGGATCAAGGGGCGCGGCGTAGAGCGTCTTTCGCCCCACGCCGTCAAGGTCCAGGGTGACCCGGATCTCGGTGGCCACGTCGTCGTCGATGTCGGTGAAAAAGCCGTCCCGGTAGCGGCGGCAGGGGACGGCGCGGGTGAGCTCCGGCAGTTGCATTAAAACCCCCAGGCCGACAGCACCGGCCGGTTGTAGCCCTGGCCCCGGGCGGCCATGTCCAGGGTCAGGGATTCCAGGTCGTCCAGGACCGGCACGCTGGGCCGGTCGAACTCCCGAAAATCGACGGTCTTGATGTAATTCTTGCAGCGCAGGCAGACATTGACCAGGTAGCCCGGCTCCTCGGCGGCGGTGAAGGTTTCCAGCTGCTTGGTGTCTTCCTCGCCGCAATGCGGGCACATGAGGCGCTTGGCCCGATATTCGAGCTGGCAAAACGAGCAGGTCAGATGCCTGGCCCCTTCCTTGCCGACCAGCCGGCCGATGAGCGGCGGGCTGGCGCAGACCGGGCAATGGCCAAAAGCCCAGGAGCGGTCCTTGGGGAAATGGGCCATGACCGCCTCGCCGACCGCGGCCAGACGCGGGGCCAGGGCGGCCTGGACCAGAAAGGCGAGCAGGCGCGGCGCGCCGGGGGTGCGCTCGCCGTAAGCGGCGAAAAAGGCGTCGTCTCCGGCCAGATGCCGGCCCACGGCCTTGGCCATGTCCAGGGTTCCGGCCGCCCGGTCGGCTTCGAGCACGGCCAGGGCCTCGGCCAGATGCCCCTCGCCCTGTCGCACCAATCCGGAAATTTCGGCCAACAGCGCCTCGAACCGGTCCATGTCCACGGGGAAGGCGTCCCGGGGCAAACGCGGCGCACCGCGCAGGTTGCGCTCCACATCGGTGAGGTCTGCCGGATCCACGGTCACGTCCTGCGTGGCCCGGGCCGCGAGCTGGACCCGGGAGGTCGCCGCCACAAGGGTCAGCAGGGAAGCCGGCAACACGGTCTTGCGCGACAGGGAATCCAGCTTTTTCTCAAGCACTTTGGAAGCTTTATCATAATCAAAGGACATGGTGTCTCCTTGGGTGGCCCGGGCTTTCGCCAGGGCCTTTGCGGCATTATGGTGACGCAGGCAGGACTTGGCAAGAAGCGGCGCTCCGACAGGAGCCCCAACCGGCCTTGACGCCGGCCTGGATCGTCCGCACTGTGCCCAATGTTTTTGGTATCGGCATGGCCGATGCCCGGCGCGGCCCCGGCTGTCAAGGCCGAGATCGCAACCCATCTCGCGGAGGACGCATGGCGCTTTGGACCCAGCTTTTTCTCGCTCCTTCGGCGCTGCAGGCCGTGGTGGTCATCGGCCTGGTCGCGGCCACCGGCCTGGCCTTGGGACGCCTGCCCGTGGCCGGGGTGCGCCTGGGCGTAGGCGGCGTGCTTTTCACGGGTCTTGCCGCCGGCCATTTCGGCCTGGCCCTGGATCGCCACGTCCTGGAATTCGTCCGGGAATTCGGCCTGATCCTTTTCGTCTACGCCATCGGGATGCAGGTGGGGCCGGGATTTGTCGATTCCCTGCGCCGCCGGGGGCTGCGGCTCAATCTCGTGGCCGGGGGCATCGTTATCTTCGGGGCCGCTCTGGCCGCCGCCTTCCATCTGCTCGGGCTTTTCCCCCTGCCGGTGGCCGTGGGCGTCTACAGCGGCGCCGTCACCAACACGCCGTCCCTGGCCGCCGCCTCCCAGGCCTTTGCCGAGCTGGCCCCGGCCCAGGCCGAGGCCCTGGTCGGCCAGGCCGGCCTGGGCTACGCCGTGGCCTACCCCTTCGGCATCTTCGGCATCATCCTGGCCATGCTGGCCGTGCGCCGCATTTTCCGCATCGACCCGGCGGCCGAAACCCGCCAGCTCGAAACGCTCTTGGCCGACAACGCCCCGCCCCTGGCTTCGCGCACCATCGAGGCGACCCTGCCCGCCGCCTTCGGCCGGCTCCTCACCGAACTCCCCCCCATCGCCGAGGGCGGGGCGGTGGTTTCGCGGGTCATGACCGGCGGCGTGGTGCGTCCGGTCAGCCTCGACACAGTCCTGGCCCCGGGGATGCTCGTCCACGCCGTGGGCCGGGCCGATGCCCTGGACGCGCTTGGCCGGGAGATCGGCCACGACAGCGACCAGGACCTGCCCGCCCTGCCCGGGCCGGTGGAAGTGCGCTCGTTTCGGGTCACCCGGGCCGCCGCCGTGGGCCGCACCGTCGAGGCCCTGGGCCTTGGGCCGGACCACGACGTGGCCGTCACCCGCGTCACCCGGGCCGGCACGGAATTTTCGCCGGGGCCCGGGGTGGGGCTGCATTTCGGCGACACCGTGCGCTGCGTGGGCACGGCCGAAGCCCTGGCCTTTGCCGAGGCGCGCCTGGGCAACTCCGCCCGGGAGCTGGCCACGCCCCATGTCCTGCCCATCTTCATCGGCATCCTGGCCGGAGCGGTCCTGGGCGGCATTGCCGTGCCGCTGCCGGGACTGCCCACCGGCGTGCGCCTGGGCGTGGCCGGCGGCCCGCTTCTGGCCTCCATCCTGCTCTCGCGCCTCCACCACTTCGGCGGGCTGGTCTGGTATCTGCCCCAAAGCGCCAACCTGCTTTTGCGCGAGATCGGCATCTGCCTGTTTCTGTCCTGCGTGGGACTGGCCGCCGGCAGCCGATTCGTGGCCGCCGTGGGTTCCGGCCAGGGCCTGGTCTGGCTGGCGGCCGGCGCGGCCATCACGTTTGTGCCGCTTTTGGCCGCCGGTGTTTTCGGCCGGGTGTTTCTCAAGTGCAACTACGCCTCGTCCTGCGGTTTGCTCGCCGGGGCCATGACCGACCCGCCGGCCCTGGCCTTCGCCTCCCAAATGCTTGGCGGCGACGCCCCGGCCTCGGTCTACGCCACGGTCTATCCCCTGGCCATGATCCTGCGCATCGTCACCGGCCAGCTGCTCGTCCTGACCCTTTTTTCCGGCTGACGGAGATTCGCCATGCGCCGCTGCCTCGCCTCTTCCCTGTTGCTTGTTGCCTGGCTTGCCGCCTGCGACCGCGTGCCCGTCACCGAGCGCAAGCAGTTCGTGCTTATCTCCGAGTCCCAGGAACGGATCATGGGCTACAACGCCGCCCGCCAGATCCTGCGCACCGAGCCGCTTTTGCGCGATCCGGCCGCCCAGGAACTGGTGAAACGCGTGGGCCGGCGCATCGCCGCCGTGTCCGGCCAACCGGACTATGACTGGGAATTCCACGTCATCGACAACGATCGGGCCATAAACGCCTTCTGCCTGCCCGGCGGCAAGATCTTCGTCTACAGCGGCCTGCTCAAACAGGTCAAAAACGAGGACGAGCTGGCCGTGGTCATGGCCCACGAAGTGGCCCACGCCCTGGCCCGCCACGGCGCGGAACGGGCCACCCTGGAGATGGGCGCGCGCCTGGGCGGGGCGCTGCTGCAACTTGCCCTTGGCGACGAGGACCCGCGCATCGCCGACATCGCCGGCCGGGTCTGGGGCTACGGGGCCAACCTCGGGCTCATGCTCCCCTACAGCCGCAAACACGAATACGAAGCCGACGCCATCGGTCTGGCGCTCATGGCCAAGGCCGGCTACGACCCCGCGGCCGCCGTGACCTTCTGGGAGGGCATGGGCCGGGCCGGCGGGGCAAAACCCGTGCTCGCCTTCCTCTCCACCCACCCCACGGACGATAAGCGCGTAGCCCGCATCCGCAAGGACATCGAGGCCATGAGCCAAGGCCAAGCCCCGGGAAAGTCATGATCCCGCCCGACCTGTCCGCCCCGCCGACGGCTATTTGCGCCGCCTATCAGCGCATCGCGCCCTGGTACGCGACCGCCCGCACGGCGACCCATCCGCCCATGGAAGCGCCCTGGCTGCGGGCCATGCTGGCCCACCTCGCCCCGGGCGAGGCCGTCCTTGACCTTGGCTGCGGCACGGGCGAACCCCTGGCCGGCTTTTGCCTGCGCGCCGGCCATCCGGTGACCGGCATCGACGGCGCGCCGGCCATGATCGCCGCCTGCCGGGAGCGTTTCCCGGCCATGGACTGGATCGTGGGCGACATGCGCGGCCTGGATCTTGGCCGGACCTTTGGCGCGGTCATGGCCTGGGACAGTTTCTTCCATCTGTCCCACGACGACCAACGGGCCATGTTTCCGGTCTTTAACGCCCACCTCCGGCCGGGAGGAGCGCTGCTCTTCACCAGCGGCCCCCATCACGGCGAGGCCACGGGCGTCATGGACGGCGTCGCTTTCCGGCATTGCAGCCTGTCTCCCGACGCATACCGCCGGCTGCTTGCCGGGCACGGTTTCGCCGTCGAGGGTCATGTCGCCAAAGACCCGGCCTGCGGCGGCCACACCGTCTGGCTGGCCCGCAAGGAGGACTGACCGCAGTCCAGCCCTTGGCCTTTTCCTTGCCGGACCGGCCCGCTCCCGCTATCACTCCTCGCGTGTCGTTACGACGTTTCCGGGTTTCGCGTCCTTAAAACAACAAGGCTTTTCATCTGTTGTCCGCGAAACGCCCAAGGCGCTTTCGTGGACGCGCCCCGAGGAAGAAAGGCCTTGCCTCGTCTCCGACCCCGCGACCCGGCCGCAGAAGGAACCACCGTCTTGAACACCCGTTTCCTCGGCTATCTCACCGCCCTTTCCGCCACTGTGCTGTGGGCGGGCAATTTCGTCGTCGCCCGGGGCATTGCCCAGGAAATTCCGCCGGTGCAGCTCAATTTCTGGCGCTGGCTTTTGGCGCTTGCCTGCATCCTGCCCTTTGCCTGGCCCAAACTGCGGGCCGACTGGCCGGCCATGAAGCGTCATTGGCGCTATCTGGCCGCCATGGGCCTGGTCGGCGTCTCGTTGCTCAACGCCTTTGTCTACAAGGCCGGCCAGACCACCGAAAGCCTCAACATGGCCCTGCTCGTGCCCACCGCCCCGGTCATGATCATCATGCTGTCACGCATCGTCTACGGCGAGCCGCTGACCCCGCGCCGCCTGGGGGGCGTGGCCATCGTGCTGGTGGGGGTGCTGGAGCTGGTTTCGCGCGGCGACTGGAGCCATATCGCTTCCCTGCGCTTTCTGCCCGGCGACCTGTGGGCCCTGGCCGGAGCGGCCTGCTTTGCCCTGTATTCGCTTTTCGTGCGCAAGCGCCCGGCCGGCATCTCCGTAGAAGGCTTCAACGCCGCCACCTTCGCCTGGGGACTGGTGCTCATGCTGCCGGCCCTGGCTGTGGAGGCGGCTACCGGCTCGGCCACGTCCTGGAACCTGCGCGTGCTCTCCGGGGTGGCCTACGCCGGCATCGGCTGTTCGTTCGCCGCCTACACGCTGTGGACCAAGGCCATCGGCTCCATCGGGCCGGTGCTGGCCGGCATTGTCTATTATTTCCTGCCGGTGGTGACGGCCGTGGAGTCGGTCTGGCTGCTGGGCGAGGCCGTGACCGCCGCCCATGTGCTGGGCGGGGCGCTCATTGTCTCGGGCATCCTGCTGGCCACCCTCGACGTGCGGTTGCTGTCCGTGCGGCCCAGAAAAACAGGCTAGGCCCAAGGTCTGCGCCGTCAGGGGACCGCTTGGGGAGTTTTAAACCCGTGCCGGGCCATGACGGCCTGGGCGTCGGCGCTTTGCAGGTAGGCCAGAAAGGCCCGGCCCATGTCCTGACGGGGGCAGTTCTTGACCAGGGCGGCCGGGTAGACGATGGGCTTGTGTCCGTCCATGTTGGCCACCACCCGGACCTGCCGGCTGGCCAGCCGGGCGTCGGTGGCATAGACGAAGGCCGCGTCCACCTCGCCCAGGGCCACGTAGTCCAGGGCCTGCTTGACCGAAAGCCCGTAGATGAGCTTGGGTTCGAGGCGCTCCCAGAGTCCCGCCCCGGTCAGGGTCTGCCTGGTGTAGCTGCCGGCCGGCACGGCGTCGGGCTCGCCCAGGGCCACCCGGCCCACCTTGTCGCCGCCGAGGTCCGCCAGACAGGAAACGTCCTTGGTGTCGGCAGGCACGACAAGCAGCAGGTCGTTGGCCGTGAAATCCACCCGGCTGGCCTCGTCGATGAGTCCCGCCTTCTGGGCGCGGTCCATGGTTTCCTGATCGGCCGGCACAAAGACGTCCACGGGCGCGCCCACCTCGATCTGCTGCAACAGCTGCCCCGAAGCAGCGAAATTGACGAACACCTCCCACTGCGGATGGGCCTTTTCAAAGCCCGCCTTGATTTCGGTCATGGCGTTGATCAGGCTGGCCGCGCCAGAGACGATGAGCGGCTCGGCGGCCGCGCCCCGGGCCGGCCCCAGATAGGCCAGGACAAGCAGCAGACCAAACGAAAAAAGACGGTGTTGGCGCATGGCGATTCCTTGGCTCAGGCGATGCGTGGCGGCAGTCGCGGGATGTCGGTCCGGGCCTTGGGAGTTGGACGCTCCTGGCCCCCGGCGTCGAAAGCTGCCGGGGCCAAACAGCCGGCCGGCGGTTGCCGGCGGGGGGCGGAGCGGTTGGAGCGGGTGCGTTTTTCCTCGTACATCCTGGCGTCGGCGCAGGTGAGCAGGTCCTCCAGTCGCCGGGCGCAATCGAGATCAAGGCAGGAAAGCCCGATGCTGGCGGCCAGGGTGAAAGGCCGGCCGGAGGCGGCGTTGAAGGCGGCGATCTTGCCGAGCAGCCGTTCCTTGGGCTCCACGGCTTCGAGATGGGTCTCCTGCAGGCCGAAAACCGCGAACTCGTCGCCGCCCAGGCGGGCCACCACATCGGCTTCCCGGAAACAGTCGCGCAAGATGTCGGCCATATCCTTGAGCATCCGGTCGCCTTCCCGGTGCCCAAGCCCGTCGTTGACGAGCTTCATGCCGTCAAGGTCCACGTAGAGCAGAAACGCCCCCCGGGCCAGGCGTTGGGCCGATTTGAACATCTGCCCGGCCAGGGCCAGGAAACCGCGCCGGTTGCACAGCCCGGTCAACTCGTCTGACAGGGCCGCGCCCACGAGCTGGCGGTAGAGCTGGTGCCGTTCGATGGCGTGGAGAATGGCCCGAAACAGGGTCTTGCCGTCGAAGTTGCCCTTGACGATGAAGTCCTGGGCGCCCTCGCGCACGGCCATGGTGGAGATTTCCCGGTCATCCAGGCCCGAGAGCACGATGATGGGGATGTCCTGAAACCGGGCCCGCAGGCTTGTGAAGGTGGTCAGGCCGGTGGAGTCGGGCAGGTTGAGGTCCAACAGCGCCACATCGGCCCCGCCCGCTTCCAGCAGCCTGACCCCATCTTCGAGCAGCGGCGCATGGTCGAGGATGAAGGCATGGTCGGCGTCGTCTTCCAGATACGCCCGCACCAGTTCGGCGTCGCCGTAGTCGTCCTCGATCAGCACAATGCGCAGGGTCATATCCGCCCCCAAGCGGCGTCTTCGCGCGGCGGCAGCTTGGCCATGGTCAACCAGAAGTGTTCGACGCTCTTGATCACATCCGTGAAATCATGAAGCCCCAATGGTTTTTTGAGGTAGCAGTTGGCCCCCAGGCCGTAGCTGGCGGCAATGTCGCGGTCGGCGTCGGAGGTGCTTAAGACCAGCACCGGGATGGCCCGCAGGCCGGCGTCGCTTTTGAGTTCCGACAGGACTTCCCGACCATCCTTGAGGGGCATGTTGAGATCAAGCAGGATGAGGTCGGGCCGCAAGGCCTCGGCGTAGCCGCCCTCCCGGCGCAGGTACGACATGCCCTTCTCGCCGTCGGGCACATGGTCTATGGTCAGGCCGACCCGGGCGTCGCGAAAGGCCTCGCGGATGATCTCCGCGTCTCCGGCGTCATCTTCCATGAGCAGGATGCGAAACAGCGGTCTGTTCATGCGGATGGACTCTCGGCGTCGGGCAAGGTGAAATAAAAGGTGGAACCCCGGCCCTCCTCGGACTCCACCCAGATGCGCCCGCCATGGCGTTCGACGATGCGTTTGCAAAAGGCCAGGCCGATGCCGGCCCCCCGTCGATCCTGATCGGCTTGCAAGCGCTGGAACATGCGAAAAATGCGTTCGTGATGCTGGGGAGGGATGCCCGGTCCGTTGTCGGCCACGGCCACCACCCAAGAGCCGTCGCGACGCTCGGCCGTGACGGCGATGGCCGGCGCGGCTTCGCCCCGGTACTTGACGGCGTTGCCGATGAGATTTTGGAACAACTGGCAGAGCTGGGCGGCGTCGGCCGTGACCATGGGCAACGTTCCCCGGCTGACCACGGCCTGATTTTGCGTAAGCGGCAGCTCCAGATTATCCAGGGCGAGGTCCAGGGGTTCGTTGAGATCCGCCAAAACAAAGGCCTTGCCCCGGGAGCCGATGCGGGAAAAGTCGAGCAGATGCGTGATGAGCTGGCTCATGCGCCGGGCGCCGTCCACCATGTAGGCCACGTAGCGTTGGCCGTTGTCGTCGAGCTGGCCCGCACAGCGTTTGGCCAGCAGATCGGCGAAACTCGTGATCTTGCGCAGGGGTTCCTGGAGGTCATGGGAGGCCACGTAGGCGAACTGCTCCAGGTCCTTGTTGGAATTTTCCAGTTCCTTGGTCTTCTTGTCCAGTTCGGCCTGACGCTCTTCCAGCCCTTCGGCCATGCGGTTGAAAGCCCGGCCAAGGCGCGCTAGCTCCAGCGCCTGTCCGTCGGCCTCCAGGCGAATGCTGAATTCCCCCCGACCAATGGCCTCGGCCGCGCCGGCCATGGCGGTGATGGGCCGCACCACCAGACGGAAACCGAGGGCCCAGGCCACGCCAAGGCCGACCAGACCGACCAGGGCCAACCACAAGGTCTGTTCGACCAACAGCTTCCTGGCCGGGGCGTAGGCCTCCTCCAGGGGAATCTCCACGAACACCGTAGGCGATCCGGGCAAGACCGGAAGCAGCCTGTCGAACCCCACCAGCTTGGGGCTTCCGCCAAGCCCCAGTGTCTCGGCGCTGCCGCCGGGCCTTGCAAGCACGATTTGGGCCAGACCGGAATCGCCGACATCCAGGCCCACGGCGGCGGTCTCGGCCGGATGAGCGGCCAGCAGCAGTCCGTCCGGGGCCAGCACGCCGACGACGCCATTCGTGGCCGCATCAGCGGAACGCAGCAGGCTGTCGAGGGTCATGGCCGCAGCGACCACGGCCTTGACCTGGCCGTCCCACCCCAGGGCCGGACAGGCCACGGTCATGGCCGGCCGACCGTCCGGGGTCAGGGCAAAGGGTTCGCTGACGCAAGCCTTGGTTTGGCTGACCGTCTTGAACCAGCTCCGCCCGGCATAGGTCGGCGTTCCCATGGGCGTGGTTTCCGGCGCGAACAGATCGCCGGCCTCGGGAACGGCCTGGCCGATGACTTCGCCGGTGGCGGAAACGGCCAGGATGTTGGCCAACCTTTCACCGGCCTGGGTCTTGAGTTGGGAAAACAGCAGGGAGCAGCCCTTGGGGTCGATGACGCGCACCACGGTGGTGGCGGCCAGGGTTTCGACCAGGCGACGCACGGCCTCGTAGTGCTCTTGCTGCACGGCGGCCAGGTTGCGGGCCTGCCTGACGGCTTCGGCCTGGGCCTCGCTGCGGGCCTGGGCGCGCAGGACCAGGCCATGGTAAAGGGCCAGGCCCAAGGCCGGCAGAATGGCCAGCAACACCAGCCCCATGAGGGTGGCGCGAAGGCTTGTAAACGGCATCTGGCGGCTTGCGGTCACGCGGCGGGCCATCTTCCCTGAATACGGCATGGGAAAGTCTCCATGGCCCAAGGGCCTTGGAGCCACGAACAGACCACGAATCTCGACCAACGGCGCCGGGAGCGGCAGAATCCATGAGCCGGCGCGAATTGCCACCCCTTTTATTTCATTTCATTTATCTTGTAAACTCAAGATGTTAGAAACACCATTTTCATAAAATACGTGACTGTCACCCCAAATGTCCGCATGTGGAAATGGCTATGAACACCGTCCGCCCGGCGGAGACACCTGGGTCCCTGCCGATGTTGCATCCATTGATGCTACAGTGATCCTTGGAGAGCCTGTTCCCGTGGATACGCAACAAGCTGGCGGCGTCGTTGCGTTCCGCCTGGTCATGGCGAACCAGCCAGCCGCACGGCGCTGGCCGATGATCAGATGGTGGCCGGGCGACACGGGAAATCCGTCCGCGATGGCCAAGAAGGACTCAAACGCCTCGACACTCCGGCGCCTGGCCGTTGCGGCCAGTATCGATACGGGGCTTTTGAATCACTCTTTCCAGGACGGCTTTAAGTTCGTCTCTCTCTACCGGCTTAGCGATGTACCCCTCCATACCCGCCGCCAGAAACCGCTCCTTGTCGCCGGTCATCGCGTAAGCGGTCATGGCGATAATGGGAATACGGGACATCTCCCCAAGGTCCGACGCCCCTCTGATGGCCTTTGTCGCTTCGACGCCATCCATGACAGGCATCTGGATATCCATGAGGATCAGGTCAAAGTCCTGCTCGCGCAGGATGACCAGGGCCTGGCTGCCATCCGGGGCTGTCGCCACCGAATAGCCCATTTTTTGCAGCATGCGCTTGCTGGCGAACAAGCTGAATTCGTCATCTTCCACCAACAGAATGCGCAACGGCGTGTCAGCCGGTTCGTCTGCCTGACCCGGCTGCGGCGCGGCTGGTTCCTGATGCGAGACAGGGAGTTTGAAAGGCAAGGAAACGTAAACCGTGGTGCCGTTTCCCACGGTGTTGTCTATCACCATTTCTCCGCCGAGGATTCTTACCAGCTTGCGGACAATGGCCAGTCCCAGCCCCGCCCCCTGATAGCAGCGGGTATAGCTCCGCTCACCCTGGACGAATGGTTCAAATATGTCTTTGAGCTGCTCATCGGAAATGCCGATACCGGTGTCACTGACAGCAAACAACACCCGCACGGCATGGCTATCCTTCGCCGGAAGGACCATGGCCTCGACCAGGACAGAACCGCTTTCCGTAAATTTGAGGGCATTCCCGACAAGGTTAAAAAGGATTTGCCGGACGCGCGTTTCATCGCCGATAAGCTTGGGCGGCATTTGGGCATCGACATGGAAATCAAAAGCCAGGCTTTTTTCCCGGGCCGTGGGACGGAAAATTTCCATGATGGATTCCTGAAGGCAGGAGGTGGAAAACTCCGCTTCGATGACCTGCAACTTACCGGATTCGATCTTGGATATGTCCAAAATATCGGCAAGCAACCGGGTCAGCCGCTGTGTCGACTTGATCGCTCCCAGGATGTATTCTTTCTGCTCGTCCGTCTGCTCGGTTGTTTGCAGCAACTGAAGCATGCCCAGGACGCCGTTGAGCGGCGTCCGGACTTCATGGCTCATATTGGCCAGGAACTCGGACTTTGCCCGCGTGGCGCTCTCGGCGGCCTCCTTGGCGGCCACCAACGCCTTGGCGGCATGCACAGCGTCGGTGATGTCGCGGAACTCCACGGCGCGGACCATTTTCCCCTTGTAGGGGAGATTTCTCGCCTCCAGCCGTATGGGAAACTCTTCCCCGTTTTTCCGACGGCCATATTCCTCATAAGGCTTCTCGTTGCCTGCCAAAATATTGGACATGACAACGACGCGGGACCTTTCCGCGACAAGACGCAGGCCATCCATGCCGATCAGTTCATCCCGGGTATAGCCGAACATTTCGCTCAACCCCAGGTTGCACTCCAGGATGACCCCCTTGTCATGGATGGCAATTCCGCCAAATGAAGCATTATGCAGGGCCTTGAAGCGTTCCTCACTGTCGCGCAGGGCGTCTTCAGCCATTTTGCGTGCCGTGATGTCACGGGCAATGCCCAAAACGCCGATCAACCGGCCTTGAGCATCATACATCGGGGATTTGACGGTCTCGAACAGGCCGCAATAGCCGTCTGCGACAAAGGTAAGCCACTCTTCGTTAATCCTGGGTCCGCTTGTTTCAATGGCCTTGCGATCGTTCTCTCTGAAAAAATCGGCCAGTTCTTTGTTGAAGAAGGCGTAATCATCTTTTCCGATTATCGCCGACTCATCAGCGCCGAAAAACCGTTCAAATTTTTTATTGCATTGCAAATATACGCCATGGACATCCTTGAGCCAGACGAGATCAGGAATGGTGTTTATGATAGTACGAAGCAAAAGCTCAGACTTTGCCAGGGCGTTTTGCGCTTCCTTTCGCAATGTGATATCGGTAAACATGGCAAAAGAGCCTTCAAAGTCATTGCTCTCATTTTTCAAAGCTTTGGCTGAAACAATTGTCCATAGTTCTGTCCCATCTTTACGACAAAAACGCCGTTCATAGACTTCGTCTTTTTCGGCATGCCTCTGAGCAATGCGCTGGCTGTGAAGCTCTAGATCTTCCGAAAATAAATAGCCTTCCACTTTCTTGCCGATCATTTCATCAGGAGTATAGCCGAGCATGGTCGCCATTGCCGCGTTGACATATGTCGTCCCATGCTCTCTATCCATTGACCAGATACCCTCGTTGGCCGTGTCAACCAAAAGCCGGTATCGCTCCATGCTCTCGTACAATTGCCGTCCTGTGCGTTCACGCTGGAGATAATTGACCAACAACGAGCCCAACAAGGCGGTCCCGACAGGATAGATGAGGAGGACCGGCAGGGTGATATTGCCTAACACCTTCATGGCGATCTCCCATGGAAGGGTCAGCATCAACGCCAGCATGACAATATGAACGACCAAACCGAACAAATACAGCTCACGCCAAGTCATCTGATGCAGTTGGCGTCCTCTGAAACATCGCCAAACCGAACCAACAATGCCCGAAGCCGCGATGACGCCAACGCCCGTCCATGCTCCCATTCCGCCCTGGCTCAACCGCAAGGCGGAAGTCATGATCACCGCGATCGCCGTGGACAAGGGGCCGAAAAACAGGCCTGATATCGCCACCAGGACAGAGCGCGTGTCAAAAACCACCCCAGGCATCAGCGGCCAGGGCGTAAGCATGACGACCACGCCTATGCCGCCAAGCGCCGCACCCGTGACCGCCTGGGTCAGAAATGTATTGCTTTTTTTGAATCGGACGACGGCCACTTCAAAAAGCAACGCAACCGCCAACAAGAGGGAAATATTCTGAAACAAGCCTACAAAAGAACTGTGTTCCATGCGATGCTCATATATATTAACATGCCGTCGGAACAGTGCAGTACACCGTACCGAAAAAACCTCGAATGGCTCTCATCCACCACCACACGAACAATTGAAAACTGATACAAGATTACACTTCGCCAACATGTTCACAGTTAGCGAACGAAAAAGTGTCACAAGCTCCACGGCTCTATGGCAATCACTCTACCGTATTTGTTTTTTTTCAGCAATAGATCGACAGCAGTCTTCAAAAATCGCCTCCATTTTCCTCTCCATTCAAAGCAAAAGAGAGCATTGCCGATGATTGATCAGCCATGCTCTCTTCCACGACAACAAAAACAAATCCATTTCGAGGACTGTTTTATTACTCCGCACACCCCGCTGCAGGATTTTTGCATGTTTCAGGATCGCAGCCAGGGACTTCGACACCATCCACCTCGTTCACAGCAACGTAGGGACTTAAAAATTTTAAGTGTTCCCGATGGCAAGGCAGAACGAGCCACGTTTCGGTCGGGGTTGATTCGACAACCCGGACGGTGATGCCTTCTGGAATGGCGACACCCTCTTCGACCAACACTGTTTTCGGGTCAGCAAGCAGCCTTTTCTTGAAATCCGCGTCGCTACAGGCCTTTTCAACAATTGAATTCCATGTGTTATCGTCCATAGTTGTCCTCCTGCGCTCGGTTAACCAGACTCCAGAGTCATCAACAACCATCAGACACCAGTAAGCTCTCGCTCGCACAAAAAATTCAACAAGCTCTTTCCGGCCTCAACGCGGAACCTCCTGGCTGCTCACAACACCCTGCTCCAGGCTGATGCTTCCAGGGGGCCGGCTATATTTACAGCAGACAGATGTTTTGCCTTCAAGTGCTCACGAAGCCTCACCTCATCTGCCGCCGCTATTTCATGGCTCCCAAGATTCTCGTGCAAGGTTTGCATCATCCGGACGAGAATAGGATGTCGCGGGGTGGCAAGCTTGTAATGCATCCACTTGCCGGCCCGCCTTCCGGACACCCATCGTTCTTTCTTCAGGTACCCCAAATGCCTTGACACCTTCGGCTGCGGCAATCCCAGGGAAACCGTCAAATCACACACGCACAGTTCCCCGTGACGCAGCAGGTTCAGCAGGCGCAGTCGGGTCGGGTCTGCCAACGCCTTCAATCCTTCCGCCAGTTCGTCCATGCTGCCTCATGTATTCGTTCAGGCGAATTTGTCAATATGCTTGAAAACACCAGGAGTCCGGCGGGTTCGGCCATGGCCGACGATCAACTTTCGTGAAACAGCCTGTCATCGAAAACTTCAGCCCAGCCTCCCCTGGCGTCAGGCCGATTAGCCGGGCGCAGCGATCCCGTGCCTGGTACGGCACGTGGCCCCGGCATCCACCAACGACCGGATGAACAGCGGCTGGCCAATATGCTGCATGGTCATCCGATGGTCCAACAAGTCCTGAAATTCCGAGACTTCGCCCGTCCGTTGAATTGTCCGGCAGTATCCTATCCCTGCTTGGGGCATGCCACAGAAGAAGGCCCAGGCCTCGGCAACAACGATCGTCAGCGGCTGGGCCTATTTCTGATCTGGCAATCCCGCACCGCCAGCCCTCGATTCCGTCGTTTACACCGGGTAAGACCATGATCCACTGCAGACTTGCTGCATAATCTTAGCCCGAGAATGCAGGCTGGACTACCGCTGGCCCAATCCTCCGCGTGGACATCTAGGAAACATTTTGTCGTCAGCCCTTCCTTGCATTTTAGCCCTTCTCGGGCTACAGGAAAATGGGAGAACAGGCTGTATCCAGTAGGCCTGACAAGGTCATGTCAAACATTGCTTGCCTGTTTTGATCACCATGAGCCTTCGCAAAACCGCCGCCGTCATCGTCTGCGCCGTCTTTTTTGGCTTGCTGCTTCTGCTCTACGCCATGTTCCGGGGCAACATCCAAAGCGGCTTCGACGGCCTGGAACGTCAGGCCGTGACGGAAAACCTCCATCGCGTGCAAAACGCCATATACCGCGATCTCAAGAATCTGGAGGGCGTGACCGCGGATTGGGGCCTGTGGGACGACACCTACAAATACCTCCAGACTGAGGATGCCGCCTTTGTGGAAGCCAACCTTACGGCCCAAAGCTTTGGCGAATTGCATCTCGACATGCTGGCCCTCTACGACGTGGCCGGCCGGCTGCTGGCGGCCAGACAGTACGATGCGACGGAAGGCGTCTTGTTTGACGCTTCCAGACCGGTGTCGGACATGGTGGCTGCCGCGCCCGGGCTGTTGCGCCTCGACGCCCTTGAGGGACGCCAGTCCGGCATAGCTTTTTTTGAAGGGCAACCCTGTCTGCTCGCCGCCCAGACCGTGCTCACCAGCGCCCGGAAAGGACCGGCGGCCGGAACCTTGATCATGGCCCAGATGCTCGACGCCGCCAAGGTCGCGGCCATTGCCGAGCTGACGCTCCTGGACGTGAAGCTGGTTGCCCCTGCCAGCCGGGAGCTGCCTCCCGGGCTGGCCGACGCCCTCGCTTCCGGCCTGGAAGCCGGCTACGCGATCCGGATCTCCGACAATGCCACGGTGAGCGGCTATGCCCTGCTGCGCGACATCACGGGAGAGCCGGCCCTGGTCCTGGCCATCAGCATGGCGCGCAGCATCCACCAGCAGGGACGCCTGCTCGAACAGGCCATGGTCGGCAGCCTCACGACCATCGGCATCATCTTCGGCCTGGCCATGCTCTATTTCGTGGAACGCTTCATCCTGTCGCGGGTGACGGGCCTGGGCCAGGAAATCGCCCAACTGGGCCGGGGCAGCCGCAAGCGGGTCACGGTGTTTGCCGGCAACGACGAGGTTTCGGCCCTCTCCCGGGCCGTCAACGTCATGCTGGACGAACTCGACGCCGCCAGAGCCAACTATGTGATGGCGACACGAGCGGCCAAGGTCGGTGTATGGGAACTGCTGCCCGATGAAAGGCTGGTGGTGGTCGATCCGGTCATCGCCAATCTGCTCGGCTACGACAGCCCGGGGCAGCCGGAGCCGTTGGCCTTGTGGCTGGCCAGGCTTGTCCCCGAGGACCGCGACCGCCTCGCACGCGAAGGCCCGGAACTGCTGGACAAGCCTACCCTGGAGCGCGAACTGCGTGTGGTCGCGGCCCATGGCGGCATCCTGTGCTTTTTGTGCCGGGGTCAGCCCGTGCCCGGAACGAACGGTTCGCCCCGCCGGCTGACGGCAACGGCGGTCGACATCACCGAACTCAAGCAGGCCGCCGAAAGCATCCGGGCGCTTTCGGGCCGGCTCATGCAGGCCCAGGAATCGGAGCGGGCGAGCATTGCCCGGGACCTCCACGACAACGTGGCCCAGGATCTGTCCTCGCTCAAGATCGCCTACGAAACCCTGCTCGACGGCCTGCCCGACGTCGACGCCGCCCTGCGCCAACGCCTGGAAGCCGCCTCGGGGCTTTTGGCCCGCACCATCGCCTCGGTGCGCGAACTGGCCTATGGCCTGCGCCCGCCCAACCTGGAGCACCTGGGCCTTGACCTGGCCCTGCGGCGGCTGTGCCAGGAAATGGGCCAGACCGGGCTGGACGTCTCCTACGCGGGGGTTGGGCTGGAGGGACTGGACGTTGATCCCGATGTGGCCATAAACATCTACCGTATCGCCCAGGAAGCCTTGGCCAACGTCCGCAAACACGCCGGGGCCGGAAGCGTCGACATGCGCCTGATCGAGTCCTATCCCAAGCTGATCCTGCGGATTCGCGACGACGGACGCGGTTTCGACGCCGGCCTGGACCATGGCGACTGCCAGGGCGAGGCCGGACGGCCCTGCATGGGGCTGGTCAACATGCGTGAGCGAGCCGGGCTTTTCGGCGGCAGCCTGCGCGTCATGTCTTCCCCGGGACACGGCACGACCGTGGTGGCGGAAATTCCTTATGCCGGAGAACGAAGCCATGCCCAACAAACGCCTGCT
Source organism: Pseudomonadota bacterium (assembly GCA_023435825.1). GTDB lineage: Bacteria > Desulfobacterota > Desulfovibrionia > Desulfovibrionales > Desulfovibrionaceae > Solidesulfovibrio. The sequence continues at coordinate 60,895 of JAEZMB010000179.1, read as the reverse complement.
CATCGTTGACGACCATCCGCTGTTTCGCGAAGGCCTCAAGGCCATCCTGCGCCGCGACCCTTCCTTTGCCGTGGCCGGCGAAGCCGGCAGCCACGCCGAAGCCCTGCGTACGGCCAAGGCCTGCCGCCCCGACCTGGCCGTGCTGGACATCTCCCTGCCCGATCGTTCGGGCATCCAGCTCGCCCGGGAACTCCGCCAGATGCTGCCGAGCCTTGGCATCCTCATGGTGAGCATGCACGCCAAGGTGGACTATGTGGCCGAGGCCTTGAAAGTCGGGGCCCTGGGCTATCTGACCAAGGACGCCGCCACCGACAACCTGCTGGCTGGCCTGCGCGCCGTGGCCGACGGCCAGCCCTGGCTCGATCCGACCTTGTCCGTGGAGATCTCCCGCTCGCTTTTGGCCCGGACTCCTCGGGGCGAGGAGGAATCCCATTCGGCCTACGACTCGCTGACCCCCCGCGAGCGCGAAGTGATGCGGCTGGTGGTGGAGGGCCTGTCCAACAAGGAAGTGGCCTCGGCCCTGGAGATCAGCGTCAAGACCGCCGAGCATCACCGGGGCAGCCTCATGCGCAAGCTTGGCATGCAAAATTCCGTGGAATTGGTCCGCTACGCCACCAAGCTGGGGCTGATCGACTAATCCGCCGCGAGCCATGCGGCAACCCCGGCGCGCCGGCCTTCATGCGTCCCACGGACGCCTGAAAAAGGAGGCTTTCTAGGGGTTTTCCCCCATGACCTGCGGAATCAATCCCATCGACCCTCTCCCGCCTTGGCGTTACCTGGGAATTGGACAGAAGGCCGGCCCCTGCCCGCCGTCCAAACACCAGGAACGCCCATGCCCACGCCCTCCTCATCCCTCAATCAACGCGGAGCCAGCGCCGTGGAAATGGCGCTCGTCCTGCCCCTGCTGCTGACCGTGGTTTTCGCCATCATCGATTACAGCCGCATGTTCTTCATCCGCTCCACGGTCACGGCCGCCGTGGCCGATGCCACGCGCCTGGCGGTCCTGCCCGGAACCACCGACGCCATGATCGCCGCCGCGATCACCCAGGCGCTGCGCGACCCGATCAATCAGGCCGCCGGGCAAACCCCCAACGTCACCGTGACCCCGGCCCAGCGCAGCGCCGGACAGCCGGTGACCGTGACGGCCAGCCTCCCCTTCAGCCCGCTCATATTGCCCCAATTCCTGGGAATGACGCTGTTTCCCCAAAACATTCACGCCGCAGCGACAATGGTGGTGGAACCATGAACACTCCCCAGTCCAATGCCAGGCCCGACCGTCAAAGCGGTTCGATCAGCGTGGAATTCGCCTTGATGCTTGTCTTTTTCTTCATGCCCCTGCTGATCGGCATCATTGACTTCGGCCAGATCCTGCACGCCCAGAGCGTGGTCGCCAGGGCGGCCAGGGAAGGCGTGATGGCGGCGGCCAGGAATCAGGACATCCCCACGGCCGTGGACGCCTACATCCAGAACGCCGGCTACGACAAAAGCCTGACCCATATCGCCACGGCCGGATCCCGGGTCGCCGGCGAGCCGGTCATGGTCACGGTGCGCTACGACACCTCGGCTATGGTCATCATCCCCTGGCAGGGCATCAGCCCCAATATGACCCAGGTCGCGGCCACGGCCACGGCGCAGCAATTCTAAGGGGACCGCCATGTCTGACCACCAACGTCACACTTCTCGCCATGCTGAAAATGGTTCCGTGGCGGTTTTCTCCGCCCTGGTCATGATCGTCCTTGCTGGCCTGGCCACCCTGGCCGTGGACTACGGCTTCCTGCAATACAAGCGCAGCCAACTGCAGACGGCGGCCGACACCGCCGCTCTGGCCGGTGCGGCCGATCTGCTGCGCCATGGCGACAATTTCGCTACGGTTCGCGCCACGGCCGTGGATTTCGGCCAGCGAAACCTGGGCGCGCAGGATACCGTCGCCAGCGCCGTGACGACGAACGACGTGGAACTGCTCAAGGGCGATGCCCCGGCCGCCGGAGCCACCCCGGACACCGTCCGGGTGACCGCCGGGCGCACCGCCCAGCGCGGCAACCCCGTGGACATGTTCCTTGGCCCGGTGCTTGGCTGGAACACCCAGGATCTGACGGCCACGGCCAGCGCCTCGCTCTTCTGCTCGGACCAGACCAAGTGCCTCAAGCCCTTCTCGCCCCCGGCCAAGTTCACCTGGGACGACAGTTGCGACTCAAACAAGAAGTACAAGAACAACGGAGCGTTTGACCCAGGCAGCAGTTGCGAGCTGTCCTCGGTCAACGTGCTGGGCTACAGCGCCGCCGACCTGGGCACGCAAATCACGCTCAAATTCAGCGACAGCCACGACACCGTGGTGCCCGGCCACTTCCAGGCCGTGGACTATCCTCCGGCCAACACCGGCAATCCCGAATCCGGCGCCTCCGTCTACCGGCTCAATATTGCCGGCTGCACCGCCTCCAACAACACCGTGGTCCGTGACGGGGACGAGCTGGCCGTCGAACCCGGCAACATGGTCGGCCCCACCAGCCAGGGGTTGGCCGACCTGATCGCCACGGACCCGGGCGCATCCTGGGACAGCGCCACCAATTCCATCAAGGGCAGCGCCTACGCCGATCCCATGAACAGTCCCCGGGTCGCGCTCATTCCGTTCTACGACCCCTCCCGTCCGCAGAACTCCGGCCGCAACTCCATTTACGTCTACCAGCTCGGGGCGGTTTTCATCGAAAACACCAACGCCAAGGGCGAAGTGGTCGGGCGCTTCATGCGCGGCATGGCCGTCGATCCAAAGCGTGCGGCTGGGGCCTGCGACACGGCATCCGTGTCCCTCTACAGCGTTGGACTGGTCAAGTAACCTGTCCTGCTGCATTACCCGTTGGATTGGCCTGGGGATGTTCCTGGACACCAACTTGGCGGCCTGAACTTCACCCCATAACTGTCCAAGCACCCTAGACCGTTACACCACTTTCGTCCGACTTTCAAAATGGGAGCAAACTCGCAAGAAAAAAATGGGTCAGGTCTTTTCGACCTAACCCATTGATTTTCCCTTGGTGCGAGAGGGGGGGCTCGAACCCCCATAGCCTAAGCCGCCAGATCCTAAGTCTGGTGCGTCTCCCAGTTCCGCCACTCTCGCACATCCGCCCCGCGCGGGGCGTATTTTCTTACGTGAAAGATGCAGCCAAGACAATCGCCAAGGTGGCGCGCTCAGAAAATTCCGTCCGGATCAATGCTTAGACGCTTGCTTGGCCGATTCGGGCAGATGGCGCGCATACGGGGCCAAGTGGTTGACCGGGCCGTCGCCGTCGCCAAGATCCCAGGCGGTTTCCAACGCCAGTTGCAGATAGTCCCGGGCCGCTTCCACCGCCTCGGGCAAGGCCTTGCCCAGGGCCAGATGGCCGGCGATGGCCGCCGAAAGCGTGCAGCCCGTGCCGTGGGTGTTGCGGGTGGCGACAAAGGGCCGCGACAGCTCCCATTCCCGGCCGTCGGCCAGAACCAGGCGATCCGTCACGCGACTGTCCGAAGTCTGCCCGATCTCGAAATGGCCGCCCTTGAGGAGCACCGCCTTGGCCCCACGGGCCAACAGACGCCGGATGACCTCGTCGGCGTCGGCCTTGCCGCCGATGGGCAGGCCGGCCAGCAGTTCGGCCTCTAGGCGGTTGGGCGTCAGCAGATCGGCCAGGGGCAACATGCGGGAGAGGATGGCCTCCACGGCCTCCGGCATCAGCAGCCGCGCCCCGGACTGGGCCACGCAAACCGGATCGACCACCACGGGGAAATCCTTATCGGTAAGCCCCTTGGCCACGGCCTCGATGATGGCCTCGGAAAAGAGCATTCCGGTCTTGGCCGCTTGGATGGGAAAATCGGCCCGCACGGCCCGCAGCTGCTCGGCCACGAATCCCGGCGTCGGCGCTTCGATGGCCGAAACGGCGCACGTGTTCTGGGCGGTCAGGGCGGTGATGACGGACAGTCCGTAACAGCCCTGCATCATGAAGGTCTTGAGGTCGGCCTGGATGCCGGCTCCGCCGCCGGAGTCGGAACCGGCGATGGTCAGCGCACAGGGATGGGCCATGTCGCCTCCTTGGCTTGGGCGCTATTTCCCGGCTTCGGGTTCGGCGTCCAGGGCCTCGTCGCTTTCCCGGATCTTGCTGAGTTTCAGTCCGCTCTTGGCCAGCACCAGCAAGCCGGCCACGGTCACCGGAATATACTGCACCATGTGGAGCACCAGTCCCGTGGCCAGGGCCTGGGCTCTGTCCACGCTGAAAAGCCCCAGGGAAAAGACCACCGCCGCCTCGAAAACGCCCAGCGCCCCGGGCGAGGACGGCATGGCCATGCCCAGGGATGAAATGACGAACACCGCCGCCGCTTGGCCAAAGGTCAGAGGCAGGTCGGCCACCCACAGGAGCACCAGGAAGGTGGAGCCGGCATAAAGAATCCAGCACACCAAGGTATAAAGCCCAAGCAAGGTCATGAAACCGGGAGTCACGCCGTGGAGCACCTGGAGCTTGAGTTCGGCCAGGAACTCGGCCAGCCGGTTGGACGGCAGTTTTTCAATGATGCGGCCGACGAAATCCGGATACTGGCGCACCACCCATAGTCCGACCCAGATGCCGCCCACGGCCGCGGCCAGGGGCACGAAGGCCATCTTGAGATTGAAGTGAAAGGCGACGACCAGCCCCATGGCCAGGATGGCGTTTAAATCGAAAAACCGTTCCCAGAAGACCATGGTGATGCTGCGCGACAGCGAGAATCGGCATTCCCGGCGCAGATAGAAGGCCTTGGCCAGTTCACCGAGCTTGGCCGGCACGATGTTGTTGACGGCCATGGACATGAGAAAGGCCTTGAAACAGACCCAGTTGCCGGCGCAAAAGCCCGACAGGAAATTGAGGCGAAGGGCCATGACGCCGTAGCCCACAAAGGAAAAAAGCACCGTCCAGAACAGGGCCACGTCATCAAAACGGGTAATGGCGTCCCACAGTTCGGAAAAATTGAGTCCCCAGAAGGCATAGACCAGACAGCCCCCCACCAGGGCCAAGCGCACAAACAAACTGGCGGCTTTCTTTACAAGCATCGCGGACCGTTCCTCCATGAAGCCGGGGCCGTCCCGGCGTTTGGGCGATCAGACATTGAAAAGTTCCCGCAGGCGATAGTTGAGGTGCGTATAGCGCCGCTCGCCGCCGGCGTTTTTCAGGCCCAGGGTGAGCGCCCGTCGGCTGCCCACCAGCACGGCCAGTTTCCTGGCCCGGGTCAGGGCGGTGTAGATCAAATTCCGACGCAGCATCACGTAATGCTGGGTCAAAAACGGGGCCACCACGGCCGGATATTCGCTGCCCTGGGACTTATGAATGCTTACGGCATAGGCCGGAGCCAGTTCGTCGAGTTCGGTGCGGTCATAGGGGACATCGCGCCCGTCGAAGGAGACGACAAGCGCGCCCTCCTCCGGGTCCGCAGCCGTGACATGCCCCAGGTCGCCGTTGAAGACGTCCTTTTCGTAATTGTTCTTCGTCTGCAACACCCGGTCGCCCAGGCGAAACATCGCATTGCCCCGGATCACCGTCGGCCCCGAGGGATTAAGCCGCGCCCGAAGCGCCTCATTGAGCGCCTGGGTGCCGGCCTCGCCCTTGTGCATGGGCGAGAGCACCTGGACGTCGCGCATAGGATCAAGGCCATAGACCTGGGGGATGCGCTCGGCCACCAGCGTGGCGATCAGATCGCGCACGGCGGCCGGATCGTCCTGCTCGACCCAAAAAAAATCGGCCTCGGGCGGTTTTTTCTCGGCCGCCTGGGGAAACTGGCCGTTGTTGACCCGGTGGGCGTTGACCACGATCATGCTTTCCCGGGCTTGGCGAAAAATGTGCGTGAGCCGCGCGCTGCCCACGGACTGGCTGCCCAGCACGTCCTCCAGGACGTTGCCCGCCCCCACCGACGGCAGCTGGTCGGCGTCGCCAACAAGGATAAGCCGCGAGGTAAACGGCAAGGCCCGCAGCATGTGCCCGCAAAGCCTGGCGTCGAGCATGCTGACCTCGTCGACCAGCAGCGCGTCGGCCTTGAGCTTGTTGTCCTCGCACACGGCGAACGAACCGTCTGGCGTGGACTGGAGCAAGCGGTGGAGCGTGGCGGCCGGATGCCCGGTCGCTTCGGAAAGCCGTTTGGCCGCCCGCCCCGTGGGCGCGGCAAGTTTGACTTTTAGCGACAGCTTGTCAAGGGCGGCCACCACCATGCGGGTGATGGTGGTCTTGCCGGTGCCGGGTCCGCCTGTGATAACAAAGACCTTGTTGTCACAGGCGTCGATGACGGCTTGCCGCTGTTCGTGGGAAAGCTGGATGCGGGCCTCGGATTCGAGCGCCGGCAGGAGCTTTTCCACCTTGCCGCGCAACTGCGCGCCGGGATGGCCGGCGAGGTCGTGGATGCGCCGGGCGATTTCGGTCTCCAGGGCGTAGAAATGGCGCAGGTAGACGGCGGCTTCGATGCCCTGCTCGGGCAGAGGCTCGACCTTGACGCGCTTGAGTTCCTCCAGGCCGCCAAGGCCTTCCTCCAGGCGCTCGGAGGCCACGTCGCCGACCAGGGCGGCGGTTTTCTCGAACAGCACGTCCTTGGGCGCGAACAGATGCCCCTGCTCGCCCATGGAAAAGAGCACATAGGCCAGGGCGGCCTGGACGCGCTCGGGGCTATCCGGGGCAAAACCCAGGCGCAGGGCCATGGCGTCGGCGGTCTTGAACGCGATGCCGCGAATTTCATAGGCCAGTTCGTAGGGATTGGCCCGGATGCGGGCCTCGGCGGCGTTGCCGTAAAGCCGCTGGATCTTGGCGGCATGGGTGGTGGCGATTTCGTGGGTCTGGAGAAAAAGCATCAGCGAGCGGATCTCGTTTTGGGCGTCCCAGGAGGCCTTGATCTCGGCCAGCTTTTTCTTGCCCACGCCTTCCACGGTCAGGAGCTTGTCCGGCTCCTTGTCCAGGATGTCGAGGACCTTCTCGCCAAAGGCGTCCACCAGGCGCGAGGCCAGGATGCCGCCCACGCCCTTGATCTGGCCCGAGGCCAGATAGCGGCGGATGCCGTTTAAGGTGGCCGGCATCTCGCGCACGGCGGTGGTCACCTGGAACTGGCGGCCGTACTTGGGATGGGTGGCGAAATCGCCGGTGACCCGCAAGAGTTCGCCGGGCGTGACCTTTTGCATGCGCCCGACAATGGAAAACGGCCCCGGCTCGGCCTTGGAGCCGACCCTGGCGATGAGATAGCCGTTTTCCTCGTTGAAAAAGGTGACGGTCTCGATTTCGACCGTAAGCTCGACTGCCATGGCGTTTGCGGCGGCGTCCGAGGGTTAAAGGGCCTGCCGGTAACGCAGGGACTGGGACAAGGTTTCCTTGTCCACGTATTTGACCTCGGCCCCCAGGGGGATGCCCTGGGCCAGCCGCGTCAGGCGCACCGCCGGAAACTCCCGCTCCAGCAGGTTCTTGATGTGGGAAGCGGTGGTTTCGGCGGCCAGGGTCGCGCCCAGGGCCAGGATGCACTCCGTGACCACGCCCTCGGCCAGCTTGGCCCGCAGGACGTCCAGGCGCAACTGGCCCGGCGACACGCCTTCCAGCGGATCGAGCAGACCGCCCAGGACCAGATAGCGGCCGGTGTAGAGACCGGTCTCTTCCATCTGCATGATGGCGTCCCACTGGGCTACGAGACAGAGCTGTTCGCCGTTTCGGGTCGGATCGGCGCACACCGGGCACACCGGCGTCTCGGACAGCGAGGCGCAGTGGACGCACAGGCACAGCCGCTCGCGCAGGCGCAAGATGGCCTCGCCCAGGCCGTCGGCCCGGGGGCGCGGCCACTCCAGGAGCGTCATGGCCACCTTGAGGGCCGACTTGGGGCCAAGGCCGGGCAATTTGGCCAGTTGGTCCACCAGTTCAGCCAGGGGAACGGGCAGGGTCGTCTGGGATGCCATGTTCGGGATTCCGCGTAGGGCGCGGGCGGCGGGAAAAGGGGTCGCCCCTTCCCGCCGCCGGTCGGTTAGAACAGGCCGGGAACCTTGATGCCGCCGGTGATCTGCCCCATCTCGGCTTCCATCATGGCCTTGGCCTTCTTGATGCCGTCGTTGACGGCGGAAAGGACCAGGTCCTGGAGCATTTCCACGTCATTGGGGTCCACGGCCGTCTTGTCGATGGTCAGGGACTTCAGTTCGTTGGCGCCGGACACCAGGGCCACGACCATGCCGCCGCCGGCCGTGCCTTCCACGGTGCGCTCCTGCAGGTCTTCCTGGAGCTTGGCCATTTTCTTCTGCATGACCTGGGCCTGACGCACCAGTTCGTTCATTCCTTTCATGGGCTACCTCCTCTAGCGGGGCTTTCGTTCGATGATTTCGGCGTCAAAGGCCGTGACGGCCTGGCGCACTTCCGGGTGGTTGTCGACGTAGTCCCGCAGGTCATGGGGCGACATGCGGTCGCTTGCCGCCTCGCCTTCGGTCAGTCGCACGGCCACGCCGGGGCCGAAATAGGCTTCGGCGGCTTCGGTCAGCTGGCGCAACTTGTCGGGATGGGCCAGACGGCCGCGATGAAAGGCGTTGGCGCAGCTGATGACCAATTCACCCGGGGCCGGATCGGGCGAAAACGCGCCCTGGGCGTGCTTGAGGGCCACCATGTCGCTGCCACGGCCGGCCTGTCGCAAAAAGCCGTCCCAGGTGCGGAGGCCGGCCGGTGCGGCCTGGGCCGGACGCGACGCGTCATCGTGCCCGGATGGTCCGTGGCCCTGGCCCGAAGCGGCGAAAGACGGAGACTGGCCTGATCCCGAGTGGGCGTAGCCGCTGGCTGCCGACACGGCGGCCTGAGCCTGGACCGGGGGAGCCGACCCGCTGGCCGGGCCGGACGCGCCATTGGGCATTGACGCATCAGGCCGGGACGTCGGCGGCGCGGCCTGGGGCGGATAACTCCGAGGCGCGGCGGACGTCGCGGCGTCGGGTCCGGCGGCCGGCCGGCCGTAACCGCCCTGCTCCGGTCCGGGGCCGGCTTCGGCCCGGCCGTAGGGCGCGGGCTGGTCGGCCAGGGGCTGGGGCCGGTAGCCGCCAGGGCGCGGTCCCTGGGCCTGGCGCGGGGCCGGCCCGCCGCCCTGCCCGCCGGGACGGCCGCCCTGTCCACCCGGAACGCCCGAAGCGGGTGTCGCCGGCGCGGCGCAGGAAGCGAGATTTTGCAGCGGCAGCAGGCGCGGCAGATAGGCCATGTTGAGCAGCAGCAGCTCCAGGGCCAAGGCCGGCTCCAGGCTCGTCTGGACCCGGCGCTGGCCTTCCAGGGTCATCTGCCAGCAGGCATGAATATGGGCGGCCTCGATGCGGCCGGCCCAGGCCAGCCATTCGCCGGCCTCCTCGGCCGGCAGGTCGACCACGGGCAGGGCCCGCTCGCCGGCCTGGCGCAGGAGAAACAGATTGCGCCACATGGAAGCCAGCTCGCGCAAAAAAAAGCCGATGTCCAGGCCCTTGTCCAGGACCTGGCGCAGGATCTCCACCACGGCCGGGCCGTCCTCGGCCCGGATGGCTTCGATGAGCCCGAAAAACACTTCCTGGCCGGCCAGCCCAAGGACGCCCCGGGCGTCGGCCTCGGTGAGCTCGGCCCCGCCCAGGGCCAGGACCTGGGCCAGAAGCGACATGGAATCGCGCACGCTGCCGGCCCCGCGCCGGGCAATGAGGCTCACGGCCTTGGCCTCGTAGGGCACGGCCTCGCGCTGCAGCACGCTGGAGAGATGGGCTTCCAGCTCGGTCTGGGCCAGACGCTTGAACAGATAGTGCTGGCAACGGCTGATGATGGTGGCCGGAAACTTGTGGGGCTCGGTGGTGGCCAGGATGAAGGTGACGCGCCCGGGCGGCTCTTCCAGGGTTTTGAGCAGCGCGTTGAAGGCCGCCGTGGTCAGCATGTGGGCTTCGTCGATGATGAAGACCTTGTAGCGGCTGTTGAGCGGCGCGTAGCCCACGTCTTCCTTGAGACGCCTGGCGTCGTCGACCTTGCCGTGGGTGGCAGCGTCGATCTCGATGACGTCGGGCGAGACCCCGGCCGTGATCTGACGGCACTGGGAGCAGACGTTGCAAGGTTCGCCCGTGGGCGCGGTCTCGCAGTTGAGCGCCTTGGCCAGCACCCGGGCCAGGGTGGTCTTGCCCACGCCGCGCGTGCCGCTGAAAAGATAGGCCGGCGCGATGCGGTCCTCGGCCGCGGCCCGGGACAGGATGCGTTTGACGGCGTCCTGCCCGGCCACGTCGGCGAAACGCTGGGGCCGGTATTTGGCGGTAAGACTGATTGTGCTCATCGAGGCAGTCCGGGCGGCTCCGATACGGTCGCAACCGCCCGGAAACGGTTACAGGCTGTAACGGCGCAGCCAGCCGGCGTAGGCCGGGTTCTCGCCCTTGACCACCTTGAAGAAGGCGGCCTGCAGGGCCTTGGCCACCGGTCCGGCATGGCCTTCGCCGATGACCCGGCGATCGAGCTCGCGGATGGGCGTCAGCTCGGCGGCGGTGCCGGAGAAAAAGGCCTCGTCGGCCATGTAGACTTCGTCGCGGGTGAACAGTTGTTCCACCACTTCGTAGCCCAGCTCCTTGGCCAGGGTGATGAGGCTGTCCCGGGTGATGCCGGCCAGGATGGAAGTCAGGGGCGGGGTCTTGATGACGCCTTTCTTGACGATAAAGACGTTTTCGCCCGAGCCTTCGGCCACGTAGCCGGTGGGATCAAGCAGCAGGGCCTCGTCGTAGCCGTCGGCCAGGGCTTCGGTCTTGGCCAGCACGGAGTTGACGTAGTTGCCGGCCACCTTGGCCTTGGTCATCATGACGTTGACGTGGTGGCGGGTGTAGCTGGAGGTGCAGATGCGGATGCCGCGCTCCAGGGCCTCGGCGCCAAGGTACGCGCCCCAGGGCCACACGGCGATGGCCACGCGCACCGGGTTGGGGCCGGGGTTGACGCCCATGGCCTCGCCGGAGCCGATGAAAATCAGCGGCCGGATGTAGCCGGCGGTCATCTTATTGGCCTTAAGCGTCTCGACGCAGGCCTCGGCCAGCTGCTCGTGGCTGAAGGGAACCTTCATGCCCATGACCTTGGCCGAGCCGAGCAGGCGCTCGATATGCTCGTTCAGGCGAAAAACGGCCGACGAGCCGTCGGTGCATTCGTAGGCCCGGATGCCCTCGAACACGCCCACGCCGTAATGCAACGTATGGGTCAGGACATGCACGTTGGCCTGGTCCCAGGGCACCATCGCGCCGTCCATCCAGATGAAATCAGTCCGAACACCCATGATCCAACCCTCGTGCTGGAGCGTTTCCCGGGGAGCTTCCCGGATGGCGTCATGATGGCGCCGCATACCCGAAACGGAAACGCCCATGTGTAGGCGCTTTGCCCGGCCGGGTCAAGGCGGCGCGGCCAATCAGGACGGCAGGGCCGTGAGGGTTGCCTCGCCCCGCAGTTCCTCGATGAGCGCTTCGATAATCCTGGCCTGCTCGGACAGGTCGGCCAGGGCCCCGGCCGCCTGTTCCATGGCGTCGGCCGTGTCCATGGACACCGTTCCCACGGCGGCCACGGCCGCTTCGATGGAATCCGAGGCCGCCGACTGCTGTTGGGAAGCGGCGGTGATGGAGCGCACCTGATCCGAAGCCGTTTCCACGAGACCAACGATGGCGGCCAGGGCCTGGCCGGACTCCCCGGCCAGTTGGTTGGCCGATTCGATGGCGGCCACGGCCTCGCCCACGCCGGACACGCTCTGGCGCGCCCCGGCCTGGATGCCGCGCACGGCCTGGCCGACCTCGGCCGTGGCGGCCATGGTCTTTTCGGCCAGCTTGCGGACTTCGTCGGCCACCACGGCGAAGCCGCGCCCGGCCTCGCCGGCCCGGGCCGCCTCAATGGCGGCGTTTAAGGCCAGGAGATTGGTCTGGTCGGCGATGTCGGAAATGACGCCAAGCACCCGGCCGATGCCCTCGGCCTGTCCGCCCAGGGCGTCCATATCCCGGGCCAGGGCCTGGGCCTTGTCCCGGGCCGAGCCGATGCCGGCCATGGCCCGGCGCACCACGTCGGAACCGGCGCTGGCCTTGTCCCGGGCCGAGGCGGCGGTGGCGTCGGCCGTGGCCGCGCTTTGGGCCACGTCGAGCACGGTGGCGCTCATCTGCCCCATGGAGGCGGCGGCCTCGGACAGGCGCGAGGATTGCTCGCGCGCGCCGTGGGTGGCCCGTTCCACATGGCCCGACAAAGCGGCCGCGGCGGCGGAAAGGGTTCCGGCCACCTCGGACAGGCGCTCGGCGGCGTGCTGCATGCCGTCCCGGCGGGCGCACTCGGCGGCCAGACGCAGCCCGTCGGCTTCTTCCATGGCCCGGCAAGCCTTGGACGCCTCGCTGGCCGCTTCCTCGCCCCGGGCCGTGGCCGCGGCGATGTTGTCGCGAAGGGCGGCGAGCATGCGGCGCATGGAGGCGGCCAGCTCGGCGATTTCGTCGCGGCCGGCCACGTCCAGGCGGGCTTCGAGATCGCCGTCGGCCACGGCCTTGGCAAAGGCTACGCCCTTGCCCAGGGGGCGGGTGATGGACAGCGTGATGACGATGCCCAGAGCGGCGGAAAGGAGCAGGCAGGCGGCCGCGGCCGCCGTCAGGAACATGGTGCGGCGATGGACGTCCTCCAGGGAGGAAACAGCCAGGGCGTCGGCCTGGCCACGGCGGCGTTCCTGCAGGAAATTGAGCGCGTCCAGGGCTTTTTTCTGGGAAAGCTGGGACATGCCGATGGAGAGCGTGAGCGCGTTGCTGCGTTTGCCGGCGGCGACCAGCTCAAGGACCTGGGCATTGGTCTTGCGCCAGGCGGCCAGGGCCTCGTTGAAGGCCTTCCACTGGGCGGTCTCTTCCTCGTCCAGGGGCATGCGGTCGACGATCTCGCGCCCGGCGTCGGCCAGGGCCAGACCGGCCCGCAGGTTTTCGCGCTGGCGCTCGAATTCCTTGGAATTGGCCAGTTCCGGCACGAGGATGGTGCGCTCGGCCGACTGGGCGGCAAGCAGCCCTTCCTTGACCATGCCCAAACCGGCCACGCAAGGCAGGGCGTCACCCGTCACCCGGGACAGGGCCGCGCCGAGGCCGACAAGGCCCTGATAGCCGATGGTCCCCACGACCAGGGTGAGCAGCGCGGTGACGCACACGGAGGTGAACAGCTTGACGCCGACCTTGACGTTGCCCATGGCTATGCTCCTTTGTACGACCAGACGCGATGGCGTCCAGGATCAGCCGTTGATGTGCGCGCGAAACGCGCCGTCTTGGCAGAGCCGGCGACGCCCTGTCAATGGCCCTGGGTCGGCGGCGGCTCATCCAGGGCCCCGGGGGGCTTTTCCAGGGTAACGGCGGAAAGCGGCGGTTCCGTGGCGGCTTCGCCCCGGGCCAGGGATTCGAGATAGGCCAGAAAGGCGCGCCCCTCGGGAAATTCGGGATTGAGCCGAAGGGCCTGGGCCAGCATGGCCCGGCAGCTTTTCAAGCGCCCTTTTTCAAAAAGCGTGCGGGCCATGTTGTAGAGCAAATGCTCGTCGGTGTCGCACAGGCGGTAGGCCTGGCTGTAGTAGCGCATGGCCTCGTCGTACATGCCGAGCTTGCGCATCTGGATGCCGAATTCGTTGAACAGGTGCTTGTGCTCGGGCGTAAACGCCGCCTCGATGCGCATGATCTTGTGAAAGACCACGTCGGCGTTATGCTTCTCCTGGCGTTCCAGATAGGTGAGCCCCAGGCCAAAGGCTGCCCGGACATGTTCCTCATCCAGTTGCAGTACGCCCTTGTATTCGAACTCGGCGGCGAAAAGCTCCTGGCGTTCCCGATGGCCGTCGGCCGCGCTGACCGCCTCCTCCAGACGGCGCATGACCGGAACGACCTTGTTGAGATAGACCGATGGCTCGGGCTGGTACTGGGTGAAAAGCTGCTCCCGGCTGATGGCCCGCCGGGTTCCGGTGGGGATGAAATCGCGGCTTAGGCGCTGCATGAGCACCTGGTCCGAGCCGACCGGCTGCTCGGCGTAGAAAAAAAGCCGCTGCCCGGCTCGGGCGATGCCGCCGATACCGAGAAACTTCTGGGATTCAATGGAAAAAACGCCCTTGACGGGCTTGTGGCCCGACCGAAGCCTGGGTTGCGGAGAGGTGGGCTGCTGCATAGGGCTTTTCGCTGGTCCTCCTTGATTCATAGCCGGGCCAGGGGCCTTTCGGCAAGCATCGCGACCCGAGACCCAAAGCCGCCGAGTTGACAGTTTTTTTTCCCCGCGCGTATAGCCTGTGATGTCGGCGCGAAGCCGTCTGGGCCGAAGCGCCCGGACGACGGCGTCTGGCGGGAACAACCATGCAGATAGACGAATACCCCATACTGATGGAACAGCTGTGCCCCGGGCTTTTCATTCGCATTGACGAGCCGGGGCTGGCCCATCCGTTTCCGCCCAAGGGCTTCAAGCTGCGCACCGACGCCGACGTGGCCAAGGTCATGGCCCTGGGGCTGGCCCACGTCTACTGCATCCCCGACAAATCCGACCGCCTGCCCATCTCGTTGGAAGAACTCGACGGCCTGGCCGGCAAACGCCAGAAGGGCCCCTGGACCGCCGCCCGCACCCCGGTCTCGGCCGAACTCTCCAGCCTCAAGCGCGAAACCATCGAACGCAACAAAGATCGCCTCGAACGCTTCGCCGCCTGCGAGAAGCGCTACGAAAAGGCCATGGACAAGGTGGTCGAGGCGCTCAAAAAGGTCAGTTCCCCCAACGCCGAGGTCCTGGAAGCAGCCGGCGAAGTGGTTGGCCCCATGGCCGAGACATTTCTTTCGGACCTCGATGTGCTCATAAATGTCATGACCGCCAAGATGCGCGACGAGGCCAAGCACTACCATGCCCTCAATGTGGCCGTGCTTTCCATGATGCTGGCCAAGGAAATGGGGTTGGACAAAGCGGCCATCGAGGAAGTGGGCATCGGTTCGCTTTTCCACGACGTGGGCAAGGGACGCATCCCCATCCAGCGGTTTTCCAAGGGCAACATGATCACCATGAACAAGGTGCTCAAGGAATACTACATGGAGCACCCGAAAATCGGGGCCAAGATGCTGGCCGCCGTGCCCGGGTTTCCGCCTTCCGCCCAGATGCTGGTGCTCCAGCACCACGAACTCCTCGACGGCACGGGCTTTCCGGCCAGGCTTCAGGGAGCGGCCGTGGCGCTTGGGGCGCGCATCGCCGCCGTGGCCAATGTTTATGATCGGTTGTGCAATTCCAAGGACGGCACGCCCGTCCGCACGCCCCACGAGGCCATGAAGGCCCTCTACAAGAAACGCGGCCCCCTGGACCCCAAGGCCGTGACCATGTTCATCCGCAAGCTCGGCGTCTATCCGCCGGGTTCCCTGGTCGAGCTGTCCAACACCATGCAGGGCATGGTGGTCTCGGCCAACATCCGCGATTCCCTGCGCCCAAGCGTCAAGGTCTACCACCCCGACATTCCCAAGCGCGAAGCGCTGATCATCGATCTGACCATCGAGACCGAACTGACCGTGGTCAAGGCGCTGCGTCCCGAAGATCTCGCTCCGGACGTGCTGCAGTATTTAAACCCCGGCAAGCAGGTTTCCTTCTATGTGGACGCCGCGCCCCGGGCCTAGGCCGCCTTTTTCCCGCCAGCGGAGCCGCTCGTGAGCCGGCCGGGCTCGCCGGCCCGGGCCATCATGCGGACCCTGCGCACGGGCCTG
This sequence comes from Pseudomonadota bacterium, assembly GCA_023435825.1. Lineage (GTDB taxonomy): Bacteria > Desulfobacterota > Desulfovibrionia > Desulfovibrionales > Desulfovibrionaceae > Solidesulfovibrio. The sequence continues at coordinate 45,252 of JAEZMB010000179.1, read as the reverse complement.
TCCCAGCCGCCGGGTTCCGACCTCGGCGCGCTGTTGCCCCTGGCCCGGCAGGCCCTGGCCTTTATCGACCGGGGCGGCGTGGACGATCCGGCCACCGCCGCCGAAGCCTCCGAGGTGGCCTTTCTCCTGGCGGCGCTGCTCGACGCCGGGGACGAGAATTTCGCCAGACAGGCCTTTCCCCTGCTCTTTCGCCTGGGCGTCGAGGGCGAGGTGCTGGCCGTGACCCACCTGGAAACCCTGCCCGAGGAACTGGCCGTCTCCCTGCTCTCGGGCCTTCGCGACGAGGAAAAGCTCCTTTTCGCCAACGCCTTTTTCCGCCGCCCCCGGGCCGATCGCCCCAAGACCGCCGCCCTGTGCCTGGAAGTCATCGAGGACGTGGTGGAGCGCATCCCCGACGAGTTGCTCATCCTGCTTGACCTCCTGGCCAACCGCCACGAATACCCGGCCCTGCCCCTGCGAAACGCGCTCATCCGGGGACGGCTGGGCATGTGGCTCGCCCGGCTGCTGCAAATGGACCTTTCGGCCGAGCAGATACGCTATATGGCCCGGGTGTCCGGCCGGCTGCGCGAGCCGGGGCTGGTGGAAAAGCTCGCGGCGCGCCTTGGCGACCTCGACGAAGTCTCGGCCGAGATCATTTGCCGCGCCCTGGCCGAAACGCCCGGCCTTGATCCGGCGGTCGTGTCCGCCCCGGCTCGGGCCCTGGTCGACACCCTGGAAGCTTCGCTCACCGCCGCCGCCCTGTGCGCCCTGGCCCGGTGCGACGAAGGCCAAGCGGCCCAGTCCCTGGCCGCCCTGGCCGCCACCGCGCCCGGACGCGTGACCGAACTGGCCCCGTGCCTGGCCGGATTATCCCACGCCGTTTACAACCAGGCGGTGCGCGCCCTGCCGCCCCAGGGCCGCCGGGCCATGGTCTGCGCCGTGTACGCCGTGTTGGCCGCCGCCCTGCCCGGGCCTGCCCAGGCCGCCGCCCGGGGGCTGGCCCGGGCAGGCTCGGCCGACAAGGCCCTTGTCGATGTCCTGGCCGACGATCTGGCCGCCCGCGCCCGGGCCGCCGCCCGCCCCCTCCCGGTGCGCTCCCCGCTGCCGGGGCCGGCCATGACCGCTGGCGAGACCGGCAAAGGCCTCTGGAGCCGGGTCAAGACCCTGGTCGCCCAGCCGTCCGGGACTTCCGGCGAACCGGCCGACAACCTGCGCCGGGAACTGGCCACGCCGGGCGCGCGCCTGGAAAAACGCCAAATCATGTGGACCGCCCTGGACGGTGCGGTTGTGGCCGACGTCGAAGTGGCCCGGTGTTCGCTCAAGGCCGTCAGCCTCATGGGCGCGGCCATGGCCGGAACCGTTTTTACCGCGACCCAGTTCGCGGACGTCAATTTCGAAGGGGCGCGCCTGGAAAACGTGACCTTTGCCGGCTGCCGGTTTCTCAACTGCCGGTTCTCCGAAGCCGTGCTGCGAAAAGTACGCTTCCTCGACTGCGACATGCGCCTTTGCGCCTTCGGCGGGTTGGCCGGCGAGGATGTGGCCATGACGGGCCTGGACGCCCTGGCCTGCGACTTCATCGGCGCGACCCTGGCCGGCCTGACCCTGACTCGCTGCCGGCTGCGAGCCGTGAGTCTGGTGCGGGCGGTGGTCCACGACTGCGCCTGCCAGGGAGTGGTTTTTTCCGACTGCCTGTTCGAGATGGCGGCGTTTGTCCGCATCCGTTTTGTCAGCGTGCGCACCGAAGGCTGCTATTTTGCCAAAGCGCGTTTCATCGGTCCCACCGACGAACCCGACATCCTGGGCGCGGTGGCCCGGGACGAGGCCGCCACCGTCCTCGAAGCCGCCGAGGCCGGCCAGCCGCTGCCCTCGGCCCTGGCCGACGGTCCGGGACTGCGCCTGATCGCGGCGGTATGCGATATCGTGCTGTCCGGCCGCGACTACCGCCGTCGCCGGCTGGCCATGCTCGCCAACAACAAACGCCGCCTGGCCTGGGCCAGACGGCGGCTCGGCGAGGACGGGGCGGGGTTCCTGGAAATGCTGCCAGACTTGGTCCAGGCGCCGCTGGTGCGCGACGCATCCGGCCTGCGCCCGGCCCCGGCGGCGCGCATCGCCGGACAGGCCCCCAACCTGGCCGCCGCCCGGCTGGCCGCCGCCCATTTCGGCGACCGCGCCGCCGAAGCGGCCACCCTCCCCGACGACGCCATCCAGGTCGAGGCCGTCTACACCATCGGCAGCGTCGGCACCGTGGCCCAGACCGACGACTCCGATCTCGACATCTGGATCGTCCTGGCCGAAACCGACGCCGCCCGCCCGGACCTGCCCGCCTTCCAGGACAAGCTCGACGCCGTCAGCCGGCAAGCCGACCGCGACCATAATCTCGAAATCCACTTTTTCCTCATGAGCGTGTCCGACATCCGCGACAACATCTTCGGCTACTCCGCCGACGAGGGCTACGGTTCGGCCCAGGGCTGCCTGCTCAAGGAGGAATTCTACCGCACGGCCCTGGTGGTGGCCGGCAAAAAGCCGGCCTGGTGGTGCCTGCCCCAAGGCATCGCCGAGGATGGCTACGGCAAGGCCATGGCCGCCCTTGGCCGCACTGCCGCCGATGTGGCCGCCGACAGCCTGGACTTCGGCTGCGTGCGGGCCATTGCCGGGGACGAGTACTTCGGCGCGTCGCTGTGGATGATCGTCAAATCCTTAACCAGCCCGTTCAAATCCATCATCAAGTTCGGGCTGTTGGAGAAGTATGCCGCCCACCCGGGCCGGCCGAGCCTGTTGTGCGAGACGCTCAAGACCTCCATCCTGGCCAACCAGGGCGGGCTGTGGCGCTGCGATCCCTATGCCTTGCTGTTCAAGGAAGTCAGCCGCCACTATGAGGAAAGCGGCCAGGCCGGGGCCATGGAACTGTTGCGACAGGCCTTTTTGCAAAAGACCGGCTTCGACCCCTGCGACGAGTACGCCAGCCGCACCGGCGAGGCCATCCTCGACCACTTCTTTCCCTACGCCCCGCCGGCGACCGGCTCCTGCCCGCCCCTGCCCAAGAAGGCCGGGGCCGAGGCCGAGACCGGCTTTGCCCAGGGCATGGTTCTTTGCGACGCCATTTCCACGTATTTCCTCAAGGCCTACGAACGCCTCAAGAACAGAAGCGCCGAACTCGGCGTGGCCGGCGGACTGACCGAACGCGACCAGGCCATGCTGTCCCGGCGCATCGCGGCCAGCTTCGCCAAGCGGGTGGGCAAGGTCATGCGGCTGCCGTTTTTGCGGCCGGGCCGGCATCTTTTCGATTCGCTGGAAATCGGGCTGGAAGACGGCAAGGGCCGCGAGGCGGGGTTGATTGCCCGGGGAGAGCCGGCCGTGCGCGGCACATCGCGCAAATCCCGACAAAAGGAGACCTTGCGTCAGGAGCTGTCCGTGGTGCGTCTGGCCGCCTGGCTCGTGGCCAACGAACTGTACCGGCCGGGCCTGCATGTCCAGGCGACGCTGCTGCCGGCTCCGCTCACCCTGCCCGACTGCGTGGGACTCCTGGCCGCCGTCCATGACCTGTTTCCGGCCCGGGCGACCTTCAATCCGCCGCTGTCCTGGGGGCTGTCGCCGGAAAAAGTCACGGCCGCCCTGCTCGTGGTCAACATGACGGCCCCGCGCGAAGAACGCGCCACGGTGAGCATCGACACCCTCTACGCCACAAGCTGGGGGGAATTTTTCCACCTGGAGCGGACCACGGCCCTGGAGCCGCTGGGCGTCTCGCCCCGGGACTATCTTATCGACTCCATGGGGCTGACCCTCGACCCCGACGCCCGCATCGAGGTCTTTGCCCCGGCCAAGTCGCTGTGCCAGGCCGTGCGGCGGGCCAAGCGGGGCTGACGCCCCGCATCGTGGCGTCCTGGCCTAAGCCTTCCACCTCAAGCACCACTTTAATGTTCTCCGACAATCCCCACGCAGCCAGGACAAAAAAACGGGCGCGGTCCAAAGCCGTGCCCGTGGTGTCCGAGTCGCTTTCCCGGCTCCGCCGTGGACCGGAAAAGGCGAGCTAGGCCCGAGCGCTCTCCTCGGCCGCGTCCTCCAGGGGAACCGGCGGCGTCTGATACAGCTCGTTGCCGTCGAAACGGTGCATGGCCCGGAAAGAGAACCAATAAAACGACTGCTTCACGATGTGGCGATTGCCCACCCAGTCCAACAGCAGATGGCCGGTCACGCCGATGGTCAGCCCCACGCCCCAAGGCGCGGCAATGCCGAAACCGACCAGCAGCCACAGGAAGATGACGAACTCGAAGGAGTGCAGCACCAGATAGAGCCTGGGCAGCCGCCCTTCCTCGCAGTTGGCGAAGAAATCCTTCATGCCGCCCCAGCGTTTTCTGTAGAGCAGGTAGTCCAGCACATGGTCACAGTCGATGAGCACGCTCGACAGGCCGGCCATGACGGCGCCGGAAAAACGGCCGCCCGAGGCGGCGTAGCCGGCCAGGGCCAGGGGAACGGCGGAAAGGCAATGCTGGGCGAGTTTCATAAGGCGTCGATCCTTTTGGCGGCCTGCCGGCCGGCCTCGGTGAGCCGGCCGCTGTAGGCCGAAATGTCGTATTCGTAGTAGCCGGCGGCAAACAGCCGACGAAGTAGCTTCCAGGCCATCCCCGGCCCGTAGCCGAGCCCCAGGGCCGTCTCGCCGGGCAACACCCGGCCCGGAAACGGCGCGTCCGGTTCGGCCGCCAGGGCGGCCAAAAGCCGGCGGGCCTCGGCGTCGAGGGCGTCAGGAACGCCGGGGACGCCAGGGGCATTATGCCTATTATAAAACATAACGACAGTTATGTTTTATAAATATACAATCATATCAACACCTCATTTGCCATGGAGCTTCACTTTAGCAAGAGCATTGGCATTACACGCCGGCAGCGGCAAAGGCCGCGTCCACGATCTCCTTGGCCTCGGCCTGCAGGGCCTTGAGGTGGTCACGCCCCTTGAAGCTTTCGGCGTAGATTTTATAGACGTCCTCGGTGCCCGACGGCCGGGCCGCGAACCAGCCGTTTTCCGTGGTCACCTTGAGCCCGCCGATGGCCGCGCCGTTGCCCGGGGCGTTGGTCAGCTTGGCCGTGATGGCCTCGCCGGCCAGGGACGAGACCGTCACCAAATCGGGCGAAAGCTTGGACAGGGCCGCTTTTTGCGCCTTGGAAGCCGGGGCGTCCATGCGTTCGTAGATGGGCTCGCCGTAGCGTTTTGCCAGCGCGGCGTAGTGCTCGGCCGGGTCCTGGCCGGTCTTGGCCGTGATCTCGGCGGCGAGCAGATCCATGATGATGCCGTCCTTGTCCGTGGTCCAGACCGTGCCGTCAAAGCGCAGATAGGCCGCGCCGGCGCTCTCCTCGCCGCCAAAGCCGAAGGAGCCGTCGATGAGTCCGGGCACGAACCACTTGAACCCCACCGGCACCTCGCACAGCCTGCGGCCAAGCCCCGCCGCCACCCGGTCGATCATGGCGCTGGACACCACGGTCTTGCCCACGGCCGCGTCGGTGCGCCAGCCCGTACGCGTGGCGAAGAGGTAGCTGATGGCCACGGCCAGGTAATTGTTGGGATTAAGAAGCCCCGCGCCCTTGGTCACGATGCCGTGGCGGTCGTAGTCAGGGTCGTTGCCAAAGGCGATGTCGTAGGAACCCTTGTGCTCGATGAGCCGGGCCATGGCGTAGGGCGAGGAGCAGTCCATGCGGATCTTGCCGTCCTTGTCCACGGTCATGAACGAAAAGGTCGGGTCCACCACGTCGCTGATAAGCGACAGATTGAGGCCGTAGCGCTCGGCCATGGGCTCCCAGTAGGCCACGCCCGAGCCGCCCAGCGGATCGACGCCCAGACGCAAGCCGGCCTCGCGGATGGCGGCCATGTCGCAGATGTTGGCCAGATCGGCCACATAAGGGGCGATATAGTCGTACTGCTCGGTGGTCTCAGCGGCCAGGGCCGAAGCCAGGGTCATGCGCCGCACGCCGGCCAACTTCTTTTCGAGGTAGACGTTGGCGGCGTCCTGCACGGCCTTGGTGATGTCGGTGTCGGCCGGGCCGCCCGAGGGCGGATTGTACTTGAAGCCGCCGTCTTCCGGCGGATTGTGGGACGGCGTGATGACGATGCCGTCGGCCAACACGCCCTGGTGATGGCGATTGAAGGTCAGGATGGCGTGGGAGATGACCGGGGTCGGGGTGTAGCCCCGGCCGGCCTGGACGCGCACGGCGACGCCGTTGGCGGCCAGCACTTCCAGGGCGGTGATCCAGGCCGGCTCGGACAGGGCGTGGGTGTCCATGCCGAGATAGAGCGGCCCGGTGATCTTTTGGGCGGCCCGGTGGTCGCAGATGGCCTGAGTCGTGGCCAGGATATGGTCTTCGTTGAAGGAACCGTTAAACGATGTGCCCCGATGGCCCGAGGTGCCAAAGGCGACGCGGCACAAGGGATCGGTCGGATCGGGCTTGACGGCGTAATAGGCGGCGACCAGGCGCGGCACGTTGACGAGAAGCGAACGCGGCGCCGGCTTGCCGGCGAGGGGACTGACGGCCATGGGGGTTCCTCCTTGGGGCGTGGCCCGAGCATCGTGCCCGAAGACGGCGTTTTGGTCCACAACGGGCGACGATTGGATGGAAAATCGGGGCGGTCCGAGACGTGTCGCCCGGCAGACCGGGCACTTTCCCGGCTTGGTCAGCCGATCGCGCTTGGCGAAGACATGGCGACAAGCCAGACAAACGGCGGGCGTGACAACAAGGGGCGTCCCGGCGCGTTTGAGCGAGCGCTGCAAATGCTCCAGGGCGTCGAGAACGGCCTTTTCTCCGGCCCGGACCAGTCCCGAAAGCTCCAGCGCCGTCGCCGGTTCGTCAAGGCCGGCCAGGGCGGTTTGCAGGGCGCGGGCCAGGGTGGACTCCCGGGCCGGCGGCATGGTTGGCGCTTTGGGACGCATGGCGCAACAGTCTCTTCTTGGCAAATGCCGTCAATCCGCCCGGCGCGCGGCCTAGAGGCAGTACTTCCAGACGTCCTGGACCGTGGCATAGCCCATAAGGCCAATAAGCGCCAGCCAGCCGCCCACGGCCACGGGGATGTACAGGCGCGAAAGCCCCGACCACAGGCGGGCCAGGGTGTCGAAGACCATCTTGCCGCCGTCCAGGGGCGGCAGCGGCAGCAAGTTGAACACGGCCAGGGAAAGCGAAAGATGGGCGGCCAGGATGCCGTAACGCGTGAGGTCGCCGCCGGCGAAACGCGAACCCTCGGCCACGATGCCGACCACGCCGCTTAACTGCTCGGGCCGGGAAAACAGCGCGCCTAGGCCGGCCACCATGCCGACCAGGGTCTTCCAACACAGGGCCAGGGGTTTGACGGCCAGGGCGGCCCAGCCAAGGGAACCGGGCGCGGCCAGGGTCAGGGCGGCATAGACGGCCAGGGCGAACAGGATATTGGCCAGGGGACCGGCCAGGGAGAAGACCAGCCGTTTGCCCAGGGGCAGGGCCAGATAGGCCGCCTCGTCGCGAAGATCCGGCAGGACGTAGCCGCCAAAGGGGATGGCGCTTAAGCAATAGCGCACGCCGCCCACGGTGCGGCTGGCCACCTCCGGCCCGATGCCCAGGGAAAACCGGGCCACCGGGATGCCGACCAGCCGGGCGGCCAGGAAATGGCCGAGTTCATGAATGAAAACGAGCAGGCCCAACAGCGCCGCGACAACGACATAGGTCATGGGAGACCTCCGACGCGTTTGGCGTCAGATGAAATCCGGGTCGATGGCCGCCTTGCCGCCGGCCATGGCGATCTTGACGTAGCGCACCGAGCGCTCGTCCACGGGCACGATGGGAAACCGGCCCCGGCAGGCGTCGCAGGCGATCATGGCCGGTTTGACCGGAGCCACCACCGGCACCTCGCGCCGGCAAAACGGGCAGGGATAGAGAAACACCAACTCCACCCCGACAGGCTTGGCCGGTGTGAGCGGTTTGCGCGATTCGCTGCTCATGCGCCCTCCCCGGCGATCAGGCACTGTCCGGTCATGGCCTCGGGCACGGGCAGCCCGGCCAGATGCAAAATAGTCGGCGCGATGTCGCCGAGCTTGCCCGGCGAGAGTGTTGCGCCCTTGCGCGCCGGATCAACGAGAATGAGCCGCACGGGATTGAGCGTATGGGCGGTCATGGGACCGCCTGTGGGCGCGATCATTTCCTCGGCGTTGCCGTGGTCGGCGGTGACGAGCACCCGCCAGCCGGCGGCCGTGGTCGCCGCGATGATGCGGGCCACGCAGGCGTCCACCGTGCGCACGGCCGCCTTGGCCGCCTCCAGGATGCCGGTGTGCCCCACCATGTCGCAGTTGGCGAGGTTGACCACGGACAGGCTGTGGCCCTTGTCCATGGAGGCCAGAAACGCGTCGGTGACGGCGGCGGCGCTCATCTCGGGCTTGAGGTCGTAGGTGGCCACATCCCGGGGCGAAGGCACGAGCAGGCGCTCCTCGCCGGGGAAAGGCTCCTCACGGCCGCAGTTGAAGAAATAGGTGACGTGGGCGTATTTCTCCGTTTCGGCCAGCCGCAGCTGGGTCAGCCCGGCCCGGGAATAGACCTCGCCCAGGACGTCGGTGACAGCCACCGGCGCAAAGGCCGCCGGCAGGCCGAACGAGCCGTCGTACTCGGTCATGGTGGCGTAGCCCGACAGCGCGGGCACCCGGCCCCGGGGGAAGGCGTCGAAATCGGCAAAGGCCAGGGCCTTGGTGATTTCGCGCGCCCGGTCGGCCCGGAAGTTGAAGAAAAATACGGCGTCGCCGTCACGGATGACGCCCTCGCCTCCGGCCAGGACGCGCGGCTTGACAAATTCGTCGGTCTCCCCGGCGGCGTAGGCGGCCTTGACCGCCGCGACCGGATCGGTAAACGGCTCGCCCACGCCCTCGGTCAGGGCGGCATAGGCTTGAGCCACCCGCTCCCAGCGGTTGTCGCGGTCCATGGCGTAGAAGCGGCCGATGAGCGAGGCGATGCGGCCCGCGCCCAGGCTGTCCAGGGAGGCCTGCAAGTCGGCCACGTAGCCGGCGCCGCTTTCGGGGGGCGTGTCGCGGCCGTCGAGCAGGGCATGGAAAAAGATGTCGCGCTGCCCCAGCGCCGCGAAGGCGGCGGCCAGGGCCTTGGCGTGGCTGATGTGGCTGTGCACCCCGCCATCGGAGATAAGCCCCATGAGGTGGACGCGCCCACCGGCGGCAATCGAGGCCCGGGCCAGCTCGGCCAGGACCGGATTGGCGGCCAGGGACCCGTCCTCCACGGCCATGTCGATGCGGGTCATGTCCTGATAGACCACCCGGCCGGCCCCGATGTTCATGTGGCCGACCTCGGAGTTGCCCATGAACCCCGACGGAAGGCCCACGGCCCGGCCGGAGCAAGCCAGGGTCGTGGACGGATTGTCGGCCAGCAGGCGGTCAAGGGCGGGCGTTCCGGCCTCGGTCACGGCATTGCCGGGACCGGCCGCGGCGATGCCCCAGCCGTCGAGGATCAGGAGCAAGGTGGGCATGGGCTTCATGCGTCGCTCTCGGGATCGTCGTCTTCGTCATCGGCGGTATCGGCGGCGTCGGCAGTGCCGGGGGCCGCAGCCTTGGCCGCCGGGGCCAGACGCAGGGCGATGGGCTTACCCTCGGACCACAGGCCTTCGAGATTGTAGAAGGAACGCTGGTCGCCCATGAAGATGTTAACCAGGACGTCGTTGAGGTCGAGCAGCACCCACTGGCCGAGGCGGTAGCCTTCCTGGCCGAGGTAGGAATAGCCGAACTCGCCGCAGCGGGCCAGGACATGGTCGGCCAGGGCCTGGGCCTGCCGGGCGCTGCCGGCCGAGGCCATGACCATGGCCTCGCAGATGGGGCTCAGGCCTGTAACGTCTACAGCCTGTATTTCTTTGGCTTTCTTTTCGTAGAGCCAGGCAGCGACCTGGGCGGCCTTGGCGGCGGGAGCGATGTTGGCATCAGCGGATTTGACGGACATTGGTTCTCCAGAAAAATGACTGAAGCCCGCCGTGGCGGGCAACCCCCATTCCTTATGCGATTTGCCGACGGCCCGCAAATGGAGCGTCCGGCTTTTTCCCGGCCCTCTCTTGACGCGGCCTGTCGCTTTCGGCAGGAATCCCTTTTGGATGCGCTGACGACGCCATTTGGAGGACGCCCATGATTTTCGACATGGATATCGAAACCCTGCCCCGCGAGGAACTCGAAGCCCTGCAACTCAAACGGTTGCAAAGCCTGTGCGAGCGGGTCTACGCCAACGTGCCCTTCTACCGCCGGGCCTTTGATGAGGCGGGCATCAAGCCCATCGACGTCAAGAGCCTGGCCGATCTGCGCTACCTGCCGTTTACCGAGAAGCAGGATCTGCGCAACCACTATCCCTTCGGCCTTTTCGCCGTGCCCCGGGACAACGTGGTGCGCGTCCACGCCTCCTCGGGCACCACCGGCCGGGCCACCGTCGTCGGCTACACCCAGCGCGACATCGACAACTGGGGCCGCATGGTGGCCCGCTGCTTCGCCGCCGCCGGGACCACCCGCCGCGACATCATCCATGTGGCTTACGGCTACGGCCTGTTCACCGGCGGCCTTGGGGCGCACTACGGAGCCGAGCGGCTGGGGGCCATCACCGTGCCCGTTTCCGGCGGCGGCACCAGACGCCAGGCCATGCTGCTCAAGGACTTCGGGGCCACGGTCCTGTGCTGCACCCCCTCCTACAGTCTGGTGCTTTACGAGACGGCCCTGGAAGCCGGCATCGACTTCAAGGAGCTGCCCCTTCGCGTGGGCGTGTTCGGGGCCGAACCCTGGACCGACGAAATGCGCCGCGACATCGAAAACAAGATGGGCATCAAGGCCATCGACATCTACGGCCTGTCCGAGGTCATGGGACCGGGCGTGGGCATCGAGTGCCTGGAAGCCCAGGACGGCGCCCACCTCATGGAAGACCATTTCCTGTGCGAGGTCATCGACCCCGTGACCAAGGAACCCGTCGGCCCGGGCGAAATGGGCGAGCTGGTCATCACCACGCTCACCAAGGAAGCCCAGCCGGTCATCCGCTACCGCACCCGCGACATCACCCGGCTGGTCAAGACCCCCTGCAAGTGCGGCCGCACCTTTGCCCGGATGCAGCGCGTCCACGGCCGCAGCGACGACATGCTCATCATTCGCGGGGTCAACGTGTTCCCCTCCCAGATCGAAAGCATCCTGCTCGAAACCGAGGGCCTCACCCCCCATTACCAACTGGTGGTGCGCCGCGACGGCAACCTCGACACGCTGACCGTCCAGGTCGAGGTGGATGAGAAGATCTTCTCCGACGAGATCAAGAATCTCCAACGCCTGGAAGGCAAGATCCAGAAGAACATCAAGGAATTCCTGGGCGTGACCACCCAGGTCAAGCTGGTCGAGCCCCGGGCCATCCAGCGTTCCGAGGGCAAGGCCAAGCGCATCCTCGATCTGCGAAACGAGTGCAAATAACGCCTGGCGACGCTCGGGCAATCCGTGCAACGCTACGCCGCAAAGGCGACGACGTCGCCAGTGGGTTTGACAGCCCGTCGAGGACACGACACGAATAAGGGCAAAGGCCCGTCATCCGGAGGAACCATCGCCATGAAAGCCGAACAGATTTCCATTTTCCTGGAGAACCGGGCCGGCCGCCTGGAAGAAGTGACCCGGGTCCTGGCCGAGGCCGGCATCAGCATCCGCGCCCTGTCACTGGCCGACACCTCGGACTTCGGCATCCTGCGCCTCATCGTCAGCGACCACGAAAAAGCCAAGGTGGCGCTCAAGGAAAACGGCTTCACCGTGGGCAGAAACGCCGTGGTGGCCGTGGAAGTGTCGGACCAGCCCGGCGGCCTGCACGCCATCCTGAGCCTTTTGTGCTCCGGCGGGGTCAACGTGGAATACATGTACGCCTTCGTGCACCAGTGCGAGCGCTCGGCGGTCATCATCTTCCGCTTCGACCGCACCGACCAGGCCATCGAGCTGTTGCAGAAAAACAATATCACCATCATTCCCGGCGAAAAGCTCTACAGCATCTAGCTTACAAAGCTGCACGCATAAGCGCCGCTTCCCCCGGAAGTGGCGCTTTTTTCATGGATGAAGCCCCCATGCCGAGGCAAGCCCGGCTTTGGCCCCGGCCAAGCCGAAGCGACCTGCCTCGGCAACCAAATGCCCCGCCCTGGTCCTGTCCGGGCCAGCCCGCCCCTTGCTTAGGATCCTTGCGCCGGAGCATCGCCGACCGAACCTGCCAGGAGAGAAGCATTTGAACATTGGACGGCGAATCCTGCGTGAGGTCGCCGCCGGAGCCGACCCGGAGGGCCCCTGCCGGAAAGGGGCCAAAGGGACCGGTCAAAAGCCGCTCCCCAGGCACGCCTTGACAAAAACCCGTGCCCGTGTCCTACACTCGGCCACTTGCGGCCGGCGCGCCGACACCGGCCCGGCCAAGGACAATTGCATGGCACGCCTGATCCCCAAAGACGCCTTTACCTGGGAGCTGCCCCAAACCGGAGCCATGCGGGTTCCGGCCGTCTTCTACGGCGACAAGGCGGCGGCCAAGGCCCTGGAAGCCGACGTGCTCAGGCAGCTCGCCAATGTCGCCAGCCTCCCCGGCGTGGTCGGTCCGGTGGTCGCCCTGCCCGACGCCCATCCCGGCTTCGGCTTCCCCATCGGCTGCGTGGCCGCCTTCGATCCCGAAGCTGGCGGCGTGGTCTCGGCCGGCGGCGTGGGTTTCGACATTGCCTGCGGCGTGCGCACGCTGCTGACCGATCTTTCGGTGGAGGACCTCGCCCCGGTGCGCGACCGCATCGCCGACGCGCTCTTCGCCCGGGTGCCCTGCGGCGTGGGCCAGGGCGGCGCGCTGCGGCTTTCCGACGCCGACATGGACCGGATGCTGCGCGGCGGCGCGGCCTGGGCCGTTGGCCAGGGCTACGGCGAGCCGGCCGACCTGGCCCGCTGCGAGGAAGGCGGAACCATGGCCGAAGCCGACCCGGGGCAGGTTTCGGCCACGGCCAAGGATCGCCAGCGCGACGAACTGGGCAGCCTGGGTTCGGGCAACCATTATCTTGAAGTGCAGTGGGTGGAAGACATCCTCGACCGGGCCTCGGCCGACGCCTATGGCCTGCGCCCGGGGCAGGTCGTGGTCTCGATCCACTGCGGTTCCCGGGGCCTGGGGCATCAGGTCGCAACCGACCACATGGCCGCCATGCGCCGGGCCGCGCCCGGCCACGGCATTGCCCTGCCCGACCCGGACCTGGCCTGCGCTCCCGTGGCTTCGGCCGAGGGCCAGGCCTATCTCGGGGCCATGCGCGCCGCCGTCAACTGCGCCCTGGCCGGCCGGCAAGTCATCACCCACATCGTGCGTGAGGTATTTCGCGAACGGTTTCCCGGCTGCCGACTGCCGCTTTTATTCGACGTCTCCCACAACACCTGCAAGGCCGAACGCCACGGCGTTGGCGGTCGGCCCCGCACGCTCTACGTCCACCGCAAGGGCGCGACCCGGGCCTACGGTCCAGGCCATCCTGACTTGCCCAATTTTTGCCGCAAGGTCGGGCAACCGGTCATCATCGGCGGCAGCATGGGCACTGCCTCGTATGTGCTGGCCGGCGCGGCCGGCGCGGCGGCATTGTCCTTTGCCTCGGCCTGCCACGGAGCCGGTCGGGCCATGGGGCGCAAGCAGGCCGCCAAGATCTTCCCTTCCCGGGAGGTGCTGGCCGAGCTTGACCGCGCCGGCGTGGCCCTTCGGGCCAAAAGCCTCAAAGGGGTTGGCGAAGAGGCTCCGGGAGCCTACAAGGATATTGATGCGGCGGCGGCCGCCGCCCAGGCCCTTGGCCTTGCCGTCAAAACCGCCAGGCTTCGTCCCCTGGCCTGCATCAAGGGGTGACCGACGTCATGCTCGAAAGCCTTATTCGCGAAACCGACGCCCTGGAAACCCTCACCGGCGACGCCCTGCTGCTGGTGGACCGCGACAGCATCATTTTGCACGCCACGGCCCTGGCCTCGTGCTTTTACGGTCTGCCGGCCCCCCAGCTCACCGGCCTGCCCCTGGGCATTGCCCTCGACGCCCCGGCGCCCCGGGAGATCGTCCTGCCCGCCACCGGCCGGCCGGCCCTGGTGCGCTGGGACCTCCTGCCCGGCCACGGCCATTCCCTGCGCCGGGTGTTGCTGCGCGACCTCACTCCGCTTCGCGCCGCCAAGGCCAGGCTTGAGGAAGCCCGCGAGGCGGCCAAGGCCGGAGAGCGGGCCAAGAGCCATTTCCTGGCCAACATCACGCACGAGATTCGTACGCCCATGATCGGCATCCTGGGCATGACCGAACTGGCCATGGCTACGGAGCTATCCCCTAAACAGCGGGAATATCTGGAGATGTCCCGTCATTCGGCCCAGTCGCTTTTAACCGTTCTCAACGACATCGTGGACTATGCCCGCATTGAGACCGGGGCCTTCGAACTGGCTCGCACGCCCTTTGCCCTGCGCGAGACCGTGGAAGAGGTCATGAGCGTCTTTCGCCCCCTAGCCGCCAAAAAGGGCTTGTCGCTTACCTACCGGTTCATTGGGGCCGTGCCCCATACCCTGGTCGGCGACCCGAGCCGACTGCGCCAGGTGCTCATCAACCTCGTCGGCAACGCGGTCAAATTCACCAACGCCGGCAGCGTGGTCCTGGCCGTGGCCCGCACCGGCAACGGCCAAGCCGGCAATCAGTCCCGACTGCGCTTCGAGGTGCGCGACACCGGCATCGGCATCCCCGGAGACAAGATCAAGGCGATCTTCGACAGCTTCACCCAGGCCGACGTGTCCCCCACGCGCCGCTACCAAGGGGCGGGGCTGGGACTGGCCATCGTGCGCCAACTCGTGGAAATGATGCAGGGTTCCTACAACGTCGCCAGCGAGGAAGGCAAAGGAAGCATTTTCACCATCGAGGCTGATTTCAACCTGCCCGCCAGCCTGGAATCCTTGCGCCCGGCCAAGGAACCGGCCGCGCCGGCCAAAATCAGGCCCCTCGTCATCCTGTTGGCCGAGGACAATCCCATCAATCAGATTTACGTGCAGGAACTGCTGGAAATGGACGGGCACGAAGTCGTGGTGGCCCACACCGGACGGCGGGCTCTGGAGGCGCTGCGCAAGAAACGCTTCGACGCCGTGCTCATGGACATCCAGATGCCCGAAATGGACGGCATCGAGGCCACCCGGGCCATCAGGAGCGACCAAAGCGGCGATTTCGATCCGGCCATCCCCATCGTGGCCCTGACCGCCCATGCCCTCAAGGGCGACCGCGAGACGTTTCTGCGGGCCGGCATGAACGAATACTTGAGCAAACCCGTCAGCCCCGCCGACCTGGAAGCGGCCCTTGGCCGGGTCACCGGGGCCGCGCCCGCGCCCGAACAGCCCCAAGCCGCCCCGGCTGAAACAGCCGGACAAGTCCTCGACTGGACCGAACTCCTGGCCAAGGCCCGGGGCAACACCGGCTTTCTCATGAAGCTCTTCGGGGCCTTCCTGGCCGAGCAGCCCGGCAACCTGGCCGCCATGCGAAGCGCCCTGGACGAAAAGGACTTGCCCCATCTGGCCTTCCTGGCCCATTCGCTCAAAGGGGCGGCCGCCACCATGTGCGCCCCGGCCCTGCGCGACGCCAGCCACGAACTGGAACGGGCCGCCCGGGCCGCCGACCAGCCTCGTGCCGCCCAGGCCCTGGACGTTCTGGCCCGGGACCTGGACACGGTGCTGGCCGCCATGCACGCCAAGCTTTCGGCAGAGTAGCAAACGGCCGGACAGGCCGCCCACGAGGCCGTCGGGAGAAAATGACGGCGGCCCCCATGGCGGGCAGACCGGGCGGATGCCGGCGACGGTGGCGGCCTCAGCCTATTTGCTGCACCACAGCTTGACCAGGCGGGCCATTTCCTCGGATTCGATGCAGGGCGCGTCGTACCGGCCGGCGGCTTCGAGCTGGCGGAAGCCCTCATAGAGGATGACCGCCGCGGCCACGGACACGTTTAGGCTTTGCACCATGCCCATCATGGGGATATAGAGCGCTCCGTCCACGTGGGGGGCCAGATCCTCGTCCACCCCGCTGTGTTCGTTGCCGAGAATGATGGCCGTTTTCGTGGTGAGATCCCACTTTTGCAGCGGGACGGCCGTCTCGGTGAAGCTCGTGGCCACAAGCCGGAAGCCTTGGCCCTTGAGCGCCGCCGCCAGGGAGGCGGCGTCCTTGTGGCGCACGGTTTCCACCCACTTCTTGGCCGAGCCCGAGGACTTCTTGCCCAGGGCCGGAAAAGCCGTGTCGGTGTAGAGCAGATGCACCCGGTGGATGCCGAAGGCGTCGCAGCTTCGAAGGATAGCCGACACGTTGTGGGGATCGTGAATGTTGTTGATGACCAGGGTCAGATCGGTCTGACGTCTGGCCAGGACTTCCTCAATGCGCCTAACCCGGCGCTCGGTGATGCAGTCGCGCATGGCCGAGGCACATAGGCCAATCCGGGTTTCGGCGCAAGAACCAAGGAGTTTCGTCATGCCGCGCACCACCGCCCCCGATGTCGCCGCCGCCAAGGGCATGCGCAAGATCGTCATGCTGGCCGCCTATGATTTCACCTCGGCCCGGTTGGCCGAGGCGGCCGGCGTGGACGTGATTCTCGTGGGCGATTCGCTGGCCATGGTGGTTCTTGGCCACGACGACACGCTCTCGGTCACCATGGAGGAGATGCTCCACCATGTCCGGGCCGTGGCCCGGGGGGCCGGGACCGCCCTGGTGGTGGCGGACATGCCCTTTATGTCGTACCAAGCTTCGGTGGAGACGGCCGTGGCCAATGCCGGACGCTTTCTCAAGGAAGGCCGGGCCGGCGCGGTCAAGGTCGAGGGCGGGCGCGCCATCGTGCCCCAGGTGCGGGCCATGGTCGCCGCTGGCATTCCGGTGCTCGGGCATGTGGGCCTCACACCCCAGCACGTGGCCGCCCTTGGCGGCTTCAAGGTCCAGTCCAAGACGGCCGAGGCGGCTGCGGAGCTGGTCGCTGACGCCATGGCCCTGGCCGAGGCCGGCTGCTTCGGCGTGGTGTTGGAGTGCATTCCCGCGCCCGTGGCCGCGGCCGTGACCCGAGACCTGCCCATCCCGACCATCGGCATCGGGGCCGGGCCGGACTGCGACGGACAGGTGCTGGTTTTCCATGACGTGCTTGGGCTCTACGACCGAATGCGGCCGCGTTTCGTCAAGCAATTCGGCAATCTGGGCGAGCAGGCCGTGGCGGCGTTGACGGGCTACGCCGAGGCGGTTAGAAATTCGGATTTTCCGGGGGCGGAGCACAGTTTTTCCATGGCGTCCGAAGCCCAGGCCGCCTTCGAGGCCCTTCTCATGCCGGATACGGGCGAAAAAGACGGGCACAGCGCCTGATCCCGCCCTCCTTTTTTGTGACGCAATGCGTCCACTTTTTATGAGCAATGCATGAAAAACAAGCAGTATGACGACGACGTACGGGAATTCATCGCCCTGCAAAATGGCGTTTTTCTCGTTGTCAGCACCGATCCCGTCTTCAACAAGAACCTGCGCGGCACCCTGCTTCGCCACCTGACCATCAAGGACGAGTGCGTCCACAACATTGCCGCCACCGAGCAACTGCCCAAAAGCATCAAACAGCTGCGTGCAAAAAACCACAAGATCGTCGTCTTCATCGAACGCGAACTGAACGGGCGCAACACCTCCGACGTCATCCGCTACCTGAAAAACGACTTTGCCAGCGACCTCTTCGTCGTGGTGCTGACCACCGAGGTCGAGCGCGACAAACTGGTCCTGCTCCACGAACTCGGCGCGGACAACATCATCACCAAGCCCATCTCGGCCGATACCCTCATCGAGAAGATCGCCTTCACGGTCAAGCCCCGGGGCCAGCTCGGCGAACTCATGGACAAGGGCCGGCAATGCCTGGAGATGGGCGACGCCCTGGAAGCGGCCAAGATCGCCAAGCAGGTGCTCGAAGCCAAGGCCAACAGCCCTTCGGGCCTGCTCCTCATGGGCGACGCGCTGCGGGCGCTGGGCAAGAAGGACGAGGCCCTGCGCGCCTACACCCAGGCCGAAAAGGGGGCGCGCCTGTTTCTTGATCCCCTCAAGAAGATCGCCGAACTCCACCACGAGGAAGGCAACACCACCGAGGAAATCAAGTTTCTGGAACGCCTGGACAAGCTCTCGCCGCTCAATGTCGAACGCAAGGTCGACATCGGCGCGGGCTACGTCAAGCTCGGCGAACCCGAGAAAGCCAAGGCGGCCTTCGACATGGCCGTGCGCATCGCCACCAAGGAAGCCCTGGACGCCGTCAGCCGGGTCACCCAGTCCATCGCCGCCCGCTGCATGGAATCCGCGCCCGAACTGTCCGAGCAGTACCTGCGCCAGTCGCTCAATACCCGCAAGAACATGCTCGATCGCTCGGACATCGAGACCTTCAACCGCCTGGGGCTGATGCTGCGACGCCAGGGCAAGTGGCAGGAAGCCATCACGGAATACCGCAAGGCCCTCAAGATTTCCCCCGACGACCCGGGCCTTTACTACAACATCTCCATGGCCTACACCGAAGGCCGCCAGTATATCGAGGCCTACCAGTTCCTGGACCGGGCCTTGTCCCTCAATCCGGAACTGTGGAAGAACGGCGAAGCCGTGTGCTACAACATCGCCACCGTCTACCGCCGCTACGGCAAGAAAGACCCGGCCGTGGACTACTTGAAAAAAGCCCTGGAACTCAATCCGGCGTACGAAAAAGCCAAGGCCATGCTGCTGGAAATGGGGTCCGGGCGCTAAGGGCCGCCGCTGCGACATCCCGCGTGTTTTTTGCACGAAATTGCCGCCCGAAAGCCACGACCACGCCGCTTGACGCCGTAAACGTCAACATCGCGCGCCCCGAAACAGCCTAACATCCCATCCGCGCCCAGCCCCAAGCCCGGCCGGCAGTCTGCATAACCGGAGCCATCCCCATGTTCGTGCATCCCCAGTTCGATCCCGTGGCCGTCAGCCTCGGCCCCCTGTCCGTCCGCTGGTACGGCCTCATGTACTTGATCGGCTTCGCCGCGGCCTGGCTGCTCGGACGCTATCGGGCCTCGCGCCCGGGTTCGGGCTGGACGCCGCTTCAGGTCGACGATCTCGTCACCTACATGGTGCTCGGCGTGGTCGTGGGCGGCCGGCTGGGCTACATGCTGTTCTACGATCTGCCGGCTTTCCTGGCCAATCCCCTGACCCTGGTCCAGGTCTGGCAGGGGGGAATGTCCTTTCACGGCGGCTTTCTCGGCGTGCTGGCGGTGGTGTGGTTTTTCGGACGAAAAACCGGCAAGGGCTTCTGGGGCGTGGCCGACTTCACCGCACCCCTGGCCCCGTTCGGGCTGTTTGCCGGCCGCATCGGCAACTTCATCAACGGCGAACTGTGGGGCAAGGCCACCGATCTGCCCTGGGGCGTGGTGTTCCCCGATCCCCGGGCCGGGGGCGTGCCGCGCCATCCCTCCCAGCTCTACGAAGCGCTGCTCGAAGGCGCGGCCCTGTTCCTCATCGTCTGGCTCTATTCCGGCAAGAAGCGCCAATCCGGCGCGGTCAGCGGCGTGTTTTGCGTGTGTTACGGCCTGTTCCGCTTCGCCGTGGAGTTCGTGCGCCTGCCCGATCCCCAGCTCGGCTACCTAGCCTTCGGCTGGCTGACCATGGGCCAGATTTTAAGCCTTCCGGTCATCGTTTTCGGGCTGTGGCTCCTCACCCGTCGGATCCCGGACCAACACGCCTCACAGTAAAAAGACGAGCCTTTCCAGCGGGAAAAGCCTGTCGCTGCCCGAGCCGACGCGATGCCGCAGGCGCTTTTACCAATGCGACGCCAGAACCCGGCCGGTCGGCTAGAGGCCTATTCCTTGTGCAAAGGGATGAGCAAAAAGTCCCCGCACAGGTCCTCGGCCTGGGTTTCCGGCCACATGGCCACGTAGCTCTTGCCCCTGGCCTGCTCCACCGGCACGGTGGCCGGAGACGGCGCATGGCGCTTGCAATAGCCCCACTCCCCGCCCTGCATCTCCTCGGGCGGACAATAGCGATGTTCGGGGGGAATGGGTCCCTTCCAGTACCGGCACATCCTGCACTTCTGCTTCATTCTGCCTGCCTTGGCATACGCCTTTTCAGCCATGGTCATGGTTTTGCTCCGCCGCCGCCAAGCCCCGACAAGGGAGCCCCGCCCGTGGGCAGTCCCGGCACGGCGATTTCATCAATTTCGGGCCAGCGCTTGCCCGTGACCCACACCCGGCCCGTGGCCGGATCGTGGGCGATGCCGTTGAGCACGTTCTCGAAATCCACGGCCACCGTTCCCGGACGCAGCCCCGAGCAGTCCACCCAGGCCGCGACCCGGCCCGTGGCCGGATCAATGACGGCTATGCGGTTGTCGCCCCAGACGTTGGCCCAGATACGCCCGGCCACGGTTTCCAGTTCGTTGAGCCGGGAAACGGGCCGGCCGTCGTCGGTGACGGCGACCGATCCCAGAGCGGCCATGGTCTTGGGATCGTAAAAAAACAGCTGGTCCGAGCCGTCGCTGACCACCAGCCGGCCGTCCAGGGCGCAGGCCCCCCAGCCTTCGGTGGGCAGGGCCAGCTCGCCCCGGGGCGAGAGATCGGACGGATCGGCCACAAGCACCCGGCCCTCGCGCCAGGTGAGCTGGTACAGGGAGCCGCCGACCAGGGCCAGGCCCTCGCCGAAAAGCTCCCGGGGCAGCTCGCGCCGGGCAAGCACCTGTCCCGTGGCCGGATCAACCCGGCGCAGGCTGGAGTGGCCGTAGAGTCCTGTGCTCTCGTAAAATACGCCGTCGCGGTAGACAAGGCCCTGGGTGAAAGCGCCCGGGTCATGGGGCAGCCGGGCCTTGACCACGGCAGGCAACAGCGGAGCGGCGACGGACAAGGCCGGCAACACAAGCAGAAGGGCCAACAGGGCCAGCCCTCCTCGCCACGGACGGTTAAAAATTGAGGACATGTTTGGAATCCACGCCGTAGCGGCGCATGCGGTTGAGGATGGTGCCCCGGCTGACGCCAAGCAGGCGCGCGGCCTCGGAGCGGTTGCCGCCTGCCCGGCGCAGGGCGTCCACCAGTTCGTCGCGGCCGGCCTCGACCGGGGCCGCCGCCCGGCAGACCTCGCGCAGGGTGTCCGACGCCGCCGAGGCAATAAGCGTCGGCGGCAGATGCCTCGGCTCCACCGGCCCGGCGTCGGTGACGACAAAGGCGTATTCCAGGGCGCTTTTGAGCTCGCGCACGTTGCCCGGCCAGGGATGGGCGGCCAAAAGGCGCATGGCTTCGGGGGCGATGGAAGGCACCGGCCGGCCGGCCTGATGGGCCAGGCGGCACAGGAAATGTTCGGCCAAAGGAGCCAGGTCGTCCAAGCGCTGGCGCAGGGGCGGCAGTTGGATGGGGATGACATTGACCCGGAAGAACAGGTCCTCGCGAAAGCGCCCCTCGGCCACGAGCCGGGCCAGATCGCGGTTGGTGGCCGAGATGACGCGCACATCCGCCCGCACCGGCCGGCTCTCGCCCACCCGCTCGAAGGTCTTGGATTCGAGCACGCGCAGGAGCTTGACCTGTATCGACGCCGGGGCGTCGCCTATTTCGTCCAGAAAGATGTCGCCGCCGTCAGCGGCCTCGAACCGGCCCTGGCGGTGACGCGTCGCGCCGGTGAAAGCACCCTTGGCATGGCCGAAGAGTTCGCTTTCCAGGAGCGATTCGGTCAAGGCGGCGCAACTAAACGGCACGAAAGGCCCCCGCCGCCGCCGGCCGATCTCGTGGATGGCCCGGGCGGCCAGTTCCTTGCCAGTGCCGGATTCGCCGGTGATGAGCACCGGCGCGTCGCTGCCGGCGGCCCGCTCCAGGAGATCAAACACCCGGCGCATGGCCTCGGATTGGCCGATCAGGCCATGAAAACCCTCCTCGGCCGAGAGCAGGCGGGTCAGTTCCTCCACCTTGCGGTCCAGGCCCACGACTTCGGAAAGGTCGGTGAGGGTCTCCACGGCAAAAAGCGGTTTGCCCTCCCCGTCGCGCAGCAGTGTCTGGTTTTTGAGCACCGGCAGATACGAACCGTCCTTGCGCCGGATGGTGCAATGCTTGGCCCGGGTGGTCTTTTCGGCGAAAAGCCGGCACCAGGCCGCGCCGCCCTGGCCGCGTTCGCGCTGGCAGCCGTCGCAGTCGAGCACGCTGCAGGCATGGCCCAGGAGTTCGTCCCGGGCATAGCCGGTCATCCGGGACAGGGCCTCGTTGATCATGACGATGCCGCCGTTGGCCCCGACCAGGAGCAACCCCTCGCTCATGGTGTTCACGATGGCTGCCAGGTGTTGCTCAAATTCCACGGCGGCTCCGCTTGGGTCCTGACGAAGGAAAAGGTGTTGGGATTCCGGCCGAATCGGTCACTGTTTGCTCGTTATCCCGAACTGTTAGCAGATCAGGCACGGCCTTGCAAGAAACCCGGGGACGCCAAAAAGGCGCGGCGGCCCTTCCGCCGCCGCGTGGCCTGTGTTATCTTCGGGCCATGAACGATATCCTGATCTTTTGCGCCGTGCTGGTCGGCTGGTTCGTGGTGGTCCGCTTCGTCTTCCCCAGGCTCGGCATCCGGGGCTGAGGCGTTGATACGGGGTGCGGTCCGCGCCCCGGCAAGCCTTCTTCGGCTCCTGGCGACAAGGAGGATCGGCCTAAAAGCTGATCTTGAGACCGATGTTGCCGCCGACGCTGTTGACGCCATTGTCGGAAAACGAGCCCATATGCTGGAACCGGCCGGCAGCCTTGAGGCTGACGTTCTTGCCGAGCGCCACGGACGCGCCGAGATCGGCCTGCCCGGTTCCGGCCTGCTTGGACCCGTTGTAGGGCAGTTCCTTGTCGGAGAAAATGCCGCCGCCGCCCGCGCCCACGAAAAGCGTTCCCTTGGGCGTACGCACGAAGTTCCATCGGGCCATGGCCGCCACGCCGGCCGCGTTGGTGGTTTCCTGCTTGGAGGCCATGCCCAGGGGCGTGGGCGTCTTGGTGGTCTGGTCCACGGCGTAGCCCAGGCCCTCGGCCTCGATGGCCACGCCGTCGGCGACGTAATGGCCGGCCGCGCCGCCGTAGGTGCCGACCACGTTGACGTTGGGGTTGGTGGTTGCGTAGACGCCGCCCCGGGGTTCGACGTAGCTCGTTCCCTGGGTGTATTCCTGGGCTGCGGCCAGGGCGGGCGGGGCCAGCGCGGCAAAAGCCGCGAGCATGGTGGCGATGGCACGGTTCATGGTTGGCTCCTTGCGGCCCGGCGACCCGCCGGGTTTCAGTGCATGAACGACTTGACGGTTTGCGGTTTGGCCTCGGTCTTGGCCGAGGGCAGCTTTTCGAGAATCACGGCCGTGCCGTAGCAGGAAAAATAGCGCGAGCCGTCGGGATGGAAGGCCACGTTTTCCTGATAACCGATGATGGCGTCGGCGCCGATGTCCAGGGCGCTGGCCGTGAGGCCATAGAAGGCGCACTCGGAGTCGAAGCCCCGGCCGCTGACCAGGCCAAGGACCCGGCGGATCTTGCGGCCTTCGAGCCCGGGAGTGGTGACCACCGGAAACTTGCCGCTGAAAAAGAGTTCCTTGGCGTTTTTGAGCCGAGCGCCCTTCTTGAGTTCTTCGTGGCGTTCGCGGATTTTCTTGTCGGAGCCGGTGAAGAGGGAAAGCATGCCGTCCTCCTTGTCGTCTTGTTGCGGCGGGCATTACGCGGCCGCCTTCCTGTCTGGTCCGGCTTTCTCTTAGCAAAGAGCCTGCCAATAAATTTATCCAATTATTTCATATTTAAAGAGCGCTGTCTCGCGATCTCGTCAATCCTTTGGCGGCATGTTCGTCGTCAGCCGGCGGTCCGTGAACCCGGCGGCGCTTGCCTGGTGCGTCTGGACGACGCGCCCCGGCGGCCTGCCGAACGCCAGGGAGCACGCATCCGGATTGCCGCCGCCCCGCCGGACAAGGCCGGCCCTGGCTCGGCTGCTCGACCCGCCAATCCCATCCTCGACCGCCCGCCGGAAGCCTTGTGCCCGTGGGGCCAAGTCCGTTCACGCAAAAAAAAAGCCGGGCCGCGACGGCCCGGCTCAAGATGCCAGAGGGATGCCTCAGCCGGCTTTGTCCAGATAGCGTCGCACGGCGGGATTGGGCCGCACCGTGGTGCGGTAGCCCGAAAGCCGCTGGTTCTCCTGCTTGGCCCGCTGCAGATCGGTTTGCAGTTCGGCGTGGAGGCGACGGGCTTCCACGGTGAGCTGGCCTTGCAGGTTGCGAAGCTTCAGCAGCTTGTCCCGAAGCAGGCCAATGCTCTCCGGATCGGCACAGCGCCAGGCCATCTCCAGCAGGCGGCCGCGATCCTTGGCCAGAGTCTCGGCTTCTTCGATTTCGCCGGCCAGAAGATGGTGCAGTTCGCGTTCACCGGTGGCCAGGGCCGCTTCAAGGAATTCAAGCTTGTCGGACATGGCGTTATTCCTTCGCGGTGCTCGAGAAACCGGCCATCAGTTCGCCGATGACGCCCTTGAAACGGGTCATGGCCGGAACAAATTCATATTCCAGCAGGTCGGCGAGCAGAATCCAGTCTTCGTTTTCCAACACTTCAAGCATTTCGGAGAACAGGCTGGAGATCTCGTCGGCGGCCTTGTTGAAGGCCACGTCGGAATTGTTGATGGCCTCGCCTCGCAGCACGCCAATCATGTTGAGAAAGTCCCGGGTGACGTCCATGAGGTCCTGGTAGACTTCCAGGGCTTCGGCGTCGTCGGCCTGGCGGAACAGCTCGGCCACCCGGCGCGCGCCGTGGTCCATGAGCTGAACGACCTTGCCCATTTCCCGGGTGATCTCCAGGGCCATGTCGGCCACGGGCATGCTGCGGACATCGACGGACTCGATCTCGTCGACCTCGATGTCCTCGGCCTGGTGCGGGTAGATCTCGGAAAAGCACTCGTTGTTGACGAACACATCGGTGACCACCCGGCCCTCAAGCTCGTCGGTCTCCATGATGCGCAGGAGAATTTCCTCGAGATTCTGAAACTGCTTGATCTCCATGCCGGTTGACCGGCCATCCACACTGATCATGTCGCGCCTCCCTCTGGAGTTGTTGTCGAGTGGTAAGGATTTCCTTCCCGCCCACTCTATTCAACAACCATGCCAGGGAGGATCAAGCCTGCAGGATGGCCGAAAAAGCCGCCACGCAGGTCTCGTAGCGATGAATCCGCGCCACAAATCCGTCGATGTCCGCGGCTTCCTCCTGGGCCTGGCGTTGCCAGAGCTGGGCAAGAGTTGCCAGGTAGGGCGAGGCGGACCACAGGGCGGTTACGCGGTCGTGGCTGGCCAGAAACCGATTTTTCATGGCCTGGCTGCGCGCGGCCAAGCCGGCCTGGCCTGCGACAAGGCGCAGCAGATCGGCGGATTGGGACAACAACCGGAGCAGTTCCTGACGCTCGCCCTCGGGCAGGGGCGGCAGCGGCGCGGCTGGCGGGACATGCGGGGCATCGTCAAGGAATTGACGAAGGACATGGCGCTGGCAACGCAGCCACACGGCCCGAGGCGTGGCCTCATGGCCGGAGAGCGAAACAAGGTCCATGAACCCCTCGGCGTCCCGGGCCGACAGCCAGGCCCGGGCTCCGGGATAGGCCCCGGTCGGGAAACGTCCATCGCGAACCCAGCCAAGGATGGCCTCGGCCACGGCCTCCGGATCAATGGCGTCCAGGCAGGCGTGGCTTTGAGGACAGGCCTGCTGAAACGAGCAGGGATGGCAGGGCATGTCCGGCTCCAGACACAGGCAACCCTCCAAATACGGGCCGGTGTCGAAGGGCTGGGCCGTGGCCAGGAACAAGGCCACGCTGGGCACGCCCAGGCCGGCGGCCAGATGGAGCGTGCCGGTGTCGTTGGTGACAAGGAGCCGCAGCCGGGCCACCACCGCCGCCAGTGTCGGCAGCGAGGTGGCCCCGGACAGATCCAGGCAAGGGCCGTCAAAGAGCTCGCGAAAACGGGCGGCCAGGGGTTTTTCCGAGGCCGCGCCCACGACCACGGCCAAAATGCCGCGCTTTTCGTGGAGCCGTGCCGCCAGCCGGGCAAAACGCTCCACCGGCCACTGCCTGGCCGCCGCGCTGGCGCCGAGTTGAAACCCCACGACCAACGAACCGTCGTCAGTCCCGGCCCCGGCAAAAAGCGCCGCCGCTTCCCCGGCCGCCGCCGCGCCCGGCCGGCGCAGGGCAAACCTGCCCGGCCCCTGGCCCACGCCGGCGGTCTTGCGAAACACGTCCACAATATTAAAGGGGCACAGTTCGCGCCGGGTGGAGGACGCTTCCAGAAACGAGGCCCACAGGTTGGATTCGTGGCGATAACCGAAGGGGTCCAGGGAAAAGCCGCGCACGGCCTCGCCGCAAAGCCGCCGGGCCAGAAGCCTGGCCGACAGGGCCGCCGTCAGGTTGACCACGCAGTCCGGTTTGGCCCGATCCGCCACCGCATCGGCAAAATCGGCCACCGCCGCCAGGGCCAGCTTCCAGTCTGTGTCGAGGCCGGCGAGAAATTTCGCCCCGGGCAGGGGAAAAACGGTAGAGACGTCCGCGAGCAATTCGGCCGCGCCGGCAAAATTTTCCAGGCAGGCCAGGGAGATGACATTGCCGGCGGCGGCCAGTTCGCTGACGGCCGGTTGGGACTGGAGCAAATCGCCAAAACGGGTGAGGTTTTGCAACACGATGTTCATGCCGGCTCCATGACGGACCTTGGCGTTTCGGACAAATTGCCGTGACGGGCGTGGCCGACTTGTTGCCCCGCCCCGAAGATGCTACCGCTATGACGAAGCAACAGGGCTCGGCCGAGCACCCCCAACATACCCATGAGCATCCCCCTCGACGATACCCCAATCGCCGCCAAGGCCCTGGAACTGGAACGCTTCCTTCCAGAAGGCCGGCGCGACGAATTTCGCCGGCTCATCGCGACCCTGGCCGAGGCCGCCGCCTGCCGGGAGAGCCAGGCCGCCGAGATCGGTGAACTGCGCGGCCAGGTCCGCCGCCTGGGCGCCCGGGTCGTGCGGATGCAGGACATTTTCCGGGCCAATGACCAAGCCTTCGCCACTTTCCGCTCGGCCATGCTTCTTTCCCGGCGATTGCGACGCATGGCCGATCTGCCCGACATGCTGGCGGAATTGTCCCGGACCATGGGGGTTACGGCCCTGACCTGCCTGCTTTCCCGGGAACAATTCGCCGCTTATGTGCCCCCGGGATTCCCCTGCCCGGCGGCCAAGGCCCTGGGCGCGGCCGTCAATGCCCTGCCCCGGGGAACCGATCCCCGCCGGGTCTACGTCGGCCCCCTGGCCGCCCTGCCCCGGCCGGATTTCTTCTTCGATCCGACCATCCTGGCCGAGCAGCCCAAACTCCGGGACGGCTCGTGCTTTATCGCCCCTTTGGCCGACAAGTACCAGCCCAAGCGCCGCATCGGCGTCCTGGCCATGGCCGACGTCGATTCCTCGCGCTACACGACGTCGAAAGGGACGGATTTCCTGGAGCATTTCTGCGAGGTTTTGGCCGGCGATCTGCTCCACGTCAAGATCCATGAGGAATTGGCCCGACAACGCGAGTCCGACGAACTGACCGGCATCCCCAACCGGGCCTTCCTGCGCCGCCACGGACCGGCGCTGTTAAGCCTGTCCGCGCGCCGAGAAGCGCCGGTGGCCCTGCTTTTTTGCGACCTCGACCGGTTCAAGGCCGTCAACGACACCTTCGGCCACGAGGCCGGCGATCTGGTTCTTAGCGACGTGGCCCGGGCCATGGCCGCCCGGGTGCGGGTCTATGACCTGCTGGCCCGGCTTGGCGGCGACGAATTCGTGGTGGTCATGCCCGACGCCGGAGCCGACGAGGCCGCCGTCATGGCCGAACGCATCCGGGACTGCGTGGCCGAAGTGGCCGCCGAGCGCGGCCTGCCCGGCCTGTCCGTGTCCATCGGCGTGGCTTTGCATGTCGCGGGCCAGGATATCGACGACCTCGTCCGGGCCGCCGACGCCGCCATGTACCGGGAAAAACGCGCCCCGGCCGCCGGCTGACAATACCCCGGGCCATCCCGGAGCAAACCGCACCCAGGAGCCTTACATGGTTCTTTGCCGCTTTTTCGCCTGTTTCCTTGTTTTTCTCCTTGCGTGTGCCGCGACCGGAGGCGAGGCCTCGGCCGCTTCCCGGACCGCCCGGCTGGCCGCGGAGATGACCCTGGAAGAAAAAGTCGGTCAGGTGTTCATGGTCTGGTTCGCCGGGCCGGCCGTTTCCGACGACATCGCCGGCCTCATCCGACAGCGCCATCTCGGCGGCGTCATCCTCTACAGCGTCCCGGGAAACATCGAATCCCCGGACCAACTCGCCGCTCTGAACGCCGGCCTCCAGGCGGCGTCCGCCGCCACCAGGCATGGCCTGGGCCTGTTGATCGGCGTGGACCAGGAAGGCGCGCCCGTGGCCCGGCTGCGAAAAGGCTTTACCCTCTTCCCCAGCCAGATGGCCCAGGCCGCCACCGGCCGGTCCGATCTGGCCCGCCTGGCCGCCTCGGCCACGGCCCGGGAATTGCGGGCCGTGGGCATCAACGTCAATTTCGCGCCCGTGGCCGACGTCAACGTCAATCCGGCCAACCCGGTCATCGGCATCCGGTCCTTTGGCTCCGCGCCGGCCGACGTGGCCCGCTTCACCGCCGCGGCCACGGCCGGCTACGCCGCCGCCGGCATGATCTGCACGCCCAAACATTTTCCCGGCCATGGCGACACGACCATTGATTCCCACGTGGGCCTGCCGCGCTCGGACCATGACGCCGCCGCCCTGGACAAACTCGATTTTCCGCCCTTCCGGGCCGCCTTCGCCGCAGGCGCGCCAGCGGTCATGACCGCCCACATGGTCGTCCCGGCCCTGGACGGCGAACCTGACCTGCCGGCCACCCTGTCGCGCCGGGTCCTGGAAGGGACGCTACGCGGCCGCATGGGGTTTGACGGCGTCATCTTCACGGATTCGCTGGGCATGGGGGCCGTGGCCGACACCTACGGCATCCCCGAGGCCTCGGTGCGGGCCCTGGCCGCCGGGGCCGACGTGCTCCTCGGCGGCGCCGACGCCGGCCGCTCGCCGGCCGAACGCCAGGCCGCCATGGACGCCGTCGCCGAGGCCGTGCGCTCCGGGCGCGTGCCCATGGCCCGGCTCAACGCCGCCGTAGGCCGCATTCTGCGGCTCAAGGAACGCTACGGCCTTTTGGACGCCGCCGTCCTGGCCAAACCCGCTCCGGATTCGGCCAGCCAGGTCGGCCGACCCGAAGACGCCGTCCTGGCCCGGCGCATCGCCCGGCGCAGCCTCACGGCCCTGGGGCCGACCAGTCCCGCCCTGCCCCTGCCCGCCGAGGGCACACTGGTCATCCGGCCGCGCCTTGGCCGCGAGGCCGTGGACGCCGAGGCCGAAGCGGCCATCGCCGCCTGGGCCGGACCGCGAACACTGTTGTTGCCGGCCGATCCCGATGACGCGGCCATTGCCCAGGCCCTCGACAAGGCAGCCGGAGCCGGCAACGTCGTCTTGTTGGCCACGGACCTGCGCCGTCGGCCGGGCCAGGAGCGGCTGGCCCGGGAACTGGCCGCCAGGGCAGGCCCAGGATTCGTGCTGGCGGCAACCCAGTCGCCCTACGATCTGGTCCTGGCGCCGCAGGCCGTGACGCGGTTGGCCACCTACGGCGAAGCCCCGGCCAGTCTGGAAGCGCTTTACCAAGGTCTCTTTACCCCCTTCCGCTTCTCGGGCCGCTTGCCTGCCGTGTTGCCAGCCACGGCCCCCAAACAATAATAAAGTAACTGAATACGCCGCCTTACCCCCTCAAACAGCATTGACCTTTCGCCTCGAATGGTATTGTATAGGAACAAATTGGAATCAGGAGCATCCATGAACGACCATAGCGCCACGCCGTCGCCCGGCGCGCCAACCCTGCTGCTGGGCCTCGCACTCAGTGTTTGCCTCCTCGCCGTCGTCTTCTTCCCCAGCTTATATATCGCCGTTCCAGTAGCCGTAGTTGGCTGCATCGCATCCGTTGTCCTTGCTTCCCGGGTCAACGCTCCCATACGGATGCTGTATCAGGGCTTGCTGACGATCAACAACGATCCGACCGCGTTTCATATCGACGACGTCAATTCCTGGAACAAACTTGGACCGCTTGGTGCACAGGCCGCCCAGGCCCTTTCCTGCAACATGCTGCGGCGCGAGTATTATCGAGGCGCGGTCAATGCCGTCGGCACGCCGTTTTTCATCACTAACAAGGACGGAATCATCACCCATTGCAGCCAGAGCTTGTGCGACATGTTGCGCAAGCCCAAAAAGGATGTCGTGGGCAAGACCGTTAGCCAAGCCGTCTATAACAAAACCGGCGCATCGCTGACGGAGAAATGCCTCGCCGAAGGCAAAGCCCTCCAAGCCGAACGCGACCTGACCCTGTGGGACGGCCGCGTTCTGCCTTGCTTTTTCTTTGTCGCCTGCTTTCACGGCCTGCGCGGCGACCTGCTCGGCGCGGTGGCCACCCTGACCGATTTGACGCCGATGCGCGCCAAGCAGGAAGAGCTGGAACACGCCCAGGCCGAACTGCGCGACCTCGGCGGCGAGATCAACGAGCTGGCCCAACGCGTGGCCTCGGCTTCGGAAGAGCTGTCCGCCTCTTCCGACGAACAGGCCCGGGGCGCCCAGCAGCAGAAAGGCCAGTCCGACGCCGTGGCCACGGCCATGGAAGAGATGACGGCCACGGTCATGGAAGTAGCCAAAAACGCTACCCAGACCTCAGACGCCGCCGAAAGCGCCAACACCGCCGCCGAAACCGGCTTGGTGGAAGTCCGGGACGCCGTGTCGGGCATCAAGGCCGTGGCCGAATCCGCCGGCAAGCTCGGCCAGGTGCTCACCTCCCTCGACGGCCAGGCCGCCGAAATCGGCCGCATCATCAGCGTCATCAACGACATCGCCGACCAGACCAACCTGCTGGCCCTCAATGCCGCCATCGAGGCGGCCCGGGCCGGCGACGCCGGTCGCGGTTTCGCCGTGGTGGCCGACGAGGTGCGAAAGCTGGCTGAAAAGACCATGACCGCCACCAAGGAAGTGGAAAAATCCATCCGCGAAATCCAGGACGGCTCCCAGCACGCCGTGGCCTCCATGCAGGAGACCGAAGCCCGGGTGGCGGCCAGCACCGAGGCCACCCACAAGGCCGGCGAATCCCTGGAACGCATCATGGCCCGCATCCGCGAGGTCAACGGACAGGTCAGCCAGATCGCCACGGCCGCCGAGCAGCAATCCGCCGCCGCCGAGGAGATCAACCGCAATATCGAGGTCATTGCCCATGTGGCCGCCGAGGCCGACGAGGGCGCGGGCCAGACCGCCCAGGCCACCCGCGAACTGGCCGAACTGGCCAATTCCCTGCTCAACCTGGCCACCACCTTTGCCCAGCGCCAGTCAAACGCCGTCAAGCTGCGGGAATCCAGCGGCAACATGAAGGGCATCCTGCCCAAGCTCATGCAGGAATTCATCAAGGACCAGTACGGCGAGGCCGTCTACGAAGCCATGCAGGAAGACATGGGGCACCCCACCTTCCTGCCCACACAGAACTACCCCGATCAGGTGTTGCGCCAGATGGCCGAACTGGCCGCCCAAAAAGCCGGCAAGACCGTCAAGGACGTCTTCCTGGCTCTTGGCCGCTACACCATCAAGGGCTTTCACAAGCACTACCCGCGCTACTTCAAGGGTGACACCCTCAAGGAATTCTACCTGACCATGAACGACACCCATGCCCGGCTCACCAAGGACATGCCGGGACTGATGCCCCCCCGCTTCACCTACGAAGACAAAGGCAACCGTCTGGTCATGACCTACATGTCCAAGCGCGGCTACCCGGAATACTACGAGGGCATCCTGCGCGGAGCCGCCGAGTTCTTCAAGGAGCCCGTGGACATCACCGTGTCTTACAACGACCCACACACGGCCCGGGCCGAAATCGTCTTCCGTTCGCCGCAAAAAGGCCCCAAGGCTCTCGGAGCCTGAGGCCCGAATCAGGCGCTTGCCCGGGAACGCGTTCCGGGCAAGCGCCCTGCGCCGCCATGCCGCGTTCCTCCCTCGCCATCGCCTACTACGGCTTCGATGATCCCTTTGCCGCCTGCGCCCGGCTGCGGGTTTACGAACCGGCCCGAGTCCTTGGAGAAGCCGTGCGGCTGCTGCCTGGAGTCGCCGTCCAGGGGGCCGGCCATGCCGTCAGCCCGGACATCATCAAATCGGCCGACCTCATCCTCATCCAGCGTTTTTTTCCCGGACCGGCCACGGCTTCCATCCTTGAAACGGCCTTTGCCAGCGGCAAGCCCGTTGTGTACGACACCGACGACGACTTCGAGGCCACGCCGGCGGACCACGCTTTTTTCCCGCACCTGGCCCCGCTTTTGCCGCACATCCGCGACACCATCGCCCGGGCCGCCTGTGTGACGGTGAGCACCCCGGCCCTGGCCGCCGTGTACGCCGGACGCGCCCGGCAGGTGCGGGTGTTGCCCAATTTCCTGCCCGACGCCCTGTGGAGCCTTGCCGCGCCGCCAACGCGTCCCATTGCCGCCATCGGTTTTGCCGCAACGCCATCCCATGCCTCCGATCTGGCCCGGCTGGCCCCGGCCCTTCGGGCGCTTGCCCGAAACCCTGACTTCACCGGCCGGTTCGTTTTTTTCGGCTGCCCGACGCCGCCGGATTTCCCGTCCGGAACCACCGCCATCCCCTTTGCCGCCGACTACGCCGCCTACACCGCCCGTCTGCCGCGACTGGGGCTGTCCGTGGGCCTGGCGCCACTGGCCGACACGCCCTTTAATCGGGTCAAAAGCGCGGTCAAATGGCAGGAATACACCGCTGCCGGGGCGGCAAGCGTCTGCGCCGATCTGCCGCCCTACCGCGAGGTGGTGGAAGACGGGCGCACCGGACTCCTGGTCGGCCCTGACCCCAGGGACTGGGTCCAGGCCGTGACGCGCTTGGCCGGGGACGCCGGCCTGCGCCGCCGTCTGGCCCTCCAGGCCCGGGAAACTCTTGACCGCAGCCATTTGCTCAGCGCCAAGGCCCCTGTCTACGGCGAGCTCTGGCGGGACGTTGCCCAGGGAGGCCCATGATGACTCCGCTCTGGTTGGACACACCCGGATTCCCGCAACCTCTGGCCGATATGCTCCTGGCCGGAACCCTCGGCCGCGACCACCTGCTGCGATCAGCCGCCATGGCCCAGGCAGTCGAGGACAGCGCGCCGGACAGCGCCGACTGGCCGCGCCTTCGCCGCCTGCTGCTGGCCGCCGCCCTGGAGGAAGACCCGCTTTACGGCCCGACGGCCGCCGCCCTGTCCCAGGCCCTTCGCGCCGCGCCCCCGGGCCGGATCGATCCGGCCTTCGCCGCTCTGGTCGACGGCCTGGCCGCCCGGTTCAGGCCGCCTGAGAGCGTCGCCTACTTCGAACGCCTCCTGGCCGGAGGCAACACGAGCCGCATCGACACTTATCTGGAAAACGAGATCCGAAACGGCCGGGCCGCCCTGTTCTGGCTGCACATCGCCCTGCATAGGGCCGTCCTTGGCCGGGACTTCGACCGGGCCGCCGCCCTGGCCGCACTGGCGCTGTCTGGCGATCTCGCGCCCTTGGGGCACAAGATCGCGGGCGATCTGGCCCTGCTTCGCGGCGACGCTCCGGCCGCCCTGGCCGCCTACGACGCGGCCCAGGCCCTGGCTCCCTGGCCGGCCGGCCTGTTACGCCGCCCCCTGGCCGCCCTGGCCGCCGGCCGGGAGGACGTGGCCGCAAAAAACCTGGCCGCGCTTCTTCAGGACTTCCCCGAGCACGTCTCGGCCGGTCTGGCTTTATACGACCTGGCTTCAGGGCATCGCCGAGGTCTGGGGCGGCTGGCCGGCGATCTTTGTATCGCCCTTTACACCTTCAACAAGGCCGACGACCTCGACAAGACGCTGGCCAGCCTGTTTGCCTCGGACTTTTCCGTGGTGGACGGGACCGTGCGCACGCTGCTGCTCGACAACGCCTCCAGCGACGCCACGCCGGAGGTGGTCGCCGCCTGGGCCGACCGGGTCGGCAGTGAGCGACTGGCCGCCATCCGGTTGCCGGTCAACGTCGGCGCGCCGGCCGCCCGCAACTGGCTGGCCAGCGACGCCCGCCTGGCCCAGGCCGCCCATGTCGCCTACCTCGACGACGACGTGGATCTGCCCGCCAACTGGATCGCCCGACTGGCCGCCGCCGCCAAGGCCTATCCCGAGGCCGGCGTGTGGGGCTGCCGGGTCGTCGACGCCGCCAACCCGGCCATCGCCCAGGGCATCGACGCCATGCTCCTGCCGCCCGACCCTGGCCAGGAGGAACCGAAGCTCTCGGATCTCCATGCCCAGGGCTTTGATTTCGGGGGATTTGCCCACCTGCGCCCGTGTCTGACCGTCATGGGCT
The DNA here is from genome assembly GCA_023435825.1 of Pseudomonadota bacterium. GTDB lineage: Bacteria > Desulfobacterota > Desulfovibrionia > Desulfovibrionales > Desulfovibrionaceae > Solidesulfovibrio. Next base: position 10,946 of record JAEZMB010000179.1, on the reverse strand, counting down.
GCTGCCATCTCTTTCGACGGGAACGGCTGCTTGAAGCCGGCGGCTTCGACATCCGCTTCAGCCCGTCGCAGTACGACGACGTGGACCATGATTGGCGACTGGCCCTGGCCGGGCGGCCCCCGGTCTACCAGGGACATCTGGCCGTGGCCCACCGTCGCCCGGCCCCGGCCCTGGCCCGGCCGCGCCCGGACCAGCTGGCCGGCGGGCAGGCCAACTGGCAAAAACTCGCCGCCAAGCATGCCGGACGCTACACGGCCATGGCCGCTGCCCAACGGACAGCGGTCGTCAGTGACCTGCGCCGTAAATACGAGGAATTGAAGGCAATGGCCAAGTCCGGTCCTGGACCTGACGTCCACTGCTGATCAGCAGGAACGGGAACGGCGGCGCATCTATGCCGCGTTGTCCTCGGGAGAAAAACTCAAGCGGAAACAAGCCCCCTCGCCGCTGGCAAAGGACAATGTTCCCCGCAACTGGCGGGTGAGCTGCACCACGAGCTGCATGCCCAGCGTTCGCGTGGCGTCGGGATGAAAGCCCGGCGGCAAGCCCGCGCCATCGTCTTCCACCGTAATATGCACCATGGGGCCGTCACGCTCCAGCCGCACCCGGATGGCCCCGGAATCCCGGCCGGCCAGCCCGTGCTTGACCGCGTTGGTGAGCAGCTCGTTGACGATGAGCCCAATGGGGATGGCCTTGTCCACGGACACCCGGCAATCGCCCAGGGCCAAGGCAAAACCGACGCTTTTGGCCCCGCGCAGAGCGTGGACCACCTTGGGGGCCAGCCGCTCCAGGTATTCCTTGATGTCCACCCGGGCCAGATCCCCGGAACGGTAGAGTTCCTCGTGAATAAGCGCCATGGAAGCGATGCGGTTGCGGCTTTCTTCCAGCGCGCCTTGCAAAACAGGGTCGCTCATCGCGTCTTTTTGCAAAAACAGCAGACTCGAAATGATTTGCAGATTGTTCTTGACCCGATGATGCACTTCCTTGAGCAGCACTTCCTTCTCGGCCAGGGAGTCGCGGAGTTCCTTTTCCCGTTTCTTTTCCGCCGTCATGTCGCGGATGACGCCGACAATGAAGCGCTGGCCTCGGTGGTCGACAAAAAGCCCCTTGCGCGTGAGCAGCGTATGCACCAGTCCAGTGGAGTCGGTCAGGTACTCCTCGTACAGGTCGGGTTGGCCGGTCTCCAAAACAATGTTGTCGCGCTCGACAAAGACCGCCGCCTGCTCCATGGGCACGAAATCCTCGTCCCTCTTGCCAATCAGCGCCTCAGCCGGCTGCCCGAGCATGGCGCACAGCGCCTCGTTGGCCATGACGAAACGGTGGGCGCTGTCCTTGACAAAGACCGGATCGGGAATGGCTTCCAGGATAAGCGTGCTGAACTGTCTGGAAAGTTCCAGCTCCGCCTCGGCCCGTTTCCGGTCGCTGATGTCCCGTGAGACGGCAATAAAGCCGCGAAATTCGCCTGACTGATCAAAAACGCCGCGGATCATGGATTCCAGCCACACCGTGGAGCCGTCCCGGCGATAGGCTTCAATTTCAATCTTGCGCACGAAATTGCTGTCCACGGGCTTGGCCGGGTCCAGGCGAAAAACCTCGGCGACACGCTTCGCCGAATCCGGCGTCAGGCCGACGTCCAGGGGACGGGCCAGGGCCTCCGGGACCGGAAAACCCAAAAGCCGGGTCACCGAGGGGCTGACGTAGGTGAGGTTCATGTTTTCGTCGAAGATGTTGATAAGGTCGTGGGCGTTGTCCGCCAGCAGCCGATATTGGCGTTCGCTGCGGCGCAAGTTGCGCTCCGCGGCCTTGCGGGGACCCACATCCCGCAGGAAAACCAGCGCGCCTGGTCCACCCCTGAAAACAAAGGGCACGGCCGCCACCTCCGCCTCGATGACGCTGCCGTCCAGTCTGCGGTAGCGCTGCTCACGAAGCAAGGCCGGCAGGCCCTTGATAATATTTTGCAGGATGCGTTCACGGACCGAAGCCTTGGCCTGGTCGTCCACGAAATCCATGATCTCCCGGCCTTCTATGGCCTGGGGCGACGGCGCGCCAAACAGCTTGGCCGCTTCCGGGTTGGCGTACAGAAATCGCACGCCGTCGTGGATGAGGATGGCGTCCGGGGCGTTCTCAACCACCAACCGATGACGCTCCTCGCTTTCCCGTAGCTCGTGTGCTTTCTGCTGGTAGGCGTCGTGGTAGCGGCGCAGCAAGGTGTACAGCAACACCGAGGTCAGGCCCACAAAGATAAAACCCTTGAAGGATGACACGCGCAACAGGATATCCGGATCATGTCGGAACAACGCGTCGGCCAGATTGTCCGAGCAAAGAATCCAGATCAGCCCGAACAGGGCGTAGAGAAGTGCAACACGGGTCGGCATGGGGCCAAGCCAGCGGGGCAAGCGGCTGGAGGGCTCGGGAATCGGCATGGATTCCGCTCCGGGAGCCGGGTCGCCCCAGGCGAAGGCCGCCGGGGCGGTCGACCCGTTCCGGTTACTGGTTTTCCGTGGCCTTGGTGAGCCGGGTCACGTTGCTTTTGGTGAAAAACCCGTCAAACCCGTCATAACGCTCTATGTACTCGTTGACCAGCATGGTGCGCGGCGACATGGCGGAAAAAATCTGCTTGAGGCCTTCCTCCCGGGAACCGACCAGTTCCGAGAGAAACCCCATGCCATCGGCGGCAAGGCCGGCCACCACGTCTTCAATGCCCTCAACGGCAAAGGCCATGTGATGGGGCCGCAGGCCGTAGTTGGCGATAAACGCCTCGGTGGGGCCGCCGTCTCCCCCGTCGTCCGGCGAAGCGATGCCCGAGGTGAACACCTGGGCGTAATCGCCGTCGCGAAGCCGGGCCACGTTGGTGATGGAATTGAGCGATTCGACGTAAACCGCGAAATCGAATCGGTAATTGGTCAGCTCCAGAAATTCCACGATAGCCGCGTCGCGGTGGGCGGCCCGTACCCGCGTGGCCACGTGGTCGAGTCCGCCAATGCGGGCGAGATAGGGACGCGAGGCGGCGGTGGGCGTGGCCGGCGTCAAGGGCAATCGGATGGACCGGCCGTGGACGTAGGCTCCGGGCCGACCGTTCCACTGGATGAACCCCAAGGCGTTGCCGGTATGGGCCGAGGGCTTGGTCTCGATGTAGGAAAAGACATCCGTGACCACGGGCTCGGGGGTGGCAAAGACGACGCCCCTGCCGCGCTGAATGGACACGTAACGGTCCAGGTCGGTGCAGTCGAAGACAAATGTTTCCAGGCGGCCGGGAGCGGCCCCGACGGTCTTGTGTCCGCCGTTGTAGTCGGCGAAGGGATTGGGCTGGCTGTCGGGTCGGCTTTTGAGCAGGAAATCCGCGCCTTCAAGGTCGCGCAGCAGGATAGCCGGGCCGCCGCCAGGGCTCAAGGGATGGTCCAGGGCGGCCTCGAAGCGCAGGCTCGTGCCGTTAAGGAGTTCCTCGGCCGCCGGCACGAGGTCGTCCTGGGCCACGTTGATGACCACGGCGGCCAGATTGCCGACCAGCCCGTCGAGGCCGTCCTTGCGACGACGGGACATGGCCTTCTCGATTTCCCGCAGCAACTTTGCGTCGTCGTTGACAAAAGCTTCCATCGACCAAGGCCTCCAGGGCTATCGGTTCACAACATGTCCACCGGGTCCAGATCCAGGGTGCAACGCACCTTGGCCGCCGTCTCCAGGCTTTTGGCCCCGGCGGCGAACACCTGGCGCACCCCGGGCCAATCCGGCGATTTGATGAGGCAATGCAGCCGCCGCCGACCGGCGACCAGAGCCAAGGGCGCGGGAGCCGGACCGAGCAGGCGCGCTCCAACGGTCGCCGCCGCCCGGCGCATGGCCTCGCCGGCCGCGGCGGTCAGGGCGTAACCGTCCTCGTACTCCCGGGGAAAACTCAGGCGCACAAGCCCCAGTCGTACAAATGGCGGATAACACAACCGGCGACGGCGGGAAAGCTCCTCTTCGAAAAAGCCCTCGTAATCGCCACGAATGACATAACCAAAAAACGGGTCCTCGGGCATCCGGGTCTGGATGAGCACCCTGCCCGGCCGCTCGCCCCGGCCGGCCCGGCCAGCCACCTGGGTGAGCAGTTGAAAGGCCCGTTCCGAGGCCCGGTAATCCGGCAGGTTGCGCCCCAGGTCGGCGTCGGCGGCGATGACCAGGGTGACGTCCGGGAAATGATGGCCCTTGGACAGCATCTGGGTGCCGACCAGCACCCGGGAACGGCCGGCGGCAAAATCGGCCAGCACGGCCCGGGCTTCTTCGGGGCGACGGGCCACGTCGCGGTCAAGGCGGGCCACGGCCGCCTCGGCCGGCAGCACGCCGGCCAGCTGCTCTTCAAGCATTTCCGCGCCCACGCCCATGGGGAGAAAGCTCGTGCCGCCGCAGCCCGGACAGGGCGAGGGATGGGGCCTGGCATGGCCGCAGTAGTGGCACACCAGCCGCTCCCGGTCCTTGTGGAAGGTCAGCGACAGGTCGCAGTGGGGGCAACGTACCGGGGTTTCGCAATCAAGGCAAAAAAGCAGCGGCGCATAGCCCCGACGATTGAGCAAAATCATGGCCTGGCCGCCGTCGGCCACGGTTTCGGCCAGGGCGGCGGCGCTTGCGTCGGTGAGTACGCCGACCCGGTCGCCGGTCTCGCGGTGGACCGCCGAACCCGTGAGCTTGGCCGCGCCGCGCATGTCCACCAGCTCCACGCGCGGCATCCCGCCCCCCCCCACCCGGTGTTCCAGGCGGACCATGGGCACATGGCCGGCCTTGGCGGCCTGGAAGGTCTTGACGTCCGGGGTGGCCGATCCCAGGACAAAAAGCGCCCCGGACTGCCTGGCCCGGAAAAAGCCCACTTCCTTGGCCTGATACGGCAGCCGGTCTTCCTGCTTGAAGGCCCCGTCATGCTCCTCATCCAGGACAATGAGGCCAAGGTCGCGCAGCGGCAGCAGCAGGGCCGAGCGCGTGCCGGCCACGATTGTCGGCGGCGAGTCGCTGCCGCAGCGCCAGAAAAGCGCCTCGCGCAGGGCCGGCGACTGGTAACCATGGTAAAAGACCGGCCCAGCCTCGGGAAAGGCCCGGCAGGCCGCCCGGTGGAGCTTTTCCGCCAGAGCCACTTCCGGGGCCAGGAGCAAGACCTGGCGGCCCCGCTCCAGGGTGCGGCGCACGAGTTCCATGTACAGACGCGTCTTGCCGCTGCCGGTGACGCCGTAGACCAGCCGGGCCGCGCCGTCGGGGCTGTCCAGGGCCGGGAGCAGGCTGTCCATGGCGGCGGCCTGTTCGTCGGTCAAAGGCGGCAGTGGTACGGCGACGGACAGTTCGGTCAACTCGCTCCTGCCTGCTGTTTCGAGTTCCTCGATGCGCACCAGCCCAAGTTCCGCCAGCCGGCGCACCAGAGGCAGCGTGCCCGGGCCGAGCTTGGCCTTGAGTTCGGAGAGGGCCATGGGGCCGGCGTCGCACAGGGCGTCGAGGACCGCCACCTGCTTGGCCGCGCCGGGCCGCACCGGCCAGGGCGGCGAGGCGGCGAGGCAGCACAGTGGATCGCTCTCGCCAGCTTCCAGGCGGCAGGCCATGGCGCCGTCCCGCCAGGCCGGGACGAGTTCCAAACGTTCGTCAGGGGATTTGCGCCACAAGGCGGTGGCGGTCAGGGCCTTGGGCAGACCGGCGGCGCGGCAGGTGAAGACCACCTTGGCCGAGCGCAGCCCGCGCGGCAAAATGGCCCCGAGGATGCGGCCGACCGTGGCCATGTGGCGGCCGGCCAGGGAGGCGGCCAGCTCCAGGTAGCCGGCGTCGCAAAGCGGCGCGCGTTCCAAGGGCCACAGGGCCGGGCGCAGGGTCACGCCGGGAGGCGGAGCGACGCCGCAGGCGGCCACCACGCCCACGCGAAGCGTCCTGGCAACCGGAACCAGCAGGCGCAGACCTGGCGGGAAATCGGCCAGGGCAAACCCGTCCGGCACGGCATAGGTCAGCACGCTGAAAGGCGGGGTGGTCAGGGCGACGGCCAGGGCGTCGTTCATAGCATGGCAAAAAAATCGCCCGGGAGGCTTACGCCCCCGGGCGACAAAAAGGTGCGGACAAGGGCGGCGGGCCTAGTTGCCAAACGGCAAAAGCTCACGCAGGCGAGGCACCAGGGACTCGCGCAGAACCTCGTCGTGCAGGGCGAAGTAGATGTTGGCGGTGAGGTAGTCGACCCAGTCGCCGGCGTCGAAGCGCTGGCCCTGGATCTTGACGGCGAGCAGGCGGTTGTTGCCGGCCAGCCCCTTGAGGGCGTCGGTGAGCTGAATCTCGCCGCCATGGCCCGGGGTGACCTTCTCCAGGTGGTAGAAGATGTCCGGGAACAGCACGTAGCGGCCGACGATGGCCAGACGCGACGGGGCTTCATTGACCTTGGGCTTTTCCACCAGATCACGCACCCGGTACATGCCCGGGGCGAATTCCTCGCCGTCGATGATGCCGTAGCGCGAAACCATGTGCGGCGGCACTTCCATGACGCCGATGACCGGCATGTGCTCGGTCATGGCCACGGTCAAGAGCTGCTTGATGCCGGGTTCCATGCTGAACATGAGGTCGTCGCCGACCATGACGGCAAAGGGATCGTTCTTGCAGACCTCGCGGGCGCACAGCACGGCGTGGCCCAGGCCCAGCTGTTTTTTCTGGCGAACGGAAATGATGTTGACCATCTCCGCCACTTCCCGGACCATCTTGAGCATCTCGGTCTTGTTGGTGCGGGTAAGCAGATCCTCTAACGTGAGGTTGTAGTCGAAGTGGTCTTCGATGATGGTCTTGTTGCGGTTGGTGACGAACACCACATCCTGAAGGCCCGAGGCTTGCGCTTCCTCGACCACGTACTGCACAACGGGTTTGTTGTAGACGGGCAGCATTTCCTTGGGGATGTTCTTCGTGGCCGGCAAGGACCGCGTACCCCATCCGGCGACAGGAATGACCACCTTCTTGATTTCCATGCTCTTCTCCTTGAATGCGCGCACTGCCCGGGTATTTTCTCGGAGGCGGCGGCCCGCGCAAACGCGCCGGCCCTCCGGATGATGACCTCTCCGCCGAGGCCGCGCCTCTCCCTTTTGGGGCGGCCGGCATCGCCTTGCGAAGTTAATTCCTTTAGATAAACAAGTCCAGCCCCAAAAGGGAGTTCCAGGCCTCTCCGGACTAGGCCAGCGCTTTGGCCACCACATCGGCCAGGCCGTCGCACAGCGACTCGACCAGGGCCGCGTCCTCGGCCTCGACCATGACCCGGGCCAGGGATTCGGTGCCGGAATAGCGCAACAGCACCCGGCCTCGCCCGGCAAGGGCCGCCTCGGCTTCCTTGACCGCGGCCTCGATGGCCGGCGTCTCGCTGAAAGGCGTTTTGCGGGCCACGGGCACGTTGACGAGCTTTTGCGGGAACGGCGACAACAGCGTGGCCAGTTCCGAAAGCGGCTTGCCCTTGCGCACCATGATCTTCATGAGCTGCAAGGCGGCCAGGGTGCCGTCGCCGGTGGTGCTGTGATTTAAGAAGATCAGATGCCCGGACTGCTCGCCGCCAAACACCGCGCCGTGGGCCCGCATGGCCTCGACCACGTAGCGGTCGCCCACGGGAGTGCGCAACAGTCGGCCGCCGTGCTCCTTCATGAACACTTCAAGGGCCATGTTGCTCATGACCGTGGCCACGAGCAGATTGCCCGGCAAAGCCCCCCGCTCCATAAGATCCAGGGCGCAGATGGCCATGATCTGGTCGCCGTCGAGAATCCGCCCCTTTTCGTCAGCCACGATGACCCGGTCGGCGTCGCCGTCCAGGGCGATGCCGATGTCGGCCTCGGCCTCGGTGACCATGCGGGCCACCTGCTGGGGGAAAAGCGAGCCCACCCGCTGGTTGATGTTGGAGCCGTCGGGATCAATGCCGATCTTGATGACCTTGGCCCCGAGTTCTTCAATGACCTGGGGGGCCACCCGGTAGGCCGCGCCATGGGCGCAGTCCAGGACGATCTTGAGGCCTTCGAAATTGACGTCCAGCGGTATGGAGTTCTTGAGAAACACGTTGTAGCGGCCGGTGCTGTCCTCCAGCTTGAAGGCCCGGCCAACGTGGTCGGGATCGGGCAGCTGCCAGTTCTGGGCGTAGCCTTCAACCCGGGCGGCGATCTCGGCTTCCACGGCGTCGGGGAGCTTGAAACCCATGTGGTCGAAGAACTTGATGCCGTTGTCGCAAGCCGGATTGTGGGAGGCCGAGATCACCACGCCCACGTCGGCCCGCATGTCGCGGGTGAGAAACGAGATGGCCGGCGTCGGCAGCGGTCCGGTGAGAAAGACATCCATGCCGGCGGCGCAAAAGCCCGAGGACAGGGCATATTCATAGATGTAGCCGGAACGTCGGGTGTCCTTGCCGATGAGCACCTTGTGGCGGCGGCCGCCGTTTCGAAAGTGCAGGCCAGCTGACAAAGCCAGGCGCATGACCACGTCCGGGGTCATGGGATAGGCGTTGACGCGTCCGCGCAGGCCGTCGGTGCCGAAGAGCTTTTTGTCCATTCCTAGATTCGGCCGGTTCACGCCGGCCTCATTTGACGGTGAGGGAAACCTTGTCGGGTTTGGCTTCGATGAGCTCGCAGCCCTGGGGCATCTTCACCCGATAGGAGGCCTCGTACTTGCCCGGCTGGATGTCCTGGGCCAGTTCCAAGGCGGCCTCGACCAAACCCGGAAAATCCTTGTCGCCGATAATGGCCGCCGGCCCCTTGACCCGCAACGTGACGGCCTGGGGCGACACCTCGGCATCGCGTCCCTTGGGCTTCTTGATGGCCAAAGGCGCGCGCAGCGTAATCTCCGACTCCTTGGCGGCAAAGCCCATGACCACCTGCACGGCCGGCGGCGAGGCGTCCAGGTCCTCGGGCAGGTCCAGGGGCACCCGTTCGTCGTAGCGCGCCGGAATCGGCTGGGGCACGGCGATGGGCTGGGTGCGTATCTCGCTGACCTTGTCGAGCTTCCCGGCCGGACCGGACAGACGCACCGATTCGGGCACGGCCCGCACCGCCGACATGGAATAGCCGTCGGGCAGCGAGGTTCGCAGCATCACCTTGACCGGCACGGTCTTGCTGGCCCGGCGTTCCACTTCCAGTTCAAGCCTGGCCGGGCGTATCTCCACAGCCTCGTAGACCTTGGGCAATACGATGTTCTTGGTCTCAAAAAGGACGATATTGCGTCCCTGAACGATCTTGGACAAGTTGAGGTTGTAGACGAGCTGGGTCTCGTCGAGCTTGCGGGCCACGCCTCTTGGACCGCGCACGAGCACGTCCACCGAGCCCAACATGCCGGATTTGATGTAGAGGTCTTCGGGCAAGCCCGTCATCTCCACCCGCATGGGCATCCAGGCGTCGACTTTCTCCCGGCCTGTGACCAGATACCAGCAAAAAAGCGACAAGGCCAGGGCCAGAGCCAGGTATTGCCAGTTCGATTTCATGAGCGTCTGGCCGTGAGATTCCACAGCATGTTTTTGAGCGTCAGCTCGTCCACCGGTGAGATGAGCTTGCCGCCCTCGGCCACCGACACCACGCCCCGCTCCTCGGAAACAACAACGGCCAGGGCGTCGGTCTCCTCGGTGATGCCCAGGGCCGCCCGGTGGCGGGTGCCAAGGCTCGCGTCCAGGGGCACGCCGGCTATCAGCGGCAGAATGCAGCCGGCGGCGGCCACGGTATCGCCCTGGATAATGACCGCGCCGTCGTGGAGCGGCGTGTCCGGGAAAAAGATGGTGCCCAGCAACTCGCTGCTGGGCCGGGCCATGAGCTCCACCCCGCGCGCAGTCCAGTCGCCCAGGGGCACCAGGCGCTCGAACACGATCAGCGCCCCGGTGCGGGAGCGGGCCATCTGGAACACGGCCAGGACAATGGCGTCAAGAGCCGCCTCGGACACTTCCTCGCGCCGCTTGGCCCGGAAAAAACCGCGCGTGCCCACCGACGACAGTCCCTTGCGGATGTCGGCCTGAAACAGAATAATGATGACCAAGAAGATGGAGCCGAGGAAATTGGTCAAAAGCCAATGCAGGGTATTGAGGCCGAACAGGTCGGAAAGGTAGTAGACGACCAGAATCAGCAAAAAGCCGTGGAGCACCGTGGCGGCCCGGGTGCCGCGAACCAGAAGCAAGGCCTGGTAGAAGACGAAAGTCACGGCCGCGATGTCCAGGAGATCGCGCCAGGACAGGTGGAAATTGTCGAAAAAGCTTCCCATGACGGTATGGTTCCGCGGCGAAAGCCGGCTCAGCCGGCCAGGGCGGCGGCCAGGCCCAGGGCTTGTTTGACGGCGGCGACATCGTGGACGCGGTGCAGGCGCGCCCCGCGCCCGGCGCACAGGGCCGAGGCCACGGCCGTGGCCAGGGTGCGTTCGCCCACGGGCAGGCCAAGAAGCGCGCCAAAAACCGACTTGTTGGACAGCCCGAGGTAGACCGGCCGGCCAAAGGCCGTGAATCGGTCAAGATTCCGTAAAATCTCCAGATTGTGCTCCGGGAGCTTGCCGAATCCGATGCCGGGATCAAGGACCACATGCTCCTCGGGCAGTCCGGCCCGGATCAGGCGCGTGAGCCCCTGTTCGAAATAGGCGAGAATTTCGCCGATCACGTCGTCGTAACGCGGGTCGCGCTGCATGACGTCGGGCCGGCCTTTGGTATGCATGAGCACGTAGCCGGGCTTGCGCTGGGCCACGACGTCGAGCAGCGCCGGATCGAAGGCCAGCCCCGAGACGTCGTTGACCGCGCCGGCCCCGGCGGCCAGGGCGGCGGCAGCGCAGCCGGCCCGGTAGGTATCGACGGCTATCGGCATGTCCGGGAGAACCCGGGCCAGCTCGGCGATGACCGGCACGACCCGGGCGATCTCTTCGGCGTCGGTGACGGGCGCGGCTCCGGGGCGGGTGGACTCGCCGCCGACGTCGAGCATGTCGGCCCCTTCCCCGGCCAGGCGCAGGCCATGGGAAACGGCGGCCGCCACGTCGCCGTGGCG
>JAEZMB010000154.1 GCA_023435825.1 Pseudomonadota bacterium | reverse complement strand
CCCCCCCCCCCCCCCCCCCCCCCCCCCCCCCCCCCCCCCCCCCCCCCCCCCCCCCCCCCCCCCCCCCCCCCCCCCCCCCCCCCCCCCCCCCCCCCCCCCGCCGGAGGCATCTTTCTCTTTTGTCGTTTCCACGTAACACGTGGAACCATGATGGGATTAGAAAACATAACTGACGTTATGTTTTCTAATGGGGGTCATTCCGCCCACAACACGCGATTGCGGCCGGTGCGTTTGGCTTTGTAGAGGGCGGCGTCGGCGGCGGCCAGCATGGCGTCCACCGAGCCGTGGGGTTTGTCGCAGATGCCGATGGAGATGGTGACGCCGATGGCGCTCTTGCCGGCCTTGGCCTTGGAGCGTTCGATGCTGTTGCGCAGATCGTCGAAGGCGGCCATGGCCTGCGGGCCGGACAGGCCCCGGGCCAGGACGCAGAATTCCTCGCCGCCCAGGCGCGCGGCCACGTCGTGGCCCCGGAAGCGGTTGCTGAGTCCCTGGGCCACGTGTTTGAGGACTTCGTCGCCGGCGGCGTGGCCGTGGGTATCGTTGACCTTTTTAAAGAAATCGATGTCGATCATGGCCAGGGTAAGCGGTGTTTCGCCCCGGGCCAGATCGGCGTGGAGGGTCTTGGCGGCCTCGAAGAAGTGGCGGCGGTTGTACAGGCCGGTCAGGGGGTCGCGGATGGCGGTCTCGCGCAGTTTCTGGATGTATTCGAGCATTTCCAGGTTCTGGGTGACCCGGCAGTAGAACTCTTCGCTGGAAAAGGGTTTGTTTAAGAAGTCGTTGGCGCCGTTCTTGATGAACCGGGCCGAGAGGATGGTGTTGCCGTAGGCGGAGATGCCGATGACGGCCAGTTCGTCCTTGCGGCGCAGCCGTCGGATGCGGCGGGTGAGTTCCACGCCGTCCAGGCCCGGCATGAAGTAGTCGGCGATGACCACCCGGATTTCGGGGTGGCGCGAGATGGCGTCCAGGGCGGCTTCGCCGTTTTCGGCCTCGTGGACGATGAATTCGTGGGCTTCGAGCAGGCGCATGAGGTGGCGGCGCACGGTGGAGGAGTCGTCGACCACCAGGACGTGGATGTATTTGTTGAGCGACACCCGGCGCACCAGGGAGCACAGGTAGTCCAGGCTGTCGGGGGAATCCTTGGCGACGTAGTCCACCACCTTTTTCGACCAGATGCGGTCGCGCACGGCGCAGTCGACGTCGCCGGTGAAGACGATGGACGGGATGCCCTTGCCGATGACATAATCCACGATGCGTCCGTCGGCGGCGTCGGGCAGGTGCAGGTCGAGCAGGGCCACGATGTAGTCGTGGTTGTCGGGATTTTCCTCAATAAGGTAGCGGGCTTCCTCGAAGTTGGAGGCCCAGCAGGCGTCGAAGAAGAGTTCATCCTCGATCTTGCGGATGAGGATGCGGGCAAAGACCTTGCTGTCTTCGACGATAAGGACTTTTTCCATGCGAAACGACCGATGGAAATGGGTGGATAGTTTGAAGGTAAACCGTTTCAGGCGAAAAGACCAGCCCGGCCGGGCGATCTTTTCCTGGCGGCGTGGCCGGCCATCCGAGGCCGTTTCGGGACAGGGCTGAACATGGCCGGTCCATCGCCGCGCCAGTTGGCCGAGGCCCTGGCTGTGGAGGGCGCGTCGGTCCTTTTGGGCGAACCTTCGCGCAGTCTGGCCGAGGGGCTGCCCCTGGCCGTGGCCGTGCTGGACGGACAGCGCCGTTTCGTGCGCGGCAACGCCCGGGCCGGGGAGTTTTTCGGGCAGGAAGGCGTGGCCTGCCATCGGGGACTTCGCGGCCGGGGGGAGCCTTGCGAGGCTTGCCCGACCGGGGGCGGGCCGGTCGTGCTCGGGCCCGGCACGGCCTGCGTCGGCCTGGGGCCTGACGGGCGTGACGGGGTGGTGTGCGTTTTCGAGTCCGGCGTGTGGTCGGTCGAGGAGGGGCTTCTCCCGGTGCTCGAACATGCCCCGGATTCCATTTTCGCCGTGGATCGGGATTTTCTGGTGCGTTACGTCAACAGGTCCTTTGTGTCGCTGCACGGAGGGCAGGTCCGGGATTACCTGGGCCGCCATTTGGGCCATATCATCGGGCCGGCCCTTTTTTCCCGTTTCCATGCGGCGGCCCTGGCCGCCTTGGACAGCGGCAAGCCAAACACGGAGGAAGTGACGCTGGTCCACGGCGGCCGGGAGCGCGAGTATCTGGCCACGCGCATACCGCTGTTGCGCGACGGCCTGCCTCTGGGCGTGTGGGGCCTGCTCACGGACATCACCGATCGCAACACGGCCCGGCGCGAACTCGACGTCAGCCGGCGGCGTTACCGGGCTCTCGTCGAGGACCAGACCGAGCTGGTGGTCCGCCTGGACCCGGCCCTGCGGCGAACTTTCGTCAACGCCAATCTGGCCGCCCAGTTGGGCGTGCCGGCCGAAACGCTCATTGGCGGCTTGTTCGGCGACCGGCTGCCCGAGGCCGAGGCGCTGGCCTTGCGGCGACGGCTGCAGGAACTGACGCCGCGCGCCCCGACCTGCGAGCTGGAGCACGCCATGTTCCTGCCCTCGGGAGAGGAGCGCCGGCTGCGCTGGTCGGTGCGGGCCATTTACGACGAATCCGGCCGCGTCGGCGAATACCAGGCCCTGGGGCGCGACGTTTCCCTTGTGCGCCGCATGGAACGGGAATTGTCCCGAAGCGAAGCCAAGTATCGCGACATCTTCGAGCATTCCGCCGACGGCATCTTCCAGTTCGAACCCAGCGGGGCCGTCGCCGCCTGCAACCCCGCCCTGGCCCGCATCCTGGGTTACGCCTCGCCGGAAGCGGTCCTGGCCGAGCCGGGCGACCTGTTCACCCGCATTCAGGCCCGGCAGGAGGACCGCCTGGAATTTTTGCGCCAGCTGGCCCGCCACAACCGGGTCTACGATTTCGAGATGCAGGTGATGCGCCGCGACGGCCGGGTCGCCTGGCTGTCCGTCAACGCCCGGGCGGTGCTGGACGCCGACGGCCGGCTGGCCCGGGTGGAGGGCGCGGCCCGGGACATCACCGACCGCAAGCGGGCCGAGGGCGAGCGTATGTTGCTGGTTTCGGCCGTGGACCAGAGCGCCGAGGGGCTGGTCATCGTCAGCCGGGATTTCCGTCTGGAGTACGCCAATCCGGCCTTTGCCCAGATCGTGTCCGGCGGTCAGGGGATGCTCGGCCGCGACGCCCTGGACGCGCTTTTGGCCCCGTTTCTGACCGAGTCCGTGCGCAAGATGCTGGGGCTGGGGTTGCGTTGGTCGGGCCGGCTGCGCTTGACCCGGCCGGGCGGCGAGGAAGCCGTGGCCGAGGCGCTCATTTCTCCGGTGCGCGATACGGCCGGCCAGGTGGTCAACCACATCCTGCTCGTGCGCGACATGACTTACGAACTCGACCTGGAACGCCGCCTGCGCCAGGCCGAGAAACTGGAAGCCATCGGCGTGCTGGCCGCCGGCGTGGCCCACGACTTCAACAACATCCTCACGCCCATCCTGCTCAATTCCGAGCTGGTGCTGTCCGACCTGCCGGTGCTGCATCCGCTGCGAAAGCCGTTGTCCGACGTGGTGCTGGCCTCGGAGCGGGCGCGCGAGCTGGTGCGCCAGCTTCTGGCCTTCAGCCGCCAGGGCGAGATTTCGGTGTCCGACCTGCCCCTGGCGCCGCTGGTCAAGGAAACGGCCAAGCTGGTGCGCGGCATGGCCCCGGCCGGGGTGGAGCTGCACCTGGAGATCGGCGGGGAGCCGTTTTGCATACGGGCCGATCCGGCCCAGATGCATCAGGTGCTGGTCAACCTGTGTCTCAACGGGGTGCAGTCCATGCCCGGGGGCGGGCGTTTGGAAGTGGGGCTGGCCGCGGTCGACGGCCCGCCGCGGCCGGAGGGCGGCGGCATCGCGGCCGGCGCGCCCCTGACGACCCTGGCCGCCGGGCCGTATGTGCGGCTGTGGGTGGAGGACACCGGCCACGGCATGGCCCCGGAGGTGGCGGAGCGGGTGTTCGAGCCCTTTTTCACCACCAAAAAGCCGGGCCAGGGCACGGGCATGGGCTTGGCCGTGGTCCACGGCATCGTCAAGAGCTGCGGCGGGGCGGTGATTTTGACCACGGTCCAGGGCAAGGGCAGCCGGTTCGAGGTCTACCTGCCCCGGGCGGCCGCGCCCGACGCCTGCTCGCCCAAGCCGGCCGACGGCGCGGCGCGCTGACGCCACGCCAACGCCAAACCCCCTTTACCCTTTGTCTTCGTGTGGGGGGTCTGGGGGCCTCAGGCCCCCAGCCGCCGGAGGCATCCCCTCTTCTTAATTTATAGGCACGTCCAGCAGTTCGAAGCCTTGCCAGCCCGGGCCGTCGAAGTGCCACCATTCCGAGGGCAGCGGATCGAAGCCGGCCTTTTGCATGGCCGCCTCCAGGCGCTTGGCGTTGGCCCGGGCGGACGGATCGCCGCCGGTGTAGTCGCGGCGGGCCTTTTCCGAGAAATCGTCGAATCCCGACGGCATGGGCAGTTCCTTGCCGGCGGCGTCCACCAGGGTCAGGTCCACGGCCGCGCCCCGGTTGTGTTTGGAGCCGCTGGCCGGCTTGCCGTCTTTTTCCACGGGTTTGGCCACCCAGTCCTCGTTGGGGACCAGGGCCCAGAATTTCTTCTGGATGGCAAAGGGCCGGTAGCAGTCGTAGACTTTAAGCCCCAGGCCGTCCTTTTTGAGCTCGGCCTGGACCGTGGCCAGGCGTTTGGCCACGTCGGCGCGCAGGAAGCAGCGCGGGGCGGGATAGACGGCCACGCCGGTGAAATTGTTGGGCGTGGCGTAGCGGATGTCCAGGGCGATGTCCGGGGCCACGGTGGTGATGTCCACGAGGCCGGCCTGGGCCGGGGTTTTCTGGGCCAGGGCCGGGGCGGCGGCCAGGAGGACGGCGAGGGCCAGCGCGGCCAGGGCCGGCAGCGGCGGGCAAAGGCGGCGAACGGGCATGGGCGACTCCTTTGTTTCCGGAACAATGCCCGGCCGGGCGGCCTTGTCAATACGGGCGGCGGACAAACCTGGGGGAGGCGGCGCGGCCTCGTCTTGACGCCAAACCCCGCCGGGGGCATAAGGTCATAAGGTCGCCTTTTTTTCAGGGCGGCTTATTCACTCTCAGGAGGAACACGCCCATGAGCGAGCGTACCGGACTTATTACTTTTCTTGGCGGCGGTCTGACCCTTGTCGGCAACCCGGTCGGCGTCGGCGACGCGGCCCCGGATTTTTCCGTGCTCACCAACGAGTTGGCCCCGGCCAAGCTGGCCGATTTCACCGAAAAGGGCCTCATCCTCATCGCCGTGCCGTCCCTGGATACGGCCGTGTGCGACCTGGAAGCCCGCAAATTCAACAAGGAAATGGAGAGCCTTAGCGGCAAGGCCAAGGCGCTGGTCATCAGCATGGACCTGCCCTTTGCCCAGAAACGCTGGGCCGAGGCGGCCGGGGTCACCAACATCGTGACGCTCTCCGACCACCGCGACGCCTCCTTCGGCCAGGCTTATGGCCTGCTCATCAAGGAACTGCGCCTTTTAGCCCGGGCCGTGCTGGTCCTTGGCCCGGACCGCAAGGTGGCCTACATGGAACTGGTCAAGGAAGTCACCAACGAGCCCGACTACGCCGCCGCTCTTGCGGCCTTGGGCAAGGTCTTGTAGAGACGGCCTGTCCGCCCTTGGGGCGGCGCAGGTGCGACCATGAAAAACGATTTGTCTTCGCGCCGACGCCTTCGGGCGTCGGCCCTTTTTGCGGCCCTTGTCCTGATTTTGGCCCTTGGGGGCTGCGGCGGCCAGAAAGCGACGGTGACGCCGTCGGTGGTGGTCGAGCCCGAGGCCCTTGGGCGCGGCGTGGACGTGTCCGTGGCTGTCAAGGACGCCCGGCCCAACGACGAGGTGGGGCTGTGCAATCCCCAGTCGTCGTTCGCCGGCAAGCTGCAAACGGCCTGCGATCCCTCGCCGGCCATCCACGCGGCCGTGGAGAAGGGCCTTCGCGACAAGGGCTTCACCCCGTCGCCGGCCCGGGAATCCGTGGTCCGCACGGTCACGGTGGAGCTCGTGGAGCTGGCCTACAAGCCGTCCAACGAGGGCGCGCATCTGGCCGCCAAGGCCGTGTGCGCGGTCAAGGTCACGGCCGACAACAACGGCCAGATCCTGACCCGGCGCTACGAGGCCGACACGGTCTGGAAGCTGCCGGCCGAGGGCGTGGAGCCGGAGTTCGACAAGCTGCTCAGCATGACCGTGTCCAAGGCCTTAAGCCGCATGGCCTCGGACTACGAACTCATCCAGTTCATGCAAAAAACCGTGCTGCGCACCCGCGACATCAAGTAGCCCGGCCGGGCGGCCTGCCGCCGCCCGGCTTTTTTTCCTGCCAACGGCCGTTTCCCGGCCCCGTCCGGCGGAGGCCCCGCCGCAAAAGGATCATCGCCCCATGGCCCTCTCCGTCGGCATCGTGGGTCTGCCAAACGTCGGTAAATCCACGCTTTTTAACGCCCTGACCAAGGCCCAGAACGCCCAGGCCGCCAACTATCCGTTCTGCACCATCGAACCCAACGTGGCCATCGTGCCGGTGCCGGACCCGCGCCTGACCGCCCTGGCCGAGCTGGTGCGGCCCCAGCAGGTGCTGCCGGCCACGGTGCGCTTCACCGACATTGCCGGCCTGGTCGCCGGCGCCAGCAAGGGCGAGGGGCTGGGCAACAAGTTTCTGGCCCACATCCGCGAAACCGAGGTCATCATCCACGTGGCCCGGGCCTTCGAGGACGACGACGTGGTCCATGTCTCGGGCTCGGTGGACCCGGCCCGGGACATCGCGGTCATCGACGCCGAGCTCATCCTGGCCGACGCCCAGGTGCTGGAAAACCGGCTCGACCGCATGGTGAAGCAGACCAAGGGCAGCAAGGACCGGGACCTGCTCGACAAGGTCGAGGCCGGCAAGCGCCTGCTCGACCACCTCATGACCGGCCAGCCGGCCAGTTCCGTGGACGGGGTCGACACGCCGGGCATGATCGCCCTTTTCGACGAGATCCGCCCGCTTTCGGCCAAGCGCGTCATCTACTGCGCCAACGTGGCCGAAGGGGACCTGGGCCAGCCCGACAACGCGCTGGTGGCCAAGGTGCGGGCCATCGCCGAGTCGCGCGGGGCCGAGACGGTGGTGGTGTGCGCCCGCATGGAAGAGGATCTGGCCGGGCTGACCGACGAGGAGCGCCTGGAATTTCTGGCTTCCTACAACCTCGACGAGTCCGGCCTGGACAGCGTGGTGCGCCTGGCCTACCGGACCCTGGGGCTTCTCAGCTTTTTCACGGCCGGCCCCAAGGAAGTCCGGGCCTGGACCATCGCCGCCGGCACCAAGGCTCCGGCCGCCGCCGGGCAGATCCATTCCGACATCGAACGCGGGTTTATCCGGGCCGAGGTCATCGGTTTCGAGGACTACCTCAAGCACCAGACCGAGGCCAAATGCCGGGCCGCCGGCGTCCTGCGCCAGGAAGGCAAGGAATACGTCATGGCCGACGCCGACGTGGTGCACTTCCTGTTCAACGTCTAGCGCGCGTCCACGCAGCAGGCTGATGGCCTTTGCTCGGCAACGCGCGCAAGAATAATCGTTCTTCAACAATCTTCTCGTATTGTTGAAGGGACGCGATACAAGCGCGGCATCCGCCGAGAATGCCCCGGCAGCCCGGGAAAAAGCCGTGGCTGCGGGTTCTTGCCCGCGAAAGGGCCGGTTTTTTCGGGAGCGCGGCGCGCGGGGAAGCGAAAAACGCGAGGCGGCCGACCGCCCCGTTTCGAATTCGGGCCGGACCAACAGTGTTGGTCCGGCCCATTTGTTTTGGAGCCGCGAGGCGTTGCCAAAATATGGCCCGACGCAACGGAAGGTTGTCGACTTTTACGACGTCCATGGCTATCTGAAACCATGCGGGTTCCCTCGGACCGGGACGCCCGCGGCCTCGCCTTCGGCGTGAAACAGCGGGGCCGGATGTCGGGTCCGACGGCGGCAAGCAGCGACCCCGGGTCGCGAAGGTCTTTGAGGCCGGGGCGCGAGGAGGGCGTATGGGACAGGCGCGAGGCAATCCGGGCAGGCGGGCGAGGCAAGGGGGCTGGATGGGCGGGCTGCGGCGGGCATGGCTGGCCGTCCTGCTGGCGATCCTGGGCCTGGCGACGACAGCGGTCCGGGCCGAGGCGGCGCTGACCGTCTATTTCGACACCAGCGCCTATGCCGGCAATGTCTGGCTGCAGGTCCAGGACCCCAACTACGCCTCCACGACCACGAATTTCCAGGCCACCTACGCCGGCGGCACGGCCATCAACTTTGTCCAGAGCGGCTCCAACGTGCTCATGTCCGTGCCGGTGCCGCTCTCGGCCATCGGTTCGGGCGGACTGACCATCACGTATTCCCAAAGCGCGGTGCTGTTCCTGTTCTACGACGACCCGACGGCCAACTCCCGCACCGCCGCGCCGGCCTATCCCACTTCCACCCAGCGTTTCCAGCCCTTCGAGCTGACCATGACCGGCGGTTCCGGCGATCAGGGCAACCTGACGGCCATCAACTATTTCACCGCCCCCTTGAGCATCAAGAGCTATGCGGTCAACCCGGCGACCACCCCGTCCGCGCCGGTGCTGCAACAAACGGGATTCGGCAGCTACACCGCCGCCCAGCTCGGGGCCCAGTTCAGGACGGCCACGGGCGGGGCGGCTGCCGCCACGGTGACCAACGCCACGGGCGGCATCGTGCGCTACCTGGGGCCGAGTTCCTTCACCTCCAGCAACCCCTGGCCGTCGTTCTTGCCCTACCTGCAGTCCATTAACGCCGCCAGCCAGGCCACGACCATCCAGCGCACCAACGGCTTCAACTTCGCCGCGCCCCAGAATACCCCGGTCTATCAGTTCGGGGCCAACATGACCGCCACCGTCGGTTCCGACGGGACCATCACCACCACCGGCAGCATCACGGCCACGGCCAATACGGCCGTGGCCTCGGGCAACCCTCCCCTGCCGTCGGGCGGGGCCTGGACCGGGGCGACCATGACCTTTTCCGCCTCGGACATGACCGCGCTCAATAACCTCATCTACGGCCAGTCCCAGAACAGCGCCGTGAGCTTCACCGGGTCCGCCTGGAGCGATTTCCAGACCTTCACCCAAAACACGCTCATGTACCCCGGCCAGGCGCACAATGTGACCACCAACCCCTCGCTTTACGATCTCGGGGCCTACAGCACCACCGTGGCCATGTTCATCGGCGAGGTGACCACCGGGCTGCTTGGCGGATTTTTCAACAGCAATTACGTGCCGTCCGGCCAGAGCACGGCCATCAAAAACATGGCGAGCAACAGCTGGTGGTCGCTGAACCCCATCGTGGGCTACGCCACCATCCAGCCGTCCAATCAGTATTACAACGTCTACGCCGGCATCATCTTCAACGCTTCGGGCAACACCGTCTACGGCGTGCCCTATAGCGACCGGTTCGGTTCCGGTCCTCTGGTCAATACCGTCTACTACAACGGTTCCAACGTGGGCTACTGGACCGTGGGCGTGGGCGCGCCCCTTGGCGCTGCGACGACTCCGGTGGGGTCCTTGACGCTGCAGCTGCTGTCCGCAAGTTGAACGGACGCGTCGCGATCTAGCGCGAAAAAGCGGGGGATGCGGCAGGCGGCATGACGCCGGCTCCCGGCGCAATGGCCGGGCCTTTCTCGTGCCGGGTCCGTTGAACGATGCGAGCGGATTTTACCAATGCTGCGGTTGCGCCTAGTTCAGGCGAGAGGCCGATGCGTTTGTCGTGAGTGTCCGGACGCGGGCGTTGCGCCAGGGCGCGAGGTGGGCTGGGCAGGCCGGGGGGAGGCGTCCCCCCGGCCTTTTGGCGTCAGGCCGACGCGGCCCCGGCCAGGATGGCCAGGGCGTTTATGGTCGCTCCGGCCAGGGCCGAGCCGCCCTTGCGGCCGGCGATGGCGATCCAGGGCACGTCGGCCCGGGTCATGAGCAGGGCCTTGGACTGGGCAGCGTTGACGAACCCGACCGGCATCCCGACCACCAGGGCCGGGGCGGGCGCGCCGCCGTCGATGCGGGAGAGCAGCCGCAGCAGGGCGGTGGGGGCGTTGCCGATGACGAAAATGAGCGGCCCGGGCAGGTCCAGGGCGAAATCCACGGCCAGGGCGGCCCGGGTGGAACTTGCCGCCTTGGCCGCCGCCGCCACCTCCGGGTCGTTCATGAAGCAGCGCACCGTGCAGCCAAAGGGGGCCAGACGGCGCGGCGGTATGGCGCAGCGGGCCATTTCGGTGTCCGTGACGATGGTGGCGCCGGCCTCGATGGCTCCGATGCCGGCCCGGATCGCGCCATCGGAAAACCGCACCAGATCGAGCAGCTCGAAGTCGGCGGTGGTGTGGATGAGCCGGCGCACGACGTCCCAGCGCGGGCCGTCGTAGGGGCGCGGTTCGGGAACCTCGCTGTCGATGATGGCCAGGGAGGCGGCCTCGATGGCGTCCGGGGCGAAGATGGGCTGGATGGGCGAGGTATGCGGCATGAGCGCCTCCTTTGGGCCATCCTAACCGGGTTTCGGGGCGGGGCCAAGGATCGTCTGGAGTTCGTGGTGAGGGAAAACGTTGTTGACACGTGTTACGAAAAAATATTTAAGACGAAACATCGCATATGAAATTTCTCAATGTCGCTTCAGAGAGGGGAGTTCCATGCACAGCCTGATCAAATGCCTGACGTTGTTCCTGGCCGGAGCCTTGCTCGCGGCCGGCCCGGCCCTGGCCCATGAGACCGTGGTCAAGCCCGGGGCCGAGGCGGTCGCGCCGGGCCAGGCCCTGCCGTTTGGCGTCCATTCGGCCCACGTGTTCATCGCCAGCGAGGAACTGGAAGCCGCGCCCGACGTCAAGGCCTTCGTGCTGGAAGGCGGCAAGCTGGCCGAGGTGGCCCTTAAAGCCAACGACAAGGGTCTGACCTACGACGGCGAGGCCGTCTTCGCCAAGCCCGGCACGGGTATTGTCTACGTCCACCGCCTGCCCCAGGTCTGGAGCCTGACCCCGGAGGGCCTGAAAAAGGGGACCAAAAACGAGCTGCCCGGCGCGACCAAGAGTAACCGCTACGAGAAGTTCGCCAAGGGGCTGGTGGCCGTGGGCGGGCAGACCGCCGGCTTTGACGCCCTGGTCGGGGCGCGCCTGGAACTCGTGCCCCTGGCTGATCCGGCCAAGGCCAAGGTGGGCGAGGATCTGCCGGTCAAGGTGCTCCTGGACGGCCAGCCCATGCCGGCCACGGTGCTGGCCACCTACGACGGGTTTACCCAAAATCCCAATACCTACGCCTATTACACCGAAACCGACGACAGCGGCGTGGCCAAGGTGCGCCTGACCCATGCCGGCTTGTGGCTGGTGCGCACCGAGGCCAAGGCCGTGCCGGCCGACGGAGCGGCGGATCAGGAAGTGCTGCGTTCCACCCTGACCTTTTTCGTGAAGTGACGATGTTCCGCCTGCCCCTCGCGCTTGCGGCGCTGTGCCTTGTCGCGGCTGTCTGGCACCCGGCCGGGGCGATGGCCCACGGCGTCGGCTCGCGCGAGCTGGACCCGGGCGCGGCCCGGGCCATGGTCTTCCTCTACGCCGACGGGGACCCCATGGCCTTTGCCCAGGTCCAGGTGACGGCCCCGGACGGGACCGTCCACCAAAGCGCCCGCACCGACGGCAAGGGAGGGTTTGCCTTCCTGCCGTCGGGCAGCGGCGTGTGGCGGGTGGCGGCCAGCGACGGCCAGGGCCACCGGACCGAGCGGGAAGTGGCGGTTGGCGCGCCGCCCGCACCTGGCGCATCCGGCGAGGCGGGGCCGGCGACGGCTGCCGGGACTTCCGGGCAGACGGCCGGCGGGGGCCAGCCCGATTTGCCGCGTCAGTCCGGTCAACCCGGCCAGTCCGGAGCGCCCCAACAGTCCGACGCGGCCACTGCGTCGGCGTCCGGTGCTGTCGCCATGCCCGCCCAGGCCGCTTCCCGGGCCGGCTTCGGCCCGAGCTGGCGCGACGTGCTCCTGGGGGTGAGCCTGCTGGCCAATCTGGCCTTGGCGGCGGCCTGCCTGCGCCGTCGCGGGCGGTAGCGGCGCGCGCGGGATTGGCGTTTCGAGCCTGCCGCGACCAGGGGCTGCCCTTTCAGTCCGGGGTCTCAACAAGCGGGTTTGGGTTTTGCCGACGCCGCCCGGCCGATCCGTTTTCCGGTTTCGCGCCCTGGGCGGAGCGTATGGCCCCACGCTCAGAGCGCGGGGTTTGTTTTGTTGCCCTGGGATTTCATAAAAAATGACAATTTGATCTTGATTCTTAATTTCAATTGCTCTAGAAACGATTCCAACGCGACGGGGCAACCCGGAGCCGGGCGGTCGCCTGTCCCGTGGCGTTTGGCGCAGGCGACCCGACCCGAGACGAAACCGCAAGCCGGCCGGAGCCTTCTCCGGCAAGCGCAATATCGCATCCCACACAACCTCCAAAACCCTCCAACCCCACGACGGCGACCGGGACCTCCCCACGGGTTCCGGTCGTTTGTTTTGGCGCGGGCTGTTGTCAGGAGCCGCGCCGGCGTCGGGAGTCGGCCGACGAGGCTGCGGCCTGACGGCGCGTCGGGCGAGAAGACGGGGAGACAAGGGACCAGGAGACGAGGCGACAAGGTGATGCGGCGCGTGGTCCATCTCCCTGCGCAAGGCGGGGGATGCCCCCGCGCGGGGCGGGAAGTCGCCCCCATCGCCCGGGGCGCGATCGGCAGCGGCCCCTGGACGCGCGTCAGTGCGCTTCCAGGGGCCGTTGGGGAGTTTGCGGCGGGGCGGCCTCGCTTTCGCGGGCGAGGGAGACTACTTCGTCCAGCCCGATTCCTTGTCGCAGGCGGCCTGTTCGGTCGGATGGGTCTTTTCCCAGGCGGTGATGGACAGCGTTTCGTTGTCGTCCATCTTGTTGTTCATGCAGGTGCAGTATTTGGTGACGACTTCGATGGAGACCTTGGCGTCCTTGTTATCCGAGATGCATTTCGCCACCCATTTGGCGTCGTCGGAACCGGCGAAGGCCAAGGTGGCGGCGCAAAGCACGGACAGCAAGGCAGCAGCGGACAGCAGAGCTTTCATCGTTATTGTCTCCATGGCGTTTGTCCTTGGCTTTTGTGCGCCGCTCCGGCAGGTTTACGCCAAACAGCAAGGAACGTTTACCGCGTTTCGGTCTTGTGCAGACCGTGTGCCGGCTCGGACACTATTTGCCTGTGGCCGACAGTCGTTTTCCGACTGTTTTAATAATATAGAATTTATGGGCCAGTGCAAGAGGGTGGTCGAAAAATATGCACTTTCAAAAGTGTATAGTTGTCATGACAATAGTCCCATGGCGGCAGACTGCCGGTTGATCGGCCGGCTGCTGCAACTGGTCGGCGACCGCAACGGTTGGTTGCCGACCTTGTGCCGTCTCGTCTCTGGTGGACATTCGTAAGCCCCGTGGCACTGCGGGAAGCCGGTTCTTCTTGCGAGGCCCCATGCCCGACGCGCCCGCCTGCCTTTCCGCTGTCGCGGACTCTCTGACGTTTCTCGCGCGCTATCCGTCCTTTGACGGGCTCTATGGGGATTGCCGCCATGGCTGGCGCATCGTGCCCGTAGCACTGCCCGAGGGCTGGCCGACGCGGCCGGGCAATTCCCTGGCCAGCGTCGCCCGGGAGCGGGGGCGTAACGATCCGGCCGACCTGTTGGACACTGCCGCAGTCGTCCAAACCCCTTAAACTTTTCTCCATTCGGGGGGTGCGGGGGGCCGCCGGCCCCCGCCCCCCGCGGGCATTTTTT
>JAEZMB010000151.1 GCA_023435825.1 Pseudomonadota bacterium | reverse complement strand
TGGTACTTGAGGTCGGAGAGCCGGGCCAGCCAAGCCAGACGCCGCCGCGCGTGGATGTCCGCAACACGCCCCAGGGCCAGCTCCTCGTGCCGGTCGCGCCCAAGGCCGAGGGGCAACGGCCAACCGTCCCCAAGACGGCTGAGGGCAGTTCGGCCCGCAAGCCCGCCGGCAATGCCCCCTCGGGCAACGCCGCCGTTGCCCCGCTTGCCGCCCCCGAACGCCAGGACGCGGCCCAGGCCCGGAGCATCGAGGCGGCCGGCGCTCCCAACAAACAGGCCATCGCCAGCCGGCAAGCACCCGCCGCCGAGGGAATCGAGGCCGCGCCCACGCCTCAGCCCCGCACCCTCGAAACCAAGACCGTCCCGGGAAAACAGCCGATCACGGCGCAGAAAGCTCCCGGGCAACAAGGCGTTACGCCCCAGAAAAGCGCCGGGACGCAAAAAATCGAGGCGCTCAAGGCTCCCAAGGAAACCGCCATCGAAGGGGCACAGGCGGCACAGGCCCAGTCGATCCAGGCCCAGGGCATAAACGCCCAGGCCGGCCCCCAAGGCCAGAATGCCCCAAGCGTCCAAAGCGCGCCCTCGGCCCAATCCGTCACGGCCCGGGAAGCGCCCTCGGCCCAGCAAAGCACGGCGCGGGAAAAACCCCAGGCCCGGGACATCCAGGCCCAGGACCAGCCCGAAGCGCGGGAGATCGAAGCCCGGGACGAACCCGAGGCCCAGGACATCGAGGCCAAGGATGCCGCCGAACAGCAGAGCATCAAACAGCAACGCGCGCCGAAAATGCAGAAATTCTGAGGCGTGACGCCCCTCGGCCGGACGTTGCCCCGCAGCCGGCCAAACCGCGAACAAACCACGTGCCAAGGAGATGCCATGTTTCGCTCCGCCAAAACGCCCCTGTCTGGCCTGCTCGCCGCCTGCGCCGTCTGCCTGCTGTGCGCCTGCGCCCGCAAAGCGCCGCCGCCGGACATCGTGACCGTGACCGCCGAGACGTTCAGCGAGGCCGTGCTGCGACAGCCCGGCGTAACCTTGCTGCTGTTTTACAACCCCGAATCCCCCCAGTCCCGGGACATGTACAGTCTCCTGTCCTGGCTGTCCCAGTCCTACAAGGGGCAGCTGCGCTTTTGCGCCTTTGCCTGGGACCCCGGGGCCGACCCGACGCCCTACAAGCTGGAGATGCTGCCAAGCCTGGTCCTTTTCCGCGACGGCTGGGAGATCGATCGGATGCGCGGCATGCCGGACCAGCCCCAGGCCCGGCGGGCCTTGCCGGGCGATCTCGAACTCTGGATCCTGCGCGCCGGGCTGCAGCGGACCTACGATCCGCGTTTCCAGGCCCAGTTCAACTACCGCTTCAACAACGGCTACACGCTTGAGGCCGGCAATTAGCCCGCCCCCCGGGGACGCGACCGCCATGATGGACCCCGACAGCCGAAACCGGCTCAACGAGCGCCTGCGTGCGGCCTTTGCCCAGCGCGGCCTGCCGCCCGAGGCCCTGGAGACCGGTTCGCCGGACGACGACGGCCGGCTGGTCAGCGACCGGCTGCTGGCCGAGGGCCGGCTCGGCCCCCAGGTCGTCAACGAGGTCCTGCGCGAGGTGTTCGGCGTCGAGGCCATCGATCCGTCCCTGGTGGCCCTGGACCCCGAATTCGCCCGGGCGGCCCGGACCCTTTTTCCCGCCCAGGCGGCCGCGGCCTTGGCCGCCGTGCCCCTGCGCTTCGAGGGCGGCCTGGCCCATGTGGTCATGGCCGTTCCCGACGACCCGGCGGCCCTGGCCGGGGTCGAGCATCTGCTGGGAGCGCGGGTGCGGCCCTACGTCTGCCATGGCCCGGGTCTGGCCCGGGCCATGGAGGCCCTGTACCGCGATCCGCCGACTCCCGAGGAGACGCCGTCCCCGGACATGGCGGTCCAGGCGGCCCGGGCGGCCAAGGCCGTGGCCCGCATCGCCGCCGACCATGTCCGCCCGCGCGAGGCGGCCCAGGACCCGGAAGTGACGGCGCTTTGGCGCGCCGTCATGGACACCCTGGCCCCGGCCGGGGCCTCGGACATCCATCTGGAGCCGGGAAGCGGTTCCTGGCGCATCCGGGTCCGGCGCGACGGCCTGCTTGAGGACGCCCTGCGCCTGCCGCCGCTTCTGGGCGCGGCCCTGGCCCGGCGGCTCATGCTGCTGGCCGGCCTGGACCCGGATCAGGACGGACTGCCCCAGGACGGGGCCATCGACTGCAACCTGGCCGCCGCCCGGCCCATGGACATGCGCGTCTCGGCCGTGCCGGCGCTTTTTGGCCCCAAGATCGTGCTGCGGCTGCTGGACAAGGGTAAACAAAGCCTGCGCCTGGAGGATCTGGACCTGGGCGCGGCCGAAAAACGGCTCATCCGGGCCGCCCTGGACGCGCCAAACGGCCTGCTGCTGGTCACCGGCCCCACCGGCTCGGGCAAGACCACCAGCCTCTACGCCTTTCTCGACCGTCTCAACCGGCCCGAGGTCAACATTCTCACGGCCGAAGACCCCGTCGAATACCGGCTGGAGGGCGCAACGCAAGTTCCCTGCGACGCGCAATCAGGCCTGACCTTCGATCTGGCCCTGCGGGCCTTTTTGCGCCAGGACCCGGACATCATCATGGTCGGCGAAATCCGCGACGCCCAAACCGCCGATTTCGCCGTCAAGGCGGCGCTCACCGGCCACCTCGTCCTGTCCACCCTGCACACCAACGACGCGCCGGGGGCCGTCAGCCGGCTGCGCAACATGGGCGTGGCCCCGCACCAGCTCGTGGCCACGCGGATCACGGTCATGGCCCAGCGCCTGGTGCGCCGCCTGTGTCCCGATTGCCGCCGGAAAGCAGCGCTGCCGCCGGACTTTCCCGAGGCCAGCGCCCTGCCCGACGGGGCAACCGTGTACGAAGCCGCCGGCTGCCCGGCCTGCCACGGCACGGGCTACAGCGGACGGCTTGGGGTCTACGAGGTTTTCGCCATGACCGGCGACATGGAACGGCTGGTCCTTGAGGGGGCGAGCGCCGGACAACTGCGCCGCGCGGCCGAAGCCGCCGGCCTGGGCAGCCTGCGCGCCTCGGCCCTGGACCGGCTGGCCCGGGGACAGACGTCGGCGGCGGAAGTGCTGCGGGTCACCGCCGACGCCTGAGGGCGCGTCCGCCAAGGAACTCGGCCGCGCCAATAGCCCGGCTTTGCGACGCCGACGCGCCGGGGCCTGTCCTGGGCGGCGTGTCGGACACGAGGAGGAAAGGATCATGGACATGCTCTTGCGGGATCTCGGACTGCTCCTGTTCCCCCTTGGCGTGGGCAGCCTGGTCTGGTGGCTGTTGCCGCGCGCCGCGCGCAGGACGCCACAGGAGGCCGCCCCGGAGCGCATCGACGCCCTGCTTGGCGAAAGCGCCGGCCTGGCCGCCCTGTTGCGCCCCGGCTACGCCTTTCTCGAACCCCTGGCCGACCGTCTGACGCCGGCCCCATACCGGGAACGCCTGCGCCGCTGGCTGACCACAGCCGGCATCGACCGCATCCTGGCCCCGCCGGCCTTCATGGCCTTTCAGGCGGCCATGCTGGCCATCTTCTGCCTGCTCGGCCTGGCGCTTCAGGCCAAGGCCGCCACGGTCCTGCTCTTCGGGGGACTCGGGCTTTTGTACCCCTACTGGTGGCTCTACGACAAAAAGGCCGCCCGCCAAAAAGCCATCACCCGCTCCATGCCCGACGTGGTGGACATGCTGGCCCTGTCCACGGCGGCCGGTCTGGACTTCCAGGCCGGCATCAAACGCATCCGCGACCTGGCCACGGCCCCGGACCCGTTCGTGGCCGAACTGGCCCTGGTCCACCACAACGTGACGCTGGGCATGTCCATGGAAGACGCGCTCACGCTCCTGGGCGCGCGGGTGGACACCCCGGAGATGTATTCCTTTTCCTCCATCCTGGTGCAGGCCCAGAAAATGGGCTCCTCCATCGCCGACATCCTCAAGGACCAGGCCGCGCGCATGCGCCAGGACCGGTTCCTGGCCGCCGAACGAGCCGGGGCTGTGGCCGCCCAGAAGCTCCTGCTGCCCATGGTGCTGTTTCTCTTCCCGATCATCTTCGGCGTGGTATTTGGCCCCTTTGTCCTCAAATTCCTCTACAACCACTAACCGGTTTCCTGGCGGAACCGACGCGGACCAACGGATATGATGGTTGCGGTACGCATCGAACGCGACGGCGCGGCCCTGGACGCCCTGACCCTGGGTCCGGGCGAGCATGGCATCGGCCGCGCCCCGGACAACGCCGTGGTCCTTTGCGACAAGGCCGTGTCCTTTCGCCATGCGCTGCTGCGCGTGGGCGAGACCGAGGCCGAACTGCTGGACGCGGGAAGCCTCAACGGCATTTTCGTGGACGGCGAGAAAGTCGGCAAGGTCGTCTTCACCCGCCCCCTGGCCGCCGATTTCTGCGGCCTGCGCCTGGTGTTCACCCCGCAGGCCCCCCCGAAAAAACGCCTCGCCCTGCCGGCCGGCCAGGACCTGGCCACGCGGCCGGCCATCCGCCTGGCCATGGCCGCCCTGGCCCTGTGCGCCTTTCTGGCCGCCTGGCTGCCGGACCATTATGCCGTCAACGCCTGGCTGCGGACCGAGTCCTTGCAGCGCGGGGCGCTGTTGGCCCGCTTCCTGGCCGGGGAGAACGTCGTGCCCTTGCAGGCCAGACTGCCCGACCAGCTGCGCACCGCTTCCGTCGCGGCCGAGAACGGCGTGCGCGGGGTCCTGGTGGCCGATCCTTACGGCAAGGTGCTGGCCCCGGCCAAGGAAATGGGGAGCGTCCTGGACGCGTCCCGGGCCGCCCAGGCGGCCAAGGCCCAGGGGCTGACGCTTTGGACCTCGCCGGACGGCGACACGGTCCTGGCCTGCCCCATCCGCGACGGCGCGACCCTGCTCGGTCTGGCCGTGGTGGTGTTCAACCCCGACCAGGCGCTGTCGCCCCCCAGCCGCGCCGGCGGCCTGGTCCTCGGGCTGCTCGCGGCGGCCCTGGCCTGGGCGGCGGCGGCCTGGTGCGTCGAGAGGCTGTCCCTTGGCCCCATGCGGCGCATGGCCGAGGACATCGGCGTGGCGCTCAAGTCCGGGGCGGCGGCCTTGTCCGTGGTCCCCGCCTCCCGGGAGGCCGCCGAACTCAAAAGCGCCGTGGAGCGGACCCTGCTCCTGGTCCCGGCCGACGCTTCCGGCCGGACCGGGTCCTCCAAAGCGCCTGACGCCCCTGTTTCGGGGGATGCCGCCGGGTCGGCGGCCGCCAGCCAAGGCTGCGTCGCCGATGCCGCCTTGGCGGCGTCCTCGACCCGCCAAGGCACGTCGCCGTCCGAGGAGGGGCCGTCAGCCGAGGCCGGGGAATGGTGCCTGATCGATCCGGCCAGCTACCGGCTTGTGGGCTGGAGCCCGGCCTTCGCCGGCCGACTGGCCTGCCGCGACCTGGCCGCGCCCGTGCATCTCCTGTCGGCCCTGGCCGATCCGACCCTGCTGGCCGCCGTGGCCGACCTCCTGGACGATCCGGCCGGCAACGCCGTCCACCGCGTGGGAAACCAGCCCCTGGCCGCGCGCAAGGAACCGGGCGCGGACCCCGGCCTTATCCGGGTGCGCCTCACGGAGACCCCATGACGTCCTCCCAAGACGACCGCACCATCATCCGGCCCCTGGCCGCCTTTCGCCTGACCGTGCGCGGCCCCTCGGGCCGGACCTTCCAGACGCCGCTGCTGCCGGGAGTGCTGACCGTCGGGCGCGACGAAACCTGCGGCCTGCCCCTGGACCCCGCCGACGTCAGCGTCTCGCGCCGCCATGCCAGCTTCACCCTGGCCGGCGAAACGCTCACCGTCACGGACCTCGGCAGCACCAACGGCGTGTTCGTCAACAAGGCCATGGTGCAGCAGGCGGCCCTGCGCCCCGGCGATGAAGTCCGGCTCGGCCAGACGGTCCTGACCATCGAGTCCGCCCTGCCCGCGCCCCAGGCCCAACCGGCGGCCGGCGCGGCGCATCCCCAGCGCCCCGGCCGTCACCGCCGACAGGGCCTGACGGCCAAAGTCCGCCTGTCTGTGGCGGCGGCCGCCCTGGCCGCCCTGCTTCTGGGGCTGTGGCTGGCCCTTTTTTCCCCGTCGCCCACGTCCGCGCCGGTCCCCCCCGGTCCCAAGGAACAATCCGTGGCCGCAACCGACGACCCGCCCGCGACAAAGCCGGTCCCGGCGGATGCGCCCCAACCAGCCGACACCCCCGCCCCCACGGCCGAGGCGGTCGAAAAAGCCAAGGACTGCAGCCGGCAGGGGCTCTTTTTTTACAACAACAACAACCTCGTCGCCGCCATGGGCGAATGGGAAAAAGCCCTGGCCCTGGATCCCCAAAACGCCCAGGCGGCCAAATGGCTGGCCAAGGCCGAAGGCGAGCGCGACCAG
This sequence comes from Pseudomonadota bacterium, assembly GCA_023435825.1. GTDB lineage: Bacteria > Desulfobacterota > Desulfovibrionia > Desulfovibrionales > Desulfovibrionaceae > Solidesulfovibrio. The sequence continues at coordinate 48,823 of JAEZMB010000151.1, read as the reverse complement.
CTTGTGGACAAGTATGCCCGGGAAGGGGCCACGGCCCTCAAATACGCCCGCCTGGGCGAGGCCAGGGAGGCCTTTCGCCTGGCGGCCGAATACTGCCGGGGGCAGTCGATGGACGAACGCTGCCGGGAAGCCGCCAGACAATTGGAGCAGTTGGAGGGAAAAGCCCCATGACGGAGCCGACGTTATTTCCCGGCCCGCCGGCAACCGGCCAGGGATCGGCGGAGCATACGGAATTCCGTTCCCGGCCGAAGTTTTCCGGCAAGGGCCAAAGCGCCGTCGAAGTCCTGTCCGGACCGGGCCAAGGCGTCATCCACCGGTTCGACACGCAACTGCTCATCGGCCGCGCGGCCCGGTGCGACCTGGTCATCGACGACCCCACGGTCTCCCGCGAGCACCTGCTCATCGACGGTCGCGGCGGCCGGTGGCTGGCTGTCAGCCGCAACCCGAACAATCCGGCCCTGAAAAACGGCGTCCCCTTCCAGACCGCGCCCGTCGCCTCCGGGGATACCCTGACCATCGGCCCTGCCCGGCTGTTGCTGGTCCTCTCCCTGCCCCGGCCCGGGTTGCCCCTGCCGCCCCGAATGCGGGGGATTTTGGCCAACCGGAAACTGCTGCTCGGCGCGGGCATGGGGTTGTTTGCGCTGCTCTTGCTGCTGTTTTTCCTGTCCAAGCCGGCCAGGTCGCCCCAGGAGGCCGTGATCGCCGACGATTGGGCCAGGCAACGGGCCAAGCAGGATACGGAATTCCTCAACAAGGTTTCGACCCTGCTCATCCAGGCCCGTCGGCTCCACGAGGAGGGCCGCGACGACCAGGCCCTGGCCCGTGTCGATGCCCTGCTCGCCCTGGACGCTGACAACCAGGAAGCCCGGCAGCTCAAGGCCGATCTCCAGACCGGCCTCCAACAACGGGCCGCCCAGGACGCCAGCCGCCGCGATCAGGCGGCCCAGGCCCTGGAACGGGCCACGCCCCACCTGCGACGGGCCGAGCGCCTCCTGGCCGCCGGCGACGCGGCCGGAGCCCGGGCGGCGGCCCAGGACGCCCTGGCCCTGGCCCCGGACGCAGCGGAAGTGCGGCAGCTCATGGACAAAATCGACGCCAGCCAAGCCTCCAGCCAGCGCCAGGCCCAGGAAAATGCCCGGACATCCGCGGCCAAACGCCAGGAATTGACCGGGCTCTACGACGAAGCCGCGTCGGCCCTGGCTGACGATGCCCTTTACAAGGCCCTTGTGCTCTACCGCCGCCTGGGCGAGGAGGAAACGACGGACCAGACCCGCGCCGCCGCGCGCAAAAAAGCCGCCGAGATCCAGGACGCGCTGGTCCGGCGGGTCACGCCCGACTTCACCGCCGGCCAGAAGCTCTACAACCAGAAAAAATACGCCGAAGCCTACGCCCTCTGGGCCAAGGCGCTGGAGGTCTACCCCGAGGCCAAGGAAACCAAGGCCCGGGTGGCCGAACTGACGCCCATGATGGAGGCCGAGGCCAAACGCCTCTACGAGGAAGGCCTGGTCTACGAAGGCCTGGGCGACCGGCAAACGGCCAGGGCCCGCTGGAAGGCGGTGCTGGAAACCATGCCGCTTAAGGACAACGTCTACTACCGGCGGGCGGCGGACAAGCTTGGCCTGGGCCAAAGCGGGAAAGGGCAGCCATGAGGCTTGAGACTTGGGGAGCCACGGATCGCGGGGCCGCCCGGGAGAACAACGAGGATGCTTTCTGGGTCGATGCCGGCCAGGGGCTTTTTCTCGTCGCCGACGGCATGGGCGGCCTGGCGGCCGGTGAGGTGGCCAGCCGCCTGGCCGTGACGACCGTGGCCCGCGTGCTGACCGCGCCTTCGCCGTTCGACACCCGGGAATACGTGCCGCCGGGGACGCCGGCCTGGCCGCCCGCCGCCAAGCGGTTTCGCCGGGCCGTGGAGGCGGCCAACACCGCCGTGCTGGAGGCTTCCAAGGACCGCTTCGGTTCCTTCGGGGCCTCGGGCATGGGCAGCACCCTGGTGGGGCTGCACCGCTGCGACGACGGCTTGGTCCTGGCCAACGTCGGCGACAGCCGGGCTTACCGGTATCGCGGCGGCCGCCTGGAACAGCTCAGCCAGGACCACTCCCTGGTCATGGCCCGGGTCCGCCAGGGACTGTTGTCCCCGGAGCAGGCCGCCGGCAGTCCCGAACGGCACATCATCTACCGGGCCCTGGGCATGTCCGAGGCGCTGGAAGCGGATCTCCTCCCCGTCGCCTGCGAACCCGGCGACCTGTATCTGCTGTGCTCCGACGGCCTCACGGACGCCGTGGACGACGCCGGGCTGGCGGACATCCTGTCCCGGGCGAGCGATGAAGACCCCCAAGAACTCTGCCGCCGGCTCATTCAAGAAGCCCTGGCCCGGCAAGCCCAGGACAACGTGACCGTGGTCCTGGTTCGCGTCGTCCCCTGACCCGGCGGCCGCCGCGCCGGGCCGGGCAATGGGCCATGGACGCCCTCCCAAAAGCGTTTTATGACCATCCCAAGGCCCAACCTGCCGAAACGCCTGTTTCGGCCCCAGGGCGGCGGCTGGCTGCGGGAGGCGCGACATGGACAAGACACGCGGCATCTCGTCGGAATGGATCGGACAGGCAGCCAAGGCCACCGGCTGGGAGGCCGCGCTGACTCGCCGGGGGTTTCTCAAGCTCTCCGCCTGCGCCCTTTCCGGCCTGGCGTTGCTGCGCCTTGGCGAGGCCTACGGCGAAAACACGCCGCTGGTGATCCTGGAGAGCGCCCAGGGCGTGCTGCTGGCCGATCCCACCCGCTGCGTGGCCTGCGGCCGGTGCGAACTGGCCTGCACGGAATATAACGACGGCCGGGCCCAGCCGTCGTTGGCCCGCATCAAGATCGCCCGCACCGTCAATTTCGGCCCAACCGGCCCCACCGGCGGCCAGGCCATGCACGGGGACTGGGGCGACGGGCTGGTGATCCAGGGCGTGTGCCGCCAGTGCCCCCATCCCGTGCCCTGCGCCACGGCCTGTCCCCAAAACGCCATCGTCGCCGACGCCAAAACCGGCGCACGGGTGGTCGACGCCGCCCAGTGCGTGGGCTGCCGCCTGTGCCAGCAGGCCTGTCCCTGGGGCATGATCGCCTTTGACGAGCAGGCCGGGGTGGCCGCCAAATGCACCCTGTGCCAGGGCAAGCCCAAATGCGTGGAAGCCTGCCCGGCGGCGGCCCTGCGCTACGTGCCCTGGCGCGACCTCACCCGCGACGGCGCGCCGACCCGGCCCACCCTGTCCGTCGTCCCCCCGGAAACGGCCAAGGCCTGCCTGGACTGCCATGTTCCGGCCGGCACGAGGCCGGCGAAATAGCCTCTCCGGTAAGACACAACGTCCGTGGTGTTGTAACAAGACAGATTATAGCAGTATGCCGCGCCTCATGAAGCTGCGCTTTAGAGGTGGAGTCGCAATACCCCTTCACCGGGAAGGAGTTCGTCATGGCCGTAGGCAGCGGTGGATTTGTCGGCAAGGTCCTGCGCGTCGATCTCTCCACCGGCAAGATCACCACCGAGGAGACCCGCGAACGCTACGCGGCCCTGCTCGGCGGGGCCGGCATCGGCTACCGGGTGCTCTGGGACGAGGTGCCGGCCGGGACCAGCCCCTTTGACGCGGCCAACAAGCTCGTTTTCGCCACCGGCCCCCTTGTCGGCACGAGCGTGCCGTGCAACGGCCGCGCCACCATCACCACGCTTTTTCCCACCTGCTGGCCCAAGCCGCTGGTCGGCTCGGGGCACATGGGCGGGCACTTCGCGGCCAAGCTCAAATACGCCGGCTTTGATGCCCTGATCGTGGAAGGCAAGGCCGACAAGCCCGTCTGGCTCATGATCCGCGACGCCCGGGTGGAGATCCGCGACGCCCGGCACTTGTGGGGTTCGGGCATCCGCCGGGCCACGTTGGAAATCAGCCAGGAAATGGGGCCGGACTGCGTGGTGGCGGCCATCGGCCAGGCCGGGGAGAATCTGGCTCCCATGGGCATGGTGATCAATTCCGTTTCCCACTCGGCCGGCGGCGTGGGCGGGGTCATGGGCGGCAAGAATCTCAAGGCCGTGGCCGTGCAAGGCAGCGGCGCGGTGCGCATCGCCGGGGACAAGGCCGCCTGGCAGGCCCTGGTCAAGTTCCACCTCTCCATCATGGGCGCCAACAACCAGCACGTGGTGCCAAGCTTCCCCACGCCCCAGGCCGAATACTACAATCCGGCCTCGCGCTGGGTCGGCCAGCCCGGCAAGCGCTGGGGCGCGGCCAAGCCGCCCGTGGAACTTCCCGGCGACATCCACGACCCGAACAGCATCGCCTTTCGCACCAACAGCGCGGCCTATTTCCTGGGCGACGAGGCCTGGAAACACACCGTGCGCGGCAACGGCTGCACGGCCTGCCCCATCCGCTGCCACACCATGCTCAAGATGCCGTCGGTGACCGCCAAGTACGGCATCCCGGACATGGGCCAGAACACCTGCGTGGCGCTGATGTTCGGCCGGGCGTTCTTCAAGCAGCTGGCCAACAAGAAAAACAACGAAACCGCCATGGAAGCCTGCATGGTGGGGATGCACCTGGCCGACGATCTGGGCCTGTGGTCCAACTACGGCCAGTTGCAGCGCGACCTGCGTAAGCTCTACGAAGGCGGCTATCTGAAGGCCAAGCTCGGGTCCAAGGAATACGCCTCCATCCCCTGGGACAAGTACGACAACGCCGATCCGGCCTTCCTGCTCGATCTCATTCCCCGCATCGCCAACCGCCAGGGCGAACTCGGGGAGGTGCTCAGTCGCGGCACGGGCGCGATCTTCGACCACTGGTCCATCCCGGAATCGCAATGGGCCGAGGACCACGCGACGACCTATTGGAAGATGGGCCATCCCAAGCACCACGCCAACGAGGACGACGGCCAGTGCGGGGTGATCATCAACACCCAGTACAACCGTGACGCCCAGTGCCACTCCCACACGAACTTCGTGCGAAACGGCCTGCCGCTTGAGGTGCAAAAAAAGCTGGCCACTGCCATCTGGGGTTCGCCCGACGCCCTGGACGCCCCAGGGGACTACACGCCGGCCAACATCCACAAAGCCCAGCGGGCCAAGTGGTCCCTTTTGCGCAAGGAACTCCACGACGCCCTGGGGGTATGCAACTGGATGGGGCCTTGGGCGGCCTCTCCCCTGCGCGAGCGCGGCTATGCCGGGGACGACAGCCTGGAGTCAAAGTTTTTGAGCCTGGCCACCGGCCAGGCCATGGACCGGGAGGAGCTGGACCGGGTGGCGGAGCGCATCTTCACCCTGCACCGGGCCTTGACCATTCGGGACATGGGGCGGGTGGACATGCGCGCCGCCCACGACATCGTGCCGCCCTGGGTCTTCGAGGACCCAAACGGCACGGCGGCCCTGACCAAGGGGACCATCCGCATGGACCCGGCCGACATCGCCAAGGCCATGGACTATTATTACGAGGCCATGGGCTGGGACAAGGCCACGGGCGCGCCGAGCCAGGCGCGCTACGCCGCACTGGGGCTGGCCGACGTGGGCGAGGCCCTGGCCGCCGCCAAGCTCACGCCCGAGGCCGCGAAGTGAGCGCGACCGGCCAAGCCGACGCGACCGGGCTGACAGGTCCGGTCGACCTGCCTAAACGGGCCGACTTGGCCGACCGACCCGCTTCGCCCGGGCTGGCCGCCCCGGCCGGACAACTTGATCCGGCCGACCTGTCCGATTCGACCGGGTTGCCCGATCCGGCCGACCTGCCTGCGCTGGCCGGCCTATCCGATCCGGCCGACCTACCCGATCTGGCCGGGCGACCAGCTCCGGCCGACCTGTCCGAACCGGCCACCGAAGCCGAACTGCCCCGGGCTGTTCTGCAGATCATCCGGGAAGCCAGCGCCGAGCCCCGGCTGATCGCCCTGGAAGAAATCCTGGAGGGGCTGCGGGAGCGCGGCTTGGCCGAACGCCTGGAAACTGCGCCGCCAGACGAGCCAGGCACGGCGCTGGCCGCCATCGTCGCGGACCGGCCCGAAATCGCGGCCTTGGCCAGCCGGTCCGGCCGGACCCTCTACCACGACCCGGCCCTGCTCAGTCGCAGCTACGCCCGGCTGCTGGACAACCAGGATGCCCCCGAGGCGCTTGTGGCCGAGGCTGTCCGGTCAAACTCCCGGGACTACCCGCGCCCGGTGCCGGTCGAACTCTTCGAGAAGCCGCCCTTCGGTCTCGCCCCGCAAGACCTCGCCGCCATCCTCGCAGCCATGGCCGCCAAGCCGGAGTTTGGGGACATCGCGTCCGTAAGCACGTCCACGGGAACGGCGTACCTGTTTTCGAGCCGCTATCTGCCCCGCGCCCATGCGGCCTTCCTGGCGGAACAGGACGCCATGATGGCCATGAACCCGTAATCCGCCGCCTGGCGGCAGATGGCGTCCGACCAACGCGCAGGGCCTGCACCGCGCCCCTGAGGCGCGCCTGACGCCAAGCCGGGCATTCCAGCTCCATTGCTCAAGCGAAAGTACATTGCAACCAACATGTTGATGTAATTTATATAGTTACAAAACATAACTGTCGTTATGTTTTGTACTGGGCATTACGCCCCGAACTTCATGCCGGCATCAAGAGCCAGCCCGATGCCCACGCTGCCGAACCGACTCCCCTCCACCAGACGGGCAGCGGGCACGGCCTGGCGACAAGCCTGGGCGATAAGCGGGATGGCCGTGCTGCCGCCCGTCATGAACAGCGTGTCTATCGCCGACGCCGCAACACCGGCAAGACTGAGGCATTCGTCGATTTTCGACACAATGCTTGCTGTTTCAGGCGCGATGTCGGATTCAAATTTCTGGCGATGCAACGCCGCTTGCAGCCCTTTCTCCACGTAGTCCAAGGCGATCGAGGCGGTATCATGCTCCGAAAGGCCAATTTTCGCGGCTTCAACATCGCCGGCCAGGCGATGGCCTTCCTGCCGCTTAATGATCCTGACCAGCCGATCGACCAGATCTTGCCGCTCCGCGTGATATTGAATGTTCTTGATCCCTTGCAAGGCCCTGTTGTTATACAAAAACACGATTTTGTGCCAGGTCGCCAGCTCGCGATAGTACATTGGCGGCAGGTCCAGTATGGGATCGCCGGGAAAAAGGCTCCTGGTCTGCGTCCTGTAGCCGAAAAGCGGCATCACTTGCTCAAGGCTCAGTTTCAGGTCCAGATCGGTGCCGCCGACATGCACGCCGGTGTTGGCCAGAATATCCTGCTTGCGGTCGGCCTGGCCCCGCCTGTCCGGCGACACCCTGACGATGGAAAAATCCGACGTCCCGCCGCCGATATCGACAATCAGGGCGAGTTCTTCCTGCTGGACAGACTGCTCATAATCCAAGGCGGCCGCGATGGGTTCGTACTGAAAGAGCACCTCGCGAAAACCGGCTTTCCTGGCGATCTCCTCCAGATGCGCCTGGGCCAGGGCGTCGGCCTGCTCGTCGGCATCCACAAACCGGACGGGCCGGCCCATGACGACGCTGTCCACGGCATGGCCCACGGCGGTTTCCGCGCCAGCCTTCAAATGCCGGACAAACGTGACAATGATGTCCTTGAAGGCAATGTTCTTATAGCCCACTTCCGTGGATTCGTTGACCAGCGAGCTGCCCAGTATGCTTTTGAGCGAACGCAGTAACCGGCCTTCGCAGCCGTCCATGTAAAAGGCTATCGCTGCATTGCCAAAGAGCACGGCGTCTTCTTCCGTATCATAAAAAATGGCGCTGGGGATCGTCTGTTTCCCGTCTTCCAACGCGACGAGGCAAGGCAATCCGTCCTTCAACAAACCAACAGCGGAATTTGATGTTCCAAAGTCAATGCCAAGAGCCACAGACTCACCTTCTCCGTAAACGTTTCGGGCCGACTGCTGCCCCAGGCAGCGCCGCCCCATGCCCGTCGGACCGACAACAAAGCAAGACCCCGTTGGCCTTTCGCCAAAAGGATCATTTTTCGATGGAATTTCGTGGAATTGCTTTATGTGGCGAGGTCACGCCCGTGGCGTGTCAAGCAAACGGTCCCGCCTTGAACGACAGCTCGGCAAACAGCTTCCGAACCCCAAAAATTGCCCCAACCGCCTTGAGAAGTCAAACGCCCAAACGCCATTCCCCCAAACGCGCCGGCCACCGCCCGCCATGCGCCAGACGGACCTTGAAGACGCGGCCCGAGGTGGCGGTCCCTGATTGATAACGTACCGTTTTTATGTGACAGTCAACGCTGCAGGCGACAGGTCGTATTGCAAATCGCCAGATGGACTTTGAAAATCGACCGCCAGGGAAGTGCCCATGTCAAAAGTGCTGCATCTTGTGCTTCTTGCCGCCCTGCTCGCCCTTGTCGCGCCACGTTCGGCCGATGCCGCCGGGGCGTTCAATCAGTTTGTCGGCCTTGGCGACAGCACCCTGGACAGCGGCTATTTTCGCTATGTGTCGACAGGCAACGCCTCGGCCGACGCCATGGTCGCCGCCGCCATCGCCGGCGGAGCCCAGGGCGGATGGGCCGGCCCCGGGATCATGACCTCCACGTTTTTGGCCGGCCGGTTCGGCCTCTCCGCCGAGCCGGTCAGCATCGGCGGCACCAATTTCGGCAACGGCAGCGCCTACACGGCCCCCTTGAGCGCCACGGCCGGCGGCGTCACGGCTCCCGGAAACCTGCCCGGCAACGTGACCGCCACCGAGCAGATCGCCTGCCTCCTGGCCGCCAACGGGGGCGCCGCCAACGCCCAGGCGCTCTATGTCGTCAACAGCGGCAACAACGACCTGATCTTCGTGCAAAAACAGGGTGCCGACTGGATCGCCGCCAACCCGACCTTTTTAAACGGCGTGGCAGCCCAGTTCACGGCCAGCGTGGCCAGCCTGCAGGCGGCCGGAGCGCGCACCGTCATGGTGCCCAACACCTTTTACACCTCGACCCTGACCGGCCAGGGCGGCCTCGTCCCGGCCAGCAACGTCGACGACTACGCCCGCGCCGTGGCCTACGGCAACACCAAGTGGTCGTATCTGACGGCGGCCGGCGTGCGGTATATCCCCGCCGACCTCACCAGCCTGTTCCAGTTCGTGGCCACCAATCCCACGCTGTTCGGGTTCACGCCGTCCTCGGTGCTGGCGGCCAACGCCCCGTCCCCGGTGGCCGCCCTGGTGACCACCTGGGCCGACATCACGCCCGTCCAGTTGCAAACGTATCTGTTCATCGACGGCCATCACCTGACCACAGCCGGCCAGAGGATCGAGTCGGATTATGAAGCGAGCTTGCTCACGGCCCCGAGCCTGATGTCCCTGCTGGCCGAACTCCCCATCCAGGGCGGCCTGACCCGGACGGCCGTCCTCCAGGGCCAGATCGACCTGACCGGGCAGCATCGCGGCCAAGCACGCGTCAACGTCTGGATGGGCGGCGGCGTCGGCGCGCTGGCGCTTCGGAACTTCTCCGGCTTTCCCGATGTGGCCGGCACGCCGTTTACCGGCTCGGCGGGCCTGGACTATCAGCTGCCCTGCGGCCTCATCGTCGGCGCGGCCTTCACCGCCGGGACCCAGACCCAGCAGTTTTCCATGGGCGGCGGGCACTTCGACCAGAACGACCAGACGTTGAGCCTCTATTCCGCCTATCAGGCCGGACCGGTCTGGGGCGATGTCGTGGCCTCCTACGGTTTCCTCCAGGACAAGATCGCCCGGGACGTGGCCCTGGGGCTTTTCACCGACAGCAACAGCGCCACGACCACGGGAACGTCCCTGGGTCTGGCTCTTCGCGCCGGCGGCAACATCCGCCTGGGGCCGGTGGTCACCGGTCCGGTGGCCGGGCTGGTGCTGCAGCAGGTGCGCATAAAGGGTTTTGCCGAATCCGGGACCAGCGGCGCGGCCACCGGCGGCAACGGCGTCACGGCCCTGTCCTTTGGCCAGCAGATACGCGATTCGGCCATAAGCCAACTCGGCTGGCGCGCCGCCATCGAGGCGGGCTCCTGGCGGCCGTTCGTGGAAGCCAAATGGAACCACGAGTTGGTGGATCAGGCCGACCGCAAGGTCAAGGCCGCCCTGACCACGACCACGGCCCAGCCCTATTCCATGGCCGCCGCCCCGGTGAAAACCGATTGGGCCACGGCCAGCCTGGGGACTTCCTATACAATCAATGAGCGGGTGATGGTGCGCGGCGCGGCCTCGGCCATGGCCTTTGACACCCAGACCATCAGCTACGGCGGCGACCTGGGCATAAGCGTCAGTTTTTAAATCCGCCCCCTGGCCGCCCCTTGGCGCTTGCGGTTTCCGGCCGTCGGCGGCCGGCTGTTCAAACGGAGGGAGAGCATGACCAGACGACTGCCCGCGCGGCGAAACAGCGTTTCTTTCCTGCAGCCGGGCCGCCTGATCGCCCTGGCTCTGTGCTGCCTGCTGCTGGTCGCCACGGCGGCCCTGGCCCAGACCGACCCCCTGCCCTCCTGGAACGAGGGGCCGGCCAAGCAGGCGATCCTGGCCTTCGTGCAAGCGACCACCGATGTCTCGAACCCGGGCTACGTCCCGCCCGAGGCGCGCATCGCCACCTTTGACCAGGACGGCACGACCTGGGTCGAGCAGCCCATGTACACGCCCATGCTCTACTGTCTGGACCGGCTGCGCGAGCTGGCCAAGGACAAGCCGGAGCTGGCCGGGGCCGAACCCTTCAAGTCCCTGCTGTCCGGCGGCCTGGAGCGCCTGGCCGACGCGTCCACCGACGACATCGTCAAGCTCTACGCCGCGACCATGACCGGCATGACCGTGGAGGAACTCGGCAACCAAGTGCGCCGGTGGCTGGACACGGCCCGGGATGTCCGTTGGGGGCGGCCCTACACCGAACTTGTCTACCAGCCCATGCTGGAAGTGATGCAGCTTTTTCGCGCCCATGGCTACAAGACCTATTTCGTCACCGGTGGCGGCCAGGATTTCCTGCGCGCCTATGCCGAAAAGGTTTACGGCGTACCGCCCGAGCAGGTGGTCGGCACCCTCAACGCCACGAAATTCGGCTATGACGCCGCCGGCAAGGCGATCCTCACCGAAGAGCCCAAGCTGCTGCTCGTCAACGTCGGCCCGGGCAAGCCCCAGGGCATCCAGCTCATCATCGGCCGCCGTCCGCAAGCGGCCTTTGGCAACTCCGACGGCGACAAGGAAATGCTTGAGTATGCCCAGGCCGGCGGCGGCGTCCGGCTCATGATGCTCGTGCGCCACGACGACGCCGAACGGGAATACGCCTACGCCGCCCAGTCCAAGATCGGGACGTTCCCCGATTCCCTGATGGCGGAAGCCGCCCAAAAGGGCTGGGTCGTCATCAGCATGAAAAAGGATTGGAAGCGTATTTTTTCCTGGGAGTAGCGGGACGCCCCACGGGAATCCCCCTTTTTTGTTCCTCCATGGCGCGGCGATCCCGCGCCCGCACACCTCGATACGCGCGGCAGGGGGTCGGAAACGGCATCTTTTGAGGTGGTTCCGGCCCCCTTGCAGGGATTTGTTCCCCGAACCGTCCGGCATGAAGTTCCCAGAGCAACCAACTGCAGCAATGCCGTTTGAGCACCGCGACGGCTGCCAAGGACAAATGCAGTGGACGCGCGGCCGTCGTCTGGGTAGATATCGCTCAAAGCGCAATCGTGCTCTTCGGACGGGACACTCCCGCCGACCGCGGATCGGTCGCACGAAAAATCGCGAATGATCCTTTCCACCGGTGTAGTGACCAAGCCAAGCAGAGGGACGCTCGCGCCATGATTTCCCTTACCGGCTTCCAAGTCGGCGAATTGCTCTATCAAGGACCCAACAGCCAGGTGTTCCGGGCCAGACGCGAATGCGACGGCCTGCCCGTGGTGATCAAGGTTCCTGCCAGCCCGGATATCTCCATTCGGGAAAACCTCCGTTTCCAGCACGAGTACGATCTGCTCGCCACCCTGGACCTGCCCCGGGTCATCAAGGTCCACGACCTGCTGCAATACCGTTCCAGCTTCGCCATCATCGAGGAAGACTACGGCGCTCTCGACCTGCAGGCCCATCTGGCGGAACGCGTCCTTGACGTGCCGGACTTCCTCGACGTCGCCGTGCAGATGGCCGAATCCCTGGCCCAGTTGCACGCCCAGCGCATCATCCACAAGGACGTCCACCTGGGCAATTTCCTCATCCACCCCGGCACGGGCGAGGTCAAGCTGACGGATTTCGGCATGTCCTCGCTCATCGAGGGCGAGGTGCAGGAACCCGGCAACCCGGACCAGATCGAAGGCAGCCTGGCCTACATTTCCCCGGAGCAGACCGGGCGGATGAACCGGGGCATCGACAGCCGGTCGGATCTCTACTCCCTTGGCGTGTGCTTTTACCGGATGCTCACCGGCGAACTGCCGTTTCGCTCCCGGGATCCCATGGAGCTGTTGCACGCCCACATCGCCCGCAAGCCCTCGCGCCCCAGGGACGTCAACCCCCAGGTGCCCCAGGCCGTGTCCGAGCTCGCCATGCGCCTGCTGGAGAAGCGGGCCGAGGATCGCTACCAAAGCGCCGACGGCCTGGTCCGCGACCTCCAAGCCATGCGCGAGGCCACGGGCCAGGGCCGCAGCCTCACGGACATGCCGCTGGCCCGGTGGGACGTGTCCCGCCAGTTCCAGGTGTCACAAAAAATCCATGGCCGGGACAAGGAAATCCGCCTGCTCCTGGAGTCTTTCGAGCGCATGGCCCAGGGCAAGGCTGAACTGCTCCTGGTCGGGGGCTATTCGGGCATCGGCAAGACCGCGCTCGTCAACGAGGTGCACAAGGGACTCACCCGGCAACGCGGGCGCTACATCTCCGGCAAGCACGACCAGTTCCAGCGGGACATCCCGTTTTCCGCCTTCATCCAGGCCTTTCGCCAGTTGGCCAACCAGATCCTGTCCGAGCCGGAGGCCCGGGTGGTGCGGTGGCGGGCGGAACTCCTCGAAGCCCTGGGAGGCAATGCCCAGGTCATGATGGACGTCATCCCGGAACTGGAGCTCATCCTTGGCGGCCAGCCGCCCGTGCCGGAACTGGGGCCGTCCGAGGCCCAGAACCGGTTCATCCTGTGCATGCAGCGCTTCATCGGCGTTTTCGCCAGGCGCGAGCATCCCCTGGTGATTTTTCTCGACGACCTGCAATGGGCCGACGCGCCCTCCCTGCAACTGCTGTGGACCCTGGCCTCCCAGGCGCGGACGCCCTACCTGCTGCTGCTTGGCGCTTACCGGGACAACGAGGTTTTCCCCGGCCATCCCCTGATGCTGACCGTGAAGCGCCTCGAAGAGGCGGGCGTGGCGGCGCGCACCGTGTCGCTGACGCCCCTTGGCAATGCCGATCTGCGCCAGATGGTCGCGGACACGCTACGCCGCGCGCCCGGGGATGTGGCCGAACTCACGGGGCTGATCGAGCAAAAAACCGGCGGCAACCCGTTTTTCGTGTCCCAGATGCTCAAGGAACTGCACGCCCGCGAGGTCTTCCGGCTGGACCCCGGGACCGGCGGCTGGCGCTGGGACATGGACGGCATCCGGGCCATGGAGCTGACCGACAACGTCGTGGACCTCATGGCCGGCCGCATCGGCCGCCTGGATGCGCGCACGCGACAGGCGCTCAGGCTGGCCGCCTGCATCGGCAACCGGTTCGAGTTGGCCATGCTCGCCGCCGTGGGCGAACAGTCGGTGGAACAGACCAGCGAATCGTTGTGGGAGGCCTTGCGCACGGGGCTGCTGCTTCCGTCGGGCTCCACGCTGCGCTTCCTCCATGACCGGGTCCAGCAGGCCGCCTACTCGTTGATCCCCCAGGAGGAACTCGCGCCGCTGCACCTGCGCATCGGACGCCTGCTGTTGCGCCATGTGGGGCAGACTCAGCTCGACGAAGCCATCTTCGACGTCACCTCCCACCTCAACGCCGCGATGCACCTGATCACCGAACCCGATGAGCGTCTGGCCCTTTACCACCTCAACATGCGGGCCGGACGCAAGGCCAAGGCGTCCACGGCCTATGAGCCGGCCCTGCGCCACTTCGACATCGCCGCCTCGCTGTTGCCCGGGGACGCCTGGAGGACGCAGCCCGAAACCATGCGGGACGTGGCCCGCGAAAAAGCCGACGTCGCCTATCTCCTGGGCGACTTCGCCCTGGCCGAAAGCCTGCTGGACGAGGCCCTGGCCCATACCCCCGACCGTTTCGAAAAGGTCGCAATCTTCATGCAGCAGCTGATTCAATACAATCAGCTGGGCAAATACAACGCCATGATCGACCGGGCCAGGGACGCCCTGTCCCTGTTTGGCGTGACCATTCCCCGGGCCGACGACGCCCCAAGCCTCAAGGCCCGCTTCGCCGCGCTCATGGCCGACTACACGGAACTGCTCGGCCCCAGGCCCATCAAGGAGCTCATCCACGTCCCCGACGTGGCCGACCCCGAGCAGGACAGCATCATCCGGCTCATGGCCATCCTCACCGACGGCGCCTACATCGCCCTGCCGACGCTCTTTCCGATCCTGGTGCTGGAGGTGGTCGCGCGCTCCATGCGCCATGGCCACAACGCCCTGTCGGCCATCGGCTTCGCCTGGGTCACGGTGGTCATCGTGCAGGAGCGGCAGGACTACCGCAGCGCCTTCGACCTGGGCACCCTGGCCATGCAGCTCATCGAACGCTTCCCCAACCCCCGCATCCGGGCCCAGATCACCTTCCTCTACGCGGTGTGCGCCATGCACTGGTTCCTGCCGCTGGAGGAGCAGATCGACATGTACAAGCGCGCCTACCAGCACGGCATCGAAAACGGCAATCTGGTCTTCGCCGGCTACGCGCGCACCATGATTCCCAAGACGGTGCTGGCGGCGGCCACCGTGGACAAGGCCTTGGAAGAAAGCGCCATCAGCCTGGCGTTCTATGAAAAACGCGGTTCGCCGTTCCTGCAAAGCGAGCGTTTCTGCAATCTCTTCCTGCTCAACCTCAAGGGCGAACGCCCCGATCCGGTTTCGCTGAGCACCCCGGAGCTGGACGAAAACGCCTGTCTGACGCGCTGGCAAGCCCCCGAAACCCTGTTCGGCCATGGCCTGGCCTACTTCCTCACCTCCAAGCTCCAGCTGCTGTTCTGCTTCGGCCGGACCCGGGAGGCCTGGCGCTTTGCCCAGGCCCACGCCGACTGGATGCGCTATATTCCCATCCTCTACGAAACCACGGTGTTCAGCTTCTACCGGGCCATGGCCGCGGCCTCGCTCCTGGAAGAAGCGACGCCGGACGAGCGCGGGGAAATGGCCGCCTGTTTCCAGGCGTCCTTGGCTGAGTACGCCGTTTGGGCCGAGAATTGCCCGGCGAACTACGCCTGGCAGGAGTGTTTGTTGCGCGCCGAGGAGGCTCGGCTGGCCGGCCGCGCGACCCAGGCGTTGGAACTCTGTGAGCAGGCCGCGGCCACCGCCCGCAAGCAGGACCGGCCGCGCGGCGTGGCCCTGGCCCGGGAACGCGCCCACCTCGTGCACGAGGCCCTGGGCAACGGTGATACGGCCAGGGCGTTTCTTGAGGACGCCTGTTTCAACTATTACCGCTGGGGCGCCCACGCCAAGGTGCTTTTCCTGCGAGAGACCCACGACCGGCCGGCCGCGACCGCGTCCGTGTCCCTGGCCTCCAGCGGCAGCCCGTCAAGGTTGTCGGGCTCGCAGTCCAGCCTTGGGGCAAGCACCCCGTCGCGCCTCCTCGACATCGGCAGCCTCCTGAAGGCCACCCAGGCGATTTCCCGGGAAATGCGGCTGGCTTCGCTGCTTGAGGTCATCATGACCAGCGTCATCGAGAACGCCGGGGCGCAGCAGGGATTCCTCCTGCTGCCCGATGACCGCGACTGGTCCGTGGCGGCCATGGCCACGGTGGAACAGGGCGTCCCAACCCAGGACAACAGCCCGTTGCAAGGCTCGCTCCTGGTCAGCGAGGCCATCGTCCGGTACGTCATCCGCAGTCGGCTGGAAGTGGTGCTCCACGACGCCGGGCAGCACCCCACGTTCCAGCAGGACCCGCATGTCCTTCGCCGCCAGGTGCGATCCGTCATGTGCGTGCCCCTGCTGGCCCAGAACCGTTTAAGCGGCGTCCTGTACCTGGAGAACAACCACTCCCCCGGCGTCTTCGCCGTGGAGCGCACGCAGATCGTCAAGACGCTCTCGGCCCAGGCCGCCATCTCCATCGAGAACGCCAAGCTCTACGGCAGCCTGACGGCCAGCGAACAACGTTACCGCAGCGTCTTCGAGGGGGCCAGCGACCTCATCTTCCTCACCACTCCGCAAGGGAGGATCGTGGACGTCAATCCGGCCTGCATGACCATCTTCGGCTTCACCCGGGAGGAAATGCTCGCCAGCTCCATCACCGACTTCTATGTTGATCCCAGGCAGCGCGAAGAATTTCGCCAAGCCATCGAATCCACGGGCATGGTCGATGGTTTCGAGGTCGTCATGCGCCGCAAGGACGGCGAGCGGATCGAGGCCGTGCTGTCGGCGAACCTGCGCCGGGGACCCCAAAAAGAGATCATCGGCTACCAGGGCATCCTACGCGACGTGACGGCGCAAAAACAGTCGGAACGGTTGCGCGAGGCCTACAGCCAGGAGTTGGAGCGCCAAGTGCGGGAACGGACCCAGGCGCTTTCCGAGGCCAATGAAAAGCTCCAGCGCCTAAGCGATTGCGACGGTCTGACGGGCATCGCCAACCGGCGGAAATTCGACGTCATCCTGGCCAACGAGTGGAACCGGTCCAAGCGCAACGCCTCCCCCTTGGCCGTGATCATGGTCGATGTGGATCACTTCAAGGCGTACAATGACCATCTGGGGCACCACATGGGCGACGAGTGCCTGCGCCGCATCGCCCAGGCCATCGCCGCCGCGGCCAAGCGGGCCGGCGACCTGGCCGCGCGTTACGGCGGCGAGGAGTTCGCCATGATCCTGCCCGGCCTGGCCGGCGACAACGCCCGGACGGTGGCGGACAACTTGTGCGCCAGCATCCGCGACCTGGCCATCGCCCACGCAAAAAGCCCGACCGCCCAGGTGGTGACCATCAGCATCGGCGTCGCGAGCGGCGTTCCCTCGGAAGCATGGCGGGCCGAAGGCCTTGTCCAATCCGCCGACGCCAATCTCTACAGCGCCAAACGGCAGGGCAGAAACCGCGTGGTCTGCTCGTCCCTGGACGGCTAACGGCTGGCGCGCCCGAGAACCGGCCGCCTGACGCCGCCGATCCTGCGCGACACGACGGCCGTTGAACTGGCATTCACCGGTGTCGTGTTGTCCCGACGGGCTGTTCCAGCGGTCAGCCTGGGCGCGTATCCACAGGCTCCAGGAGCCGGCCCGGGCAGGCTTTGGCTCCTTGATCTTGGTCCTGGCGCACCCGCGGAAGCCGAACACTGGGCCGTCTGTTTGGGCGGCTTCCCCATTTCGCCTTAAAATATTTATATAATTAGATTTTACACAGAAAAGCTCCAGCTCTTTTGACGATCTCCATCCTCGTCAGGACATTCCCGTTTATCCAGTGTTTATCCAAGCCACCGTTTCTCCAGGGCAGGAGAAGCGATGTAACGCCATCCGGGAAAGAACTCTCTGTCCGTGGAGAGCTCTGCCAGACAATAGCGCAATATAACACGCGTAAGAGCGGCATGATATAAAGGAAAAATTCCCAGAAAAATCCAGAATAGCTTCAGCACAGCATCGGAAGTCGGTTTATTTCCTGTTTTTTCTTGTGCATATTTTGGCATGAATCAGAACACAAAATAACAAAACCATAACAGAAAAGACAGCGTCCTGCCGGAATTTCAGCCTTACAAAGCACACAACATGTTTACGGTATAAACAGTGCAATGCTATTTACTTTTACAAAATCCAGACAAGAACACAGATAACTTATTGAAATTCGCGGAGCCGCTCATGGCAGTGGCGACAAATTCACCATGTACTAGTCAATCCGATACGGCCTCATCTCTTTCCCACACGGAGTTGTTTTGCCACTCTAAAATAAATTCGCCACAGCACTTTTCAACACCAAGATAAAATGACATAATAGACACTGGATATTGCAACCTCCATACGAAATATCGCTACATATAAACAATTAAAGATCAAATTATTCGACATGAAACAATAATCTAGTCGACCTTATAAAGAATACAAACAAACGACCACAACACAAGACACACGCAACGCAAGCAGGAGAGCAATCCATGCTCAACAAACGCACGCCCTGCACTGTTTGTCTTCTAGCCTCTCTAACTATAGCCATTTATTATATGTTTTTTGTGTCCTCAGCACTCGGCTACACGATGTCGTGCCAATCCGACACCATCGAGTGGGACACGGATCTTGGCCCCCTGACCCATAAGTCGGGCACCGAACTGCCGCTCTGGGAATCGCCGAACCTCAGTTCCTCTGGCCTGTTTACCGTCACGTTCCATCTGTCGTACGCCACGTTCAGCAAGGCCGAGGGCGAGGTTTTCGCCCTCTACGTCAGACCTGCCCCCAGCGGGAGTTTCTCGGTGCACCGGTTTTTCAAGTCCAGGACGGAAACGGTGAACGAGGAAGGCGACAAGGCCTTGATGTATTACTACATGGACGAGGTCGGCGGCGACTGGCAGTTGGGAGGCGTGGTGCCGACCGATGGCCTGGACGTCTCTTTTACACGAGCCTACGCCATGAACCGGTATTACGACGTGGCGAACTTCCAGTTCGTGCGCAACGCTTATTTCTGCTCATCCACCACCGTCATCAGCCTCAGTGAATCGGCCTGGCACTATATCGGCAATGCGCCCTGGGAAGAAGGTCCGGCCGAGGACAACCCCCACACGGCCTTCCCCGATTCCTCGGGGCCGGCCGCCTGTTCGGCCGGCGGCCAGGGGCTGCCCCTGGCATCCATCAACGCCGCCAACCGGGGGCTGGTCATCTCGGACACGCTGTTTCGCGTCGAGAGCCTTGGGCCGGCCCTCGACCTGGGCCTGACCTACAGCCCTGTCCCTTCGCGCCAGGGTCTTTTCGGCAACGGCTGGAGCTTTTCCTACGACAGCGCCGTGACCGAGGAGTGTTCCTTCGCCACCGTGACCAAGGGCACCGGTCAGACCGTGACCTTCACCGGTTCCCTGTGTCCGGCCAGTCCAACCTATCCCATCGCCGCCACGCCCCCGGCCGGCAGCTTCGACAGCCTCAAACGCTATCAGGACCGTTTTGAGTATCAGCCCAAGGGTTCGCCCCATACCTACGTTTACGGCCTGAAGTCGGACAAACGCTGGCTGCTGACCGCCGTGCGGGACAAAAACGGCAACACCCTGACCGTGGGGCGCGCGCTTCTGGACCGCATAAGCTCCGTGACCGACGCCGCCGGCCGGTCGGCGACCTTTACCTACAACGACCAGGGCCGTTGCGCCTCCATCACCGTGCCCGGACCAGGGCAGGCCACCTTCGCGTACGACGCCGCCGGCAACCTGACCCGGGTCACGGACGTGGCCGGTGTGGTCACGACCTACGGCTACGACGCCGGCAACTTCCTGACGACCATGACCGCCGGCGGAAAGACCACGAGCTTTGCCTACGATCCGGCCGGCAAGGGCAACGTGGCCTCCATGACCGACGCCGTGGGACGGGTGACCCGCTACGCCCCGGGCGAGTCGGCCAATACCGTGACGCGCACCGCCCCGGACAACCAAGTCACGACCTTTTCCAGTTGGTACGGCAAGACGAGCAAGGTGGTCGACGCCTTCGACCGGACCACGGAAACCTCGTTTGGCGACAACGGCCTGCCGGCCTGGACCCTGTCGCCGGGCAACGTGGCCACCTCGTACGAATACGACGCCCGGGGCAACATCACCAAGGTGATACGCTCCTCCAACGGCCTCGCCCTGACCACGACCATGACCTATTCCGGCGACAACATGACCTCCCTGACCAACCCCAACGGGACGACCACCACCATGGCCTACGACGCGGCCGACCGTCTCATCCAGGTCGTCGCGCCCACCGGGCGGACCACGACCTATGCCCGCGACGCCAAAGGGCAGGTGACCGGCGTGACCACTCCGGACAACCAGCTCTGGACCCTTGGCCGCGACGCCTTCGGCAATGTTGTCTCGGTGACCGATCCGCTGGGCAAAATCACCAGGGCCGAATATGACGCGGCCGGCGTCAACCAGACCGCCGCCATCGACGCGCGCAACTTCCGTACGGCCTTCCTCCACGACGCCAACCGCCGCCTCACTCGGGTGACTTGGCCCGACGGCAGCTATCGCCGCGTGATCTACGACTGCTGCGCCCCCACGACCTTCGTCGACGAGCGCGGCGGCCTCACGGTCATCGAGCGTGACGGCCTCCTGCGGCCCACCTCCATAACCGGCCCGGCCGGCGGCGCGTCCGTCTATGCCTACGACGCCGGCGGCCGCTTGGCCACGGCCTCCAATCCCCTGACCCAAACCTACAGCCTGACCTACGACATCCTGGGACGGCTGCGCACCATGACCGATCCCCGGGCCGGAATCCGAGAATACAGTTATACCGTTCTGGATACCCTCAGTGCCGTAAGCGACGAATTGGGAGGCTGGACCCAGTACAGCAACGACTATCTCGGCCGGCCAACCGGGATCCAGTATCCCGGCCGCTCCGAGATTGTCGCCGTCCTGGACTCGAACGGACAGACGACCCGAATTATCAACGCCCGGGGCGGGACGGTCGACTACAGCCGGGACAACGACGGCCGGGTCACGTCCAAAGCCCACGATGGCCAGACCGTGGCCGGCTACCAGTACGACGCGGCCGGACGCCTCATTGGCGTGACCGACGCCTGGGGCCAAACCAGCTACACCCGCAACGCCCGAGGCGACGTCGTCACCATCGGCTACCCCGACGGCACGTCCGTGAGCTTCGGCTATGACGACGCCGGCAACATTTCCCAAATCACCTACCCAGGCGGCATCGTCGCTGCCTTTAGCCACGACGGCCGCAATCGAACGACGTCCCTGTCCTGCGGCTCGATCTTCGCCACCTTGAGCTACGATACGACAGGCAATCTGACCGGAGAATCGCGCTCCAACGGCGTGAGTTCCGCCTATACTTACGACGCCGCCGGCCGTTTCGCTTCGGCAAGCCATACCCGCGGCGGCAACAGCTTCATTCGCCGGACCTACTCCCGTAATCTGGCTGGCGCGGTGACGCAGGAGACGGGCGTCCAGCCGGCTGACCCCTGGCTGGCTGACGACGCCAATGCGGGGCATTACAACCCGGACAACAGCCTTGTCGATTTTTCGCCGGAAGAAGCGACAACCGACGGCGACGGCAACGTCACACAGATAACAAGCTATCGCCGCAACCTGACCGCAGCCTACGACACCGAAAATCGGATGACCTCCTTGGCCGTGGATGGCCAATCCGCCGCCTTTCTCTACGACGGCCTGGGCAAACGCATACGGCGCACAATCGGGAGCACGACCCGCTACGACCATTACGACCATTTGGGCCGTCTCCTCTTTGAGACCGACGCCACAGGCGCGGTGACCATGCTCCACCTGTACGCCAGCCGTCGTTTGGTGGCTTCTGGCTCGGGAGCGGGAAACTTCCGTTTCCACCACATGGACAAGACCGGCAATCTGCTCGCCCAGACCGACGCCTCGGGCAGCGTGACCGCGGCCTTTGCCTATGATCCCTTTGGCCGCGGCCTGGCCCGCACCGGCACGGCGGTCTCGCCATTCAGTTTCGTGGGAAGCTACGGCGTCATGGATCACGGCAACGACATCTTTTTCATGGGGCCACGGGCCTACGACGCCCGGACCGGTCGTTTCCTGCAAAAGGACCCCATAGGGCCGGCTGGCGGCAACAACGTCTACCGCTACGCCGACGACAATCCCGTCAACCGGATCGACCCGTCCGGACTCAAATCCGATGAGATGCTCGGCAGCGCCGATGACTACAAGGAAGCGTTGCAAAACGGCCTTTTACGCGATGAACGTATCGACAGCATGATCGGCGACGCCATGACCAGCGCGGATATAGCCCTCTCGTCGAACCCCGGAACAACCGGCAAGATCTATAGTGAAGTGAAGTGCCTGTTCATCGGGGCACGCGGCGGTGGCCTCAACAAGCCGGGCGTTGCCGACGATGTGCTCTGGGAGTTGATGAAAATGGTCTCCGGCTTGCCCGGAACCATTCTCGACTTCTGGGACGCCGGAAACGAAAGAAACACCAAGCTTGCATTGGAAATGCAAGAGATGTTCTTAAAGAAAAATCAATACTATAAAGACGATGACAAAAAAAAGAAAAAGTAATAAACCGATGTCTGTTCGCTTTATTAAAGCTTTACGATGTGCTTACGTGCCTCATATCCAACAATCAAACTAGTCGTTATCATTGGCCTCTTGATTATTTAAAGACGATTGAGCGCCGTGCCGTGCAAGAAGATATCTCGTCTCTGTGTCAACAGCCTAACTACTGGGCGACACGTGCCGGACGCCAGAACAAGCGAGGTGCTTCGATGCGCCATGGACGAACAATGTGCCTGCTACAGCTTCTTGTCATCGTCGCCCTGTGCCAAACCCTGGCTGGGCAGACCTGGGCCACAACCTACACCTATGACGCACTGGGAAGGCTCACCGGCGCGGATTATGGCTATGGCCAATCCGCGACCTACACCTACGACGCCATGGGCAACATGACCTTTCGCGCCACAACGAGGCATGCACCGGACAACGACGGCATTGACGACGACGTGGAAAATACCGTGCAAGGCCGTTACGGCGGCACTGGCGACGGCAATGGCGACGGCACGCCGGATGCCTTTCAGCCCGGCGTAACCTCTCTGGCGGCTTACGGAGGAGGCGGGGTGATCACCATGGCCAACGCTGATCCCACCTTGGCCAACACTGCCGTGGCGGCCCTGGCCCGCGACGCCGCCATTCCCGCCACCATCCGCACGCCTTTTGGCGTCTTGACCTTTACGACCCGGACCACTGCCGGCGCGGTCACGGTTGCTCTTTACGTGCCACGCAGCGCGAGCATCATTAACAGGGTGCTGCTTAAGCGTCGCGCCAACGGTCTCTGGGACACCTTGCCGGCCACTGTTGTCACCGAAACGAATAAGATTGTTGTTTCGTTCTCTGTCAGCGACGGCGGCCAGTACGACCTGGACGGCACCATTAACGGCAGTGTGCGCGTACAAGCGGCGGCAGCGTTTGGCGGCGGCCTGTGCCCGGCAATCTTCTTATTGCCCCGCTAAGCTGCGGCAGGCGAGATACGAGGCATACTTCTGCCTGTGGATATCACGCGCTGCCTGTCATTGGACTGCGCTCCCAGCCGCCTGCTCCTGCCAAGGACAGCGTCTGCCCGAATATCGTCCAAAAATTCTTTGTCATCTTGGATGATTGACCAATTCGTTATCCAATCCGGCTATCCACAAGATGCAAGAAGTCAGACCAAACATGACCTAACCCCATGCAAGACCTCGCTGGCGCGCCCACAGGAATTCGCCCCCCGGACTGTCAGCTTAGAGGGCCGCCCTTGGATTTATAACTTGATGCAATTGCATTATCTTAGAGCAAAGCGACGACCTCCCTACAGACAAAATCGTTCCTCGCTGGGACCTTCTCGGCCGGACACCCGAACCGTTTGGGCGCACTTGCCGATTTGTTTTGAGAATTATACCGAGATACACCCGCGCAAGAGCCTGAGGATGGGCTCGCCACCCGAGCATCCCCGTGCTGTTCGTGACCACCCTGGACGATGAACGCGACGAGACGCAGGGTCTGGAGCTCGGGGCCGTGGACTTCATCAACAAGTCGGTGTGGCCGCCGGTGGTCCTGGCCCGGGTCCGCAACCACCTGCGCCTCAAGGCCTACCAGGACGAGTTGGAGCAGGAAGTGCGTCGGTGGACCAGGGAAATCACCCGCGCCCAGGATGTCGCGATCCTCAGCCTGGCCGCCCTGGGCGAATCGCGGGGCAACGAACTGGCCGGCCATTTCCGGCGCACCCAGCGCGTGGCGCGTCTTTTGGCCAGGGGCATAGCCCAGCGTCCCGAACATGCGGATTTCTTTCGCGCCGTTTCCATCGACACGCTCAACAAATCCATTCCCTTGCACGATGTGGGCAAGGTGGCCATCCCGGACCACATCCTGCTCAAGCCTGGCAGGCTCACGCCCGAGGAATTCGAGCACATGAAGATGCACGCCGTCCACGGCCGCGACATCCTGGACAGGGCCGAGCGGCACATGGGCGGCGACTCGTTTCTGCACATGGCCAGCGACATCGCCTACACCCATCATGAACGCTGGGACGGCGGCGGCTACCCGCAAGGATTGGCCGGCGAGGCCATCCCCATGACCGGACGGATCATGGCGGTGGTGGACATGTACGACGCGCTGATCAGCAAACGCGTGTACAAGAATCTGATTCCGCATGCCCAGGCCCTGGACTACGTCGCCCAGAACCGGGGCATGCACTTCGATCCGGCCATCGTCGAGGTCTTCCTCGCCAACGCGGAGAGAATACGGGAGATTTCGTTGGCCTATGCGGACTGCGACCTCGAACGCGAGGCCATGGTGGCCGAGCGCACAGCGGCAATGCGATCAGGTTCACCAATCAGGGGAACGTGGTTCTGCGGGTGGTCCCCATGAAGACGCCGCCCGAAACCTCGAGGATGCCGACGGAGCCTTTGCCCTTACGGCGGTGGTTGCGTTTTTGCGTGCATGATACCGGCGTGGGCATCGCCCCGGAAAAGCTGCCCGGAATATTCCGCCGCTTTGTCATAGCCGAGGAGTTCTTGACCAAGGAATTTGGGGGAGCAGGACTTGGGTGCAGCATCGCGCAGAAATTGGCTGCATTGCACGACGGGCAGATCACGGCGGAAAGCACGTTCGGCGCGGGAAGCCTGTTTTGCCTGGAACTGCCTTTTGAAGCTGCCGGTTCATGAAGCGTCCCTCAAACAGCGCACAGGGCGCTGCCGTTACAACCCCATAAACGCAGGCACATGCACGACAATCGAAACAACAACGAGTATATTTCCATCAGCAACATACAAATTCCATACATGACCGCCAACCAGCATCACAGCTGCTTGGTGACGAGAAGCGTCGCCCGGCCTCCTCGATGGCGGCGTCAGGGGATGGGCCTGCGGCCGGAGCGTCAAGAGCCGCGAGCAGGGTCGCGCCCCAGGGGCGTTGGAAGTGGTTGAGGTTTTCCAGAGCACGGTTGCGGACCAGGGGGACATCCCAAGCGCGCAAGTAACAATCATGGCCCCTGCGGCGCAGTGTAGGCCGATGGTGACAGACAGCACTCCCGTCAGCGAAGGCGGCGCTTCCCAGGATCTCCTTTATCGGCTATGGGCAAATATCCGACTATTGGAGGAACAGTATGACAAAAAAGTGTTTCATTCTGGCCCTATACTCCATAGCACTCCTCTTGAGTCCGTCCCCCTGGTTTCAAAACGCGTTTGCCCAGAAACATGCCGCCAGCGCGCGTTTCGACACGGCCAAAGAGAGAATCGGCGGGCTTCGCCTGGGCCTCTCGGAAAATGACACCGTCGCCAGCATCCCTTGTACCCCCAAAAAGCTCAAAGAAATCCTTGAAGGCGCTACCGGCGACTATGTACAGACATGGCAGTTCGCTGCGTGCGGCATAGTTCTTAAAATGAGCTCCCCAAAGAAGGGAGCGCCAAAATCGATCTCGGCGATCACACTCACCAAGCCCGCCACTTTGGCGACAGGTCGGGGGATTCGCATCGGCAGCACGGAACAAGAGGTCCTCGCTGCCTACGGTCGCTACCGTGACACTGATGGCGACTCCAAAAAAGGAAAGCAATTCGTGGCTGGCTCTATTTTTGACGGGATGATCTTTGATTTCCAGGATGGCGCAGTAGTCAGGATATTTCTCGGCGCGGCAGCGGAATAACGGCTATTCCCAGAACTTGTCCAGAGATGCTCCTGACCTTTCTCTTGCGCAATGCACGGATCGCCGCCGCCACGCGAAGCGATGCCCAATGGGTTGCCCAGCACAACCTCAGGCTTTGTGGACATCGCCCCAAAATCCTACGCAATCCGTCGCAGCAGGCGCACGGAATGAAACCCATGGTGGCGGCATGCTCACGGCGGATCTACTGGGACAGCACACACGCTGACAACCGGGTCTACGCCCCCCCTGCCAAGAAATTTCCCCGTGTGGACGCCCCAGCCTATTTGCCTGGCAGTTGCTCCCAGGTCTTCTGACGGCAGCAACGTCTGAAAACACTGGACTGCTTCGGTTGTCTGTTTTGTTGTTTGCGCCTTTCAGAGTCTTTTGGCTTGAATTCATCAATATTCGTGCGTAGAATGCCTTCAAGCGTCGCACCTATTCGTCTTTATAAAACATTCTTTTGCCATATATTTTGTATGCCATCGCGGAAGGCGCCGGCAAGGCCAAGCCACTTGGACAACGCGTCCGTTGCCAAGAGACGCGCTGCGTGAGCTGCATGGCGACTTGTCGCCTTGTGCGACGGTACTGCGAACGGTTGCGCGGACCAGCGTGCTATGTTGCATCGATGAGTGCGTGAATCATTGTCAGCGTTCTTCATTTTCCAGAAAGCGAGGCTGCGGTCTTGGAATTGAAACGCAGCCATGGCCTTGCGCGAAAATGTTGCAAAGAAGGCATCGGCGTTAAAAGAATGTATTGTCGCAAAATATTCAACTGAAGGCTTTTCAATGAAAATGAAATTATTTCTGCTCGTAATTTTGTCTTCCTTTACCGCCTTTGGCTGCGTCTCCACCTCGAAAGTCGCCAATGAAGCCGCCGACAAGGCGATGTATCAACCTGTCACCTATGCGAACGCTGCCGCGAAAGGCCCGCAGGTCGTTGTCCTTCCTGGCGAAATTACGTCGAACAACACCAGTTTTGCTCGCCATGTCGCCGCGAACAACATTTGTGATTTCGTTGAAATCGAACTGACAAAAGCCAACTTTGGCGTCATCGACAACTCCTCGTCGCAGCAATACTTCCAGGAGGTCGCTCTGGCCGCCAACCTGGGGGACGCCAATGCACTGCGCGTGTTGAAAAAGGGGAAATTGGCCCAGGCAAGATGGTTTGTCTCGCTCAATATCCTCAAGGCCGAGCCGACTTCAAATTCCAGCAAAGACTTTAGCGGAGCATCCATCGGCGCCCTGGTTGAGATCGCCTTCTTGATCGGCAGCAAGGGGCACGACAATAACCTGGGAAAGGCCGCCGGAAAGTTGTTTTCTTCAATCAAATACGAAGAAATATCCATGACTTGGGATGTTGTCGCATCGTACAACGTCATCGATGCCGTCACGGGGCAAAAGATCGCCTCCGGACAAGTGACGGAGCCTATGGAATCGAAATCCGTCATGCAAAGCTTCGTCGGGGTCACCAACACCAACGCGACAAACGCGCTGTTTGACGCGGTCGTGCAACGCATCGTGCAGAAGGCCGTGCAAGATATCGACGACAAGTACAAAAAACTTTGGGATGGAAAGATTCTCGCCGCCGTGCAGGGCAAGGCCTCTCGTGACGACGCCGCGGTTTCCGCAGCATACAAGAAAAAGATTGAAGCGCTCAACCTGCAAAAAGACAAGGATGCCGCCGTAGCCGCGTTGCGCAATCGCGAGCTTGCCTATGCCGAATTCGATGCCGAGGGGCTGCTCTATTACTGCCACGAGAAGCTCGCTCCGAAGTTTATCGAAAACTCGCCGAATTGGTTGAGTTTGCCGACAAAAATTCCGGATTGGCGCAAATATCTGAAGTACGACAAGTCCGGAGAAACTTATGAATTGGTCGAATATGCTCCGGAGCGTGCGAAAGTAAAGCTTGGCGGCTCTTGGAAGATCTTCCTGTATAACACGGAAACACACAAGATCGACAAGATGTATAAAGAGAACAAGGCCTACCCGGACGAAGTTTACGACATGATCAAGGTGAACGGCCAATGGAAGGTCGCGACCGCCTATATTGACGGCAAAAAACTTACGGTTGATTAAATGTCCCGCCAAGCTGCGCTGTTGCGCGTTTCGTGGACATTGGCGGTGGCCGTTGTCTTGAGGTCAAATGCCACGAAACCGACAGCCGGCCGGGCGTGTTGCTCGCACAGGCGACAAGGCGTGCATCCTTCCCCTGCGTGGCCTCTTCTGCGACAGGCGGCGACGGCGCATCCGCCTGCTCGATCCCGGGGCCATCCTGGACGCCCTTTCCGGCGACTCGGCCCAAGGCAACGCCGACCGGATAACACCTTGCTGCGGGCGCATGCCCCACGGCTCTGATGCCCTGGCCCGCTCCCGGTCCCTGTTGAACGCCCGCACTTTTTCGCCGACCCGCCCTCCATGCCATCAGCCCCGGCCAAACGCAAAAAGGGGAGGATTACAGGGCGCACAAGCGCTCGACGATTGCTCCGAGCAAGGTTTCGCTGCCGGAAGCGTTTCTCCATTCGGTCATGACGCAACTCCTTGGAAAGCGGCTGTCGAGGCCAGGATCGCGGCTTGTCCGGCGCGCCGGGCGGTGCGGGCGGCGATGAGTTCGGCCACGATGGAAATGGCGATTTCCACCGGCGTGTTGCCGCCGATGGGCAGGCCGATGGGGGCGCGCACACGGGCTACGGCGCGCCGGGAAAACCCCTTGGCGAGCATTTCGTCGAGCACGGCCGCCGTCTTGCGCGCCGAACCGATCATGCCGATGTAGCCGGCGTCGGTGCCCAGCGCCTGGACGAGAATGGTGCGGTCCTGCTTGTGGCAGCGCGAGACGATGACCACCGAGGCGTCGGCGTCCGGCCTGTGGCTGGCGAAGCAGGCCGTAAAGGACGGCAGGACCACGACCTTGTCGGCCAGGGGGAAGCGTTCCCGGTTGGCGAAGGCGGCCCGGTCGTCGAGGACCACGACCCGAAAGCCGGCCATGGCCGCAAACTGGGCCGTGGGCATGGCGACATGCCCCGCGCCGCAGAGGTAGACCGTGTCGGCGCGGCGAAACGGCTCCAGGAAATACCGCCCGCCGCCGAGAACGGCGATGCCCGCCTCGGGCAGGGCTGCGGCAAGCCGGCCGGCCTCACGGACGACGGACGGGGAAAGGTTGCCGGCCAGGAGGCGGCCGGCGGCGTCGAGAAGGCCCCGGCCGGCGGCGCCCCCGTCTTCCAGGGCCGAAACGAGCAGACAGCCCTGGTTGGCGGCCAGTCGCGCGGCCAGGGTCCTGAACACGGCGCGGTTGGCCGGCGTCGGATCGAGGCGTTCCACGAATATTTCGGCGACGCCGCCGCAGATGGCGTCCACCTCGTCGCCGATGTCTCCGGACAGGTCCATTTCGAACCGTTGGGACCGCCCCGTGCCCATGGTCTCCACGGCGGCGGCGATGGTCCGGCCTTCCAGCGGGCCGCCGCCCACGGTGCCGGCGATGTCCGCGTCGTCGAAAAGCAGCAGCCTGGCCCCGGCTGGCCCCGGAGAGGAACCGGCCTTGGCGACCACGGCGGCGGCGACCAAACTTTCGTTGCGGTCAAACACACGGTTGATGGCGTCAATGAGGTCGCGCATGGGGAACTCCTTGGTTTACGGCGCGGACATGCCGCCCAGGCGGCGGGCCCTGGCCGCGACATCGGCGATGACGGCCAGAAAGGCTTCGATCTCTTCCAGGGTGTTCATCCGGGAAAGCGACAGCCGCAGGGTGCTGCGCAGATAGCGGTCCGGCACGCCCATGGCGGCCAGGACGTGGGACGGGGCGGCCGAGCCGGACTGGCAGGCCGAGGTGGTCGAAACCGCGAAGTCCCGGTCGTCGAGTTCGGCCAGGAGCACTTCCTGGGGCGCGCCGGCGATGCCGAGGCTTACGGTGTTGGCGAGCCGGTGGGACTGGCCGCCGTGGACAGTGGCGTCGGCGACGGCGGCCAGGATGCCGTCCTCCAGGTGATCCCGCAGTTCCCGCAGGCGGTTGTGCCCGTCCACGGACAAAAAGGCCTGGGCCAGCGCGGCGGCCTGGCCGAAGCCGACGATGCCGGCCACGTTATGCGTGCCGGCCCGCCGGCCGGATTCCTGGCCGCCGCCGAAGATCAGCGGGGTAAAGGGCGCGCCCCGGCCGACGTACAGCGCCCCGACGCCCTTGGGGCCGTGGAGCTTGTGGGCCGAGACGGTCAGGTAATCCGCGGGCACGTCCCGCAGGGACAGGGGGTCCTTGCCGACCATCTGCACGGCGTCGCAGTGCCACAGCGCCCCCTTGGATTTGACCATCTCGGCGATTTCCCCCAGAGGCCACAGCACGCCCGTTTCATTGTTGGCGGCCATGAGGCTTACCAGCGCAGTGTCCGGCGTCACGGCCCGGGCCAGCGCGTCCAGGTCGAGCCGGCCCTGGCCGTCCACGGGCACGATGACCACCTCGACGCCGCCATGCTCGCGCAGGTGCTCCAACCGGCGCAGCACGCAGTGGTGCTCCACGGCGGACGTGACCACCCGTTTCCTGGCCGGATCGGCCAGCACGGCCGACAGGATGGCGGTATTGTTGCCTTCGCTGCCACCGCTGGTGAACACGAGCCGCTCGGCCGGGCAATCGAGCAGGGCCGCGACTTGCCCCCTGGCCTCTTCCACGGCCTGCCTGGCCCGCTGCCCGTACTGGTGGGGGCTGGCGGGATTGCCCCAGCATTCCCGCAGATAGGGCTCCATGGCCGCAAAGACCTTGGGATCCAGGGGCGTGGTGGCGTTGTTGTCGAAATAGACGGCCGCCATGGGACACCTCCGTCAGGCATAGGCAAGCATGCGTTCAAGAGCCAGGCGAGCCTGGCCGGCCACGGCCGGGTCCACGCGCACCGCCGGCGGGGGCGTGCCCGCCGCGACAGCCTCCAGCACCCGCAGCACCGATTTTGGGCGGGTGCGGTACATGTTGGCGCAGATGGACTGGCATGGCGAAAGGGACACGACGAGCTTGTCGGGATTGCGCTGGGCCAGGCGCGCCACCAGGTTGATTTCCGTGCCCACGGCCCACTTGCTGCCGGCCGGGGCGGCATCCACCATCCTGGACAGCGTTTCCGTGGAACCGTAGGCGTCGGCCTCCCCAATGACGTCCAGGCGGCATTCCGGGTGGACGATGACGCGGATGCCCGGCTCCTTTTCCCGCCAGGCCGCCGCGTCTTGCGGTTCGAACATCTGGTGCACCACGCAGAAGCCGTTCCAGAGATAGACCCGCGCCTCGGCCATGGCCCGGGCATCCAGGCCGCCGCGCGCCTTGCCGCGATCCCACACGGCCGTTTCCGTCAGGGACAGGCCCAGTTCCCGGGCCGCGACCCGGCCAAGATGTTCGTCAGGAAAGAAAAACGCCTTGGCCCCTTGGGCCAGGAGCCAGGACAGGGCCTGGGCGGCATTGGACGAGGTGCAGGTGAGCCCCCCGTGGCGGCCCACGAAGGCTTTGAGGGCGGCCGTGGAATTGACGTAGGCCAAGGGCAGCACCTTCCCGGCCCCGGCGGCGGCCAGTTCGTCCCAGGCCGTTTCCAGGGCGTCGAGGGAAGCCATGTCGGCCATGGAACAGCCGGCGCTCGCTTCGGCCAGGTACACGGCCTGTCCGGGATCGGTCAGGATGTCGGCGGTTTCGGCCATGAAGCGCACCCCGCAAAACACGATGTGCCGGGCCGTGGCCTCGGCCGCCGCCCGGGCCAGACGCAACGAGTCGCCCACGACATCGGCCAGGGCCACCACGGCGTCGCGCTGGTAGTGGTGGGCCAGGAGCAGCACGTCGCTGCCAAGCTTGGCCTTGAGCTCGCGGATACGCGCCGCCGTCTCGTCCTGGCTCACGGACGCGGCGTCTGACGCCGGTCGGTCATAAGCTTCCATGCGGTCCTCCATCCGGGTTCGCGCCAAGGCCGCCCGGCCTCCCCTTGAGGGGATCGGCGCATGGGGTTCAAGGCGTTTTCCGCCTATTTCACATTACAGCAATATGGAATATGGCCGCGCCGCTGCCGCTCATTTCCGAATGCGCACGCAGTAGACGTCCGGCTCCACCGGAAAGACGTCCAGGACGCTGTATCCGTCCCGGATGGCGGCGTCGGGAACGTTGCGCAGCGGCTCATCGCCCTTGAGCAGCACCTCCAAGACCTCGCCAGCAGCCATATCGCACAATTGCACTTTGACCTTCACAAACGTCATCGGACAGTAGTAGCGCGTGATGTCGAGCCGGCGGACGTTCATGGCGCGCCTCCCGGACGCGGCCCCGGGCAAGTCCTCGCGCCGTCGCCGGCCTTGGCGGCACACGTCGGGCGGGCGGCGCGCTGCAACACCGTGATGTCGGGGCGCTCGCCGCAGACCCGGCAGGCCGGGTCCTTGCGTACGGGGCTTTTCATGAATTCCATGTCCTTGGCGTCAAAGCACAGCAAGGCGTCGTAGAGCGGACGGCCCACGCCGGCGAGGTATTTCAGCGTTTCGGCGGCCTGGATGGCGCCGAGCATCCCGGCGATGGCCCCGAAAACGCCGGCGCTGGCGCAGGTCGGCACCGCGCCGGCAGGCGGGTCGCCCATGACGCAACGGTAGCAGGCCGTTTCACCGGGCCGCACCGTCATGGTCATGCCGACGAACTGCAAAATGCCGCCCTGGGAGAAGGGAACGCCGGTCAGGACGCAGGCGTCGTTGATGAGGTATTTGGACTCGAAGTTGTCCACGCCCTCGACCACGAAATCGTAGGCGGCCACGATGGGGGCGATGTTGTCGACGTCAAGGCAGGCCTGGTACGTGACCACCTCGACGTCCGGATTAAGCGCCCGCATTTTTCGCGCGGCCGACAGCACCTTGGGCGTGCCGACATCGGCCGTGGCATGGAGGATCTGGCGTTGCAGGTTCGACAGGTCCACGACGTCGGCGTCGGCCAGTCCGATGACGCCGACCCCGGCCGCCGCCAGATAATAGGCGACCGGGGAACCGAGGCCGCCGGCCCCCACGATAAGCACCCGGGACCGGCGGAGCCGCCGCTGTCCCTCAAGCCCCACTTCCGGCAACAGGATATGCCGGCTGTAGCGTTCCAGAAAGGCATCGTCGCACGGGTCTTCCAGGATTGGCCCACGTCCCATGGCTGCCTCCGTCCGGCTCCCCAAGGCCTTGCCGGGGAAAGGGGGTTACGCTTCCCCCACGCCCTCAAACAGCGCCGTGGACAGGTAGCGTTCGGCCGCGTCGGGCAGGATGACCACGATGGTCTTGCCGGCGTGGCTGTCCAGGCCGGCCAGGCGCAAGGCGGCGGCCACGGCCGCGCCCGAGGAGATGCCGGCCAGGATGCCCTCCTCCCGGGCCAGCCGCCGCGACGCCTCGATGGCCTCGTCGTTTTCCACCCGCTCCACCCGGTCGAGCAGCGTCAGGTCCAGGGTGTCCGGGATGAATCCCGCGCCGATGCCCTGGATCTTGTGCGGTCCGGGAGCCGGGGACAGACCGGCCAGGGTCTGGCTGATGACCGGGCTTGCCGCCGGTTCCACGGCCACGCTTTCGACCGCCTTGCCCTGGATGTTTTTGAGGAATCGGGAGATGCCGGTGATGGTGCCTCCGGTGCCCACCCCGCTGACCACCACGTCCACCGCGCCATCGGTGGCGGCCCAGATTTCCGGGCCGGTGGTGCGCTCGTGGATGGCCGGATTGGCCGGATTCTTGAACTGCTGGGGCAGAAAATAGCGCTGCGGATCAGCCCCGGCCATGGCCTCGGCCCGGCGCACGGCCCCGGCCATGCCTTCGCCGCCCGGGGTGAGCACCAGCTTGGCCCCCAGAAAGGCCAGCACCCGCCGCCGCTCCAGGCTCATGGTCTCGGGCATGGCGAGGGTGAGGGGATAGCCCTTGGCCGCAGCCACGAAGGCCAGGGCGATGCCGGTGTTGCCGCTGGTGGGCTCGACCAGTTCCATGCCCGGGTGCAAGACGCCGCGCGCCTCGGCGTCCTCGATCATGGCCGCGCCGATGCGGTCCTTGACGGAATAGGCCGGATTGCGCCCCTCGATCTTGGCCAGGACCGTAGCCCCCTTCCCGGCGGCCAGACGGCCCAAGCGCACAAGCGGCGTGCCGCCGATGGCCTGCGAAGCATTTGCATAAATCTGTTGCGCCATGACGCTTCCCTCCGGTCAGCTGTTTGCGGCGAACAAAATCATCACTAACTTGATGATGTTAATGATAAAATAAACCAGACCCGTTCGGCTGTCGAGTATTTTCATAGCAAATTAGTCGAGAATATTGCCGCGACCGACAGCCCCTTTCCGCGACGCCGCCCGGCCCGGTTTGCGGGAATGCCCCGGCCCCTGGTCCACCTGGCGGCCCAGGGCGGCCAGACGGCCGAGAACGCAGCGGGCGCAGGCCTCGCCGGTTTCATCCAGGCAGGGCTTGCCCGGGTAGAGCTGATACTCCGGCCGCCGGGCAACCGGCGTGGCGCTGGGCATGAAGACGTTGGCCCCGCGCGTCAGGGCCAGGTTGCGGCCCGTGCCCGGGAACAAGGCGTCGAAAGCCGTGGTGGCCGGGATGTGGGCGTCGGGGTTGACCAGACGCGTGGCGGCCAGGGCCACGAAATGGCGTTCGGGGTCCAGGACGTGAACGTTTTGCCACTGCCCCATGGGCGTGTCCGGATGGGGGATGTAGGGACCAAGGCCGATCATGTCTAGGTCGAGGTCGCGGCACAGCAGGATGTTGTCCGCGCCTGTGGACAAGGTCTCCCCCGGCAGTCCGGTCATGAACCCGCCTCCGGTCTGCACGCCGAGGTCGAGCAGGTCGCCCAGGCAACGCAGCCGTTGGGACAAGGTGCAATCCGGATGCAGCCGGGCAAAAAGCGCGGGATCGCTCGTCTCGAAGCGCAACAGATAACGGTCCATGCCGCAATCGCGCCAATGGGCGTAGACTTCGCGGGGCCGGTTGCCCACGGACAAGGTCACGGCCAGACGGGTTTCCGCCTTGAGGCGCGACACCAGCCGGCCCAAGGCCGCGTCGCCATCCCGGCTTGGCGCTTCGCCGGATTGCAGCACAATGGTGGTCTGCCCCTGTCCCTCCATACCCCTGGCCAGGTCCAGGATGACCGCATCGTCGAGGCGGTAGCGCGGGATGTTGGCGTTCGCGGCCCGGATGCCGCAGTACAGGCAGTCATTGGCGCAGATGTTGGAAAACTCCACGATCCCGCGCAACGGCACGGCGTCGCCCATGCGCTCCCGGCGCACGGCGTCGGCCCGGTCGTACAACTCCTGCCGGGACAGGCCGCCCCTGGTGTCGAGCAGTTCCATGAGTTCCGGGCGCGTCCAACGTTGCAGTCCAGCCATACGAACCTCCCTGGCGGAAATTTCATATTAAAACACTAGGAAATATTCAGCCACGCGTCTCTTCCCGGTGGCGCGCCAAGCGGGCCACCGGCGCGCCCCCTTTTCACCACAATCTCGACTAAAAAAGTATATATTTATTACCTGCCGTAATTACAGGATTTATCAAGAACAAGCGCGAGAAGCGGGGTTGACCGTCACGAGGCCTTTGTTTTATCACAAACTCGACCAAGTTGATGATGTTTAAACACCAGCGCTTGCGCCGCTGCAAAAACCGCAAGGAGTCTGCCATGTCGCCAAACGGACCGGCTGGCCGGGCAAAGGGGTTGGTTGTCGGCGATCTCCGTTTCGTCCGCGACGGCCGCACGCTGTTCGACGATCTGCGGTTCCATATCGCGCCGGGACAGCACGTCTGCCTGTATGGGCCGCCCGGGTGCGGCAAGTCCTTGTTGCTGCGGCTTCTCGCCGGCCTGGAAATACCGGCCTTTGGCCGCGTCACCTGGGACGGCCGCGACGTCTCCGGCCAGGATCTGGACCGTGGCCTTGTCCTGTGGGAAAGCGGGCTGTTTCCCTGGCTGAGCCTGCTGGAAAACTGCGTCATGGCCGGCGACGCGGCCCGGCCCGACACGCCGCCCGGACCTATCCAGGCCCAGGCCGAAGCGGCCCTGGTCCTGGCCGGGCTTGGCGACATGCGGCACAAGCGGCCCCTGGAAATCTCCCCAGGCCAGCGCCAGCGGGCCAATCTGGCCCGCGCCCTGGTCCTTGGCTCGCCGGTGCTGCTCCTGGACGACCCGTGCGGCCCCCTGGACCACGCCGAGCGGACCGCCCTGGAGGCGCTCCTGTCCAGGCTTGTGGGCGACGTCACCCCGCCAAGGACGGTCGTCATCGCCACGGCCGACCTGGACGAAGCCCTGGGCCTTGGCGAACGCGTCATCGGCCTCTCGCCCGTGCCCGGGCCGACGGTCTGCGACGAAACCACGCCCGGACCGCGCCCCGTAAACCGCGACGCCCTCTACGTGGCGCGGCCCTTCCAGGACTTGCGACGCACCATCAACGACCGCTACCGCCAGGATCGGCGACGGCGTCTTGCCGCCCGGGAATTTTTTGGCTTGGGCGAAGGCATCTAGGGGAGGACCGGCCATGCGTCTCGAAACCTGTCTGGCCCAATGCGGTTCCCGCTGGGATGACCGCACCGGGGCCGTGTCCATGCCGATCTATCAGACCGCCACTTTCCGCCATCCGGGCCTGGGGCAGTCCACGGGCTATGACTACACCAGGACCGCCAATCCCACCCGCGACGTCCTGCAGGAAACCCTGGCCTTTGCCGACGGCGGCTGCCGGGCCCTGGCCTTCGCCTCGGGCATGGCCGCCCTGGACTGCCTGTGCCGCCTGTTCGCCCCGGGCGACCGGATCGTCGTCACCGAGGATCTCTACGGCGGCACCTACCGGCTCTTTGAGCGCCTGCAACGCCCGCTGGGCATCGAGGCCGTCTATGTGGACACGGCCGACACGCCCAGCGTGGCGACGGCCCTTGCCGCCGGGGCCAGGGCGCTCTTTGTCGAAAGCCCGACCAATCCCCTGCTCAAGGTGGCCGACCTGGCGGCCCTGGGCCGGCTTGCCCGGGACCACGGCGCGCTTTTTGTCGTGGACAACACCTTCATGACGCCCCTGCTCCAGCGCCCGCTGGAACTCGGCGCCGACGTGGCCGTCTATAGCGCCACCAAGTATCTCGGCGGCCACGACGACGTGGTGGCCGGCATCCTGGTGGCCAAGGCTCCGGAACTGGCCGAGCAGCTGGCCTTTTTCCACAATGCCGCCGGGGCCGGGCTGGGGCCCATGGACAGCTGGCTGGTCCTGCGCGGGCTGAAAACCCTGGGCGTACGCCTGGCCCGACAGCAGGCCTCGGCCCGGGTCGTGGCCGATTTCCTGGCCAACCATCCGGCCGTGGCCCGCGTCCATTACCCGGGCCGGCCCGAGCATCCCGGACACGCCCGCCAGCAACGCCAGGCCGCCGGCTTCGGGGCCATGGTCTCCTTCGAGCTGGCCGAGCCGTCCCGGGCGGGCGAAATCCTGGCCCGGGCGCGGCTGTTTCTGTTCGCCGAAAGCCTGGGCGGCGTGGAGTCCCTCATCACGCTTCCCGCCGTGCAGACCCATGCCGACATCGACCCGCGAACCCGGGCCAGGCTCGGCGTCACGGACGGCCTGCTGCGCCTGTCCATCGGCCTGGAAGACCCCGGCGACCTTGTGGCCGATCTGCAGGCGATGCTGTGAGGCCAACCGGCCAAACCCGAACCAAGGCGGAACCATGGACTTCACCACCCTGCTCATCCACGGCGGACAGGACCCCGACGAGCCCTACGGCGACCTGAGCCTGCCCCTGCATGCCGCCTCGACCTTTGCCCAGGCCGATCCCGCCCGTCCCGGCCGCTTCGACTACGCCCGCAGCGGCAACCCGACCCGGCAGGCCGTGGAGACGCACATCGCCGCCCTGGAAGGCGGAGAGCGCGGTCTGGCCTTTGCCTCGGGCATGGCCGCCATCACCAGCGTCTTGCTGCTCTTTTCACCGGGCGACCACATCGTGGCCGGCCGCGACCTCTACGGCGGGGCCTACCGGGTGCTGACCACGGTCTTCGCCCGCTGGGGCCTGGAAACGACCTTCGTGGACACCACCGACCCGGACGCCCTGGACAAGGCCATCGGCCCCCGCACCAAGGCCGTCTACATCGAAAGCCCCTCCAATCCCCTGCTGACCGTGACCGACCTTGGGGCCGTCGCCGCCCTGGCCAAGGCCAGGAGGGTGCTCGCCATCATCGACAACACCTTCATGACGCCCTTTCTCCAGCGTCCCCTCGCCCACGGCTTCGACATCGCCCTGCACAGCGCGACAAAATTCCTGGGCGGCCACAGCGACCTCGTGGCCGGCCTGGCCGTCACGGCCGACGCGGACCTCGGCCGTAAGCTCTACGCCGTGCAAAACGCCTGCGGCGCGGTGCTTGGCCCCCAGGATTGCTGGCTGCTCGCCCGGGGCATGCGCACCCTGGCCGTGCGCCTGGCCGCCGAACAGCAGACGGCGCGGGAACTGGCGACGTGGCTGGCGGCGCGCCCGGAAGTGGCGCGCGTCCACTACCCCGGCCTGCCCGACCATCCCGGCCACGCCATCCAGGCGCGTCAGGCCGATGGCCCCGGCGCGGTGCTCAGTTTCGAACTCGCCCACGCCCAGGCGGCCGCTACCTTCATGCGGGCCATGCGCCTGCCCAAGGTGGCGGTCAGCCTGGGCGGCGTGGAATCCATCCTGTCCCACCCGGCGGCCATGTCCCATGCAGCCATGCCGCCGGCCGAACGGGCGGCGCGGGGCATCACCGACGCCCTGGTCCGCCTGTCTGTCGGGCTGGAGTCGGCGGCCGATCTCAAGGAGGACCTGGACCGGGCCCTGCGCGCGGCGGCGGACGCGGCCTGAAGCTTGCCGCGCCGCCTTGACTGGCGGCATCGGCAAGGCTAATCTTGACTTCATCGATCAACTTAATGGAATTCAATGAAGAACAGCCGCCGCGCCTGGACGCCGGCCAGGCGCGCGTTGCGCAAACATGACCGCCCTGCCCGACGTTCGGGCTGCAGCATGGGCAAGAGAGGCCTGAAACCGCGATGTGGGTGACGCAGAAATGCCAATATGCCTTGCGGGCGCTTTTCGAACTGGCCAAACGCCAGGGCGAGGGCGCGGTGCGCTCCATGGATATCGCCACCAACCAGGCCATCCCCAAGCGGTTCCTGGAAGTCATCCTGCACCAGCTGCGCCAGGGTGGCTTCGTGGATTCGCAGCGAGGCAAGGAAGGCGGTTTTTTTCTCAGCCGCCCCCCGGCCAACATCACTGTGGGCGACATCATCCGCTTCATCGATGGCCCCATGACGCCTGTCGACTGCCAACTGGACCGCCCCCACTTCGATTGCTCCCTCAAGGGGTCCTGTGTTTTCCTGGGCTTATGGGATGAAGCGCGAGAGGCCCTGGAACGTGTCTACGACACCAAGACGCTTCAAGAACTGGTAGACAGAGAATCGGGAATGTTCCGTGGACAATCAACAAGTTACACCATTTGAGGGAGAAAATTCAGAGGAACACATGCCAT
Organism: Pseudomonadota bacterium; assembly: GCA_023435825.1. Lineage (GTDB taxonomy): Bacteria > Desulfobacterota > Desulfovibrionia > Desulfovibrionales > Desulfovibrionaceae > Solidesulfovibrio. The sequence goes on along the minus strand of JAEZMB010000151.1, from coordinate 9,584 downwards.
ACCTGAAGAGCAAGCGCCATCGGGTATCCGTGTCCTGGAACAGGTCATGGAGTGGCTTGGCAAAGGGAGAAAACAGGTGGCGTGCCAAACATAGTGCTAATCAGTGCCAAATCGCGCGCCGCCGTACAGAAGGATCCCCCCTTGAAATTCCTCGCTTTTTCGTCGGCCCGGCGAGAATGTTATCCACCCCGGTTATCCACACAAAAAAAGGGCCAGGCCATTACAGCCTAACCCCTTAATATTTTTCTGGCGCGCCCGCAGGGATTCGAACCCCGGGCCGTCTGCTTAGAAGGCAGATGCTCTATCCGACTGAGCTACGGGCGCGCGGCCTCGAAACCTAAACAAGCCGCCCCGTCCGGTCAAGGCCAGCCTTGACGAAAGCCTGCTTGCGGCTCACACTGGTAAATCCCGGGACATTGCCCCCCACAAGGAGACAGGCATGAAGCTGCGCGTGCTCGGATGCTCCGGCTCGGATCTGCCGGGGCACAACCTCACCTCGTTTTGCGTCAACGACACCATCCTCCTCGACGCAGGCTCCGTCACCTCCTCCCTGGACCTCGCCGCACAGGCCAGGCTCGAACATATTTTCGTCAGCCACAGCCACCTCGACCACATCAAGGATATCCTGTTTCTGGCCGACAACCTCATCGAGTTCTTCGTCGCCGGCAGCCGGGCTCCCGTGGCCATCCACGGTCTGCCCGAAGTCCTCGACGCCATTTCCACCCATCTCCTAAACGACACCATCTGGCCCGACTTCACCGTCATCCCCACGGATTCGCCGGTGCTGACCTACGCCCCCATGACACCGGGCATCCCGGTCGCCATCGGCGACGTCAACGTCGCCGCCTATCCCGTCAACCACGCCAAGGCCGCCTCGGGCTTCGTCCTGTGGCAGGACGGCGGGGCGCGAAATCTCGCCTACACCGGCGACACCGGCCCGTGCGACGCTTTCTGGAAGGCCATGGACGCCTTGCCCTTCGCGCTCAAAAACCTGATCACCGAGGCCTCGTTCCCGTCTTCCATGGAAGCCCTGGCCGCGGCCTCCAAGCACTTGACCCCAAAGCTGCTGCGCGCCGAACTCGACAAACTGCGCGCCCGGCCGGACATCTTCATCTACCACTTAAAGGCCCCGTTCGCCGCCGTCATCGTGGACGAACTGGCCCATGAACTGGCCGGCTACCACTACCGGCTCCTGCGAGAACATGACTGCATCGACATCTGATTTTCCCGATTTCGCCGCCTTCGCGGCCTATCTCGACTCCCTTGGCCTTTTTCACATGGACCTCGGCCCCGGGCGGATGCGCGCGGCCCTGGCCGGACTTCGCCTGGAGAGCCTGCCCCATCTGGCCACGCAGGTGGTCGGCACCAACGGCAAGGGTTCCACGGCCGCCTTGCTGGCCGGCCTGCTGGCCGCCCACGGCCTGCCCACGGGGCTTTATCTGTCGCCCCATTTCGTGAGCGTGCGCGAGCGCATCCTCCTTGGCGGCAAGATGATCGCCGAAGAGGATTGGACCCGGGCGGCAAATGCCGTCCAGGCCGCCGTGGCCGGGCACGGCCAGGACGGCCGGCTCACCTATTTCGAACTCCTGACCGCCATGGCCGCCTGGCTCTTCGCCGATCTCGGGGCCGAGGCCGCCGTCTATGAAGCGGGCCTGGGCGGGGCCGGCGACGCCACCACGGCCCTGCCCCGCGACCTGACCCTTTTCACGCCCATGGGCCTGGACCACGCCTCGGTCATCGGACCGACGCTGGCCGACATCGCCGCCGACAAGGCCGGAGCGCTTATTCCCGGCGGTCTGGCCGTCACCGGCCCACAGCCGGCCGAGGCCGCCGCCGTGCTGCGCCGCGAGGCGCTCTCGCGCGGCACGCGGCTTTACGACGCGGCCGAGCTGGCCGCCTACGATCCGTCGTCGCGCCAGGCCACGCTCCTTTTCCCCAAGCGTCTGGATGTGCCGGACGTGAAGCTGAAACTCGCCGGGCCGCACCAGGCCCAAAACGCCACCCTGGCCCTGGCCGGGTTTACCCTGTGCGCCGAAGCCATGGGCATCGTTCCTGACCCCGAGGCCGTGCGCCGCGCCCTGGCTGAGACCTTCCTGCCCGGACGGCTCCATCTGCTGCGCCTGCCGGGCATGGCCCCGGCGTTGCTCCTCGACAGCGCCCACAACCTGCCGGCGTTGACCGCCCTGGAGGCCGCCCTCAAGGCCCTGCTCGTCTCGCCCACGGCGCTTATCTTCACCTGCCTTGCCGACAAGGACTTCGAGGCCATGGCGCCGGTGGCCGCCCGGCTGACCGCCGGCCCCATCATCGTGCCCGAACTGCCGGGCGTGTCCCGGGCCCGGCCGGCGGCCGAGGTCGCCGCCCGTCTGGGGAAGCGCGCCGTGGCCGTGGCCGGTCCGCGCGAGGCGCTGGAAGCCGTGGAAAAGCTCGACGGCACGGTGCTTGTGTGCGGCTCCATGTACTTGCTGGCCGCGCTGTTCGCCGACCGCCCAAATTGATCTCGGACCCGAATCGGGGTATTTGTCGCGTCTTGACCCTTTGCTAACGCCAACCCTCCGGGATCGCCGTGCAAAATCTGTTTCGCCTGCTCCCGCCCGTGGACGCGGTCCTGACCGCCCTCGGCGACGATTCGAGTCTGGCCGCCCTGCCCCGAGCCATGGTCCGCGACGCGGTCACCGCATTTCTCGACGGGCTTCGCGACGACATCCGCGCCGGCCGGCTGACCGAACCGGCCCAGCTCGACCATAGCCTGCTGTTCGCCCAGTGCGGCCGGCAGGTCGCCGCCGCGACACGGCCGCATTTCCGGCGTGTGCTAAACGCCACCGGCGTGGTGGTGCACACCAACCTCGGCCGTTCGCTTCTGGCCCCCGAGGCCGCCGCCGCCGCCGCCGAGGCCTGCCTGCGCTATTCCAATTTGGAATTTGATCTGACCACCGGCGAGCGCGGCAGCCGCTACAGCCATGTGGTCGACATCCTGCGCACCCTGACCGGGGCCGAGGACGCGTTGGTGGTCAACAACAACGCCGCCGCCGTCATGATCGTCCTGGAAACCCTGGCCAAGGGTCGCGAGGTCATCGTCTCCCGGGGCCAGCTCGTGGAGATCGGCGGCTCGTTTCGCATTCCCGAGGTCATGGCCAAGTCCGGGGCCGTGCTGCGCGAGGTCGGGGCCACCAACCGCACCCACCCGCGCGACTACGAGAACGCCGTCAGCCCGGAAACCGCCGCGCTGCTCAAGGTCCATACCTCCAACTACCGCATCGTGGGGTTTACCAAGGAAGTTTCGCTCCCCGAGCTCGTGGCCCTGGGCGCACGCCTGGGGTTGCCGGTCATCGAGGACCTCGGCAGCGGCAACCTGACCGATTTCGCGGCCTGCGGCCTGCCCGGCGAACCCACCGTGCAGCAGGCCGTGGCCGAGGGCGCGGATGTGGTCACCTTCAGCGGCGACAAGGTGCTGGGCGGCCCTCAGGCCGGCATCATCGTCGGCAAGGCCAAGTACATCGCCGCCATCCGCAAAAATCCCCTCAACCGGGCCATGCGCATCGACAAGATGACCCTGGCCGCCCTGGAAGCCACGCTACGGCTCTACCGCGACCCCGAGCGCGCCCGGGCAGTCATCCCGACCCTGGCCATGATCACGGCCACACCCGAGGCGCTGGCCAAAAAAGCCCGCAAGCTGGCCGGGCTGCTGCGAAAGGCCCTGGCCGGGCGCTACGCGGTTTCGGCCATCCCCGGGGCCTCCCGGGTGGGCGGCGGGGCCTATCCCGAACGCGATCTGCCGACCACGCTGGTGGCATTGCGTCCACTCACAGGCGCGCCCTCGCCCGACGCCCTGCGCCAGCGGCTGCTCTCTGCCGATCCGCCGCTGGTGGCCCGCACCCAGGACGATGCCTTGCTCCTCGACCCCCGGACGCTCGCCGACGACGAGCTGAAGCTCGTGGCCGATGTGCTGGCTCAGGCCAGTCGGCCCGAAACCGCCTAGCGCGGTCACGCATACGCAAAAAACGCCCCTTCCCAAAAGACAAGGCTCCCGCCGGTCGCCATGACCGACGGGAGCCTTCTTCGTCTGCCCCCTGCCTCGGACGCAAGGGAAACGCCAAGCGCTAGATATAGGCTCGCGAAGGCGGCGAACTGGGGAGCGTACCGGCGCGCAGCGCCTCCACCACATCGGCGATGGCCGCAACCACCCCCTCGACGTCGTCGGCCAGATTGCAGATCGACGGCGAGATGCGCAGCAAGTCCTGCCCCATGACCCGCAGATAGGCGATGGCGAAACGGTGCTTGGCATAGACATGCTGCATGACGTCGCCGGCCGCCACGCCTTCCGGAGTGCGGAACAGATAGACCGCGCTGCGCAGGGCGTCGTTGGTGGTCGGCGTGACGATGTGCCGCCAGGCCGCATCCTCCCGAAAATCCGGGAACATCCGGGGCAGATGCCGGTAGAGGGCGTTTTTCAGGCGCGTGCCCAGGGCATGGGTCCGGGCCTCGACGCGGGTCGGCGTCACGCCGGGATGGAAGTGGCCGGTGTGAAAAAGCGCCGTCATCCAGGCCGCCACCAAGGTGACGTCGTTTTGCTGGCCCAGGTAGGAAAAGCGCCGGGCCGTGGCGTCGATGCCGCCGGTTTCGGGCGCGAAACCGTAATGGGCCGGGGTGTTGATGTGCTCGTCGTAGCCCCAGGTACCCGGCGCGAAGCGCTCGGCCGCGCCCGTGGCCGGGTTCATGTAGATGACGCCGACCATGCGGGGGCCGCAGGGCCATTTGTGGAAGCTGCCGGCGATGCTGTCCACGCCGGTTTCCTCAAGGCGCATGTCCAGCACGCCAAAGGCCTGGGCGCTGTCGGCGTGAATGTGGATGTCCTTGTTTATGGCCCGCAGTTCCTCGACGATGCGCCGCATGGGCAGGATCAGGCCGCTTTCGTTGGACTGCCAGGAGAGGCTGACGACCTTGGTGTTGGCGTCGACCAGCCGCAGCAGCGCGGCGACGATTTCGTCCTCGCCGGCCGGGTCCGAGGGCACGACCCCGGCCCGGGCCTCGTCGTCGGAAACGGTTTGCGCGAACAGCTTCGTGCGCATGATCCGCACCGAATCCGGCCCCCAGCCCTGGGTCGCCTTGCGGTAGAGCCAGGCTTCGTGGTTGGTCGGGTGGTTGACGTCCCAGACCACGACGTTGTCCCGGGCGGGATTGAAAAAGCCCGAGGCGACCAGGCCGTTGTTGATGCAGTTGTTGGCCTGGGTGGCGTTGGCTGTCAGCGCGAGCAAGGCGTTGGCCGGCGCGTCCAGCCCGCCAAGGCCGAGCCAGGCCTTGACCGCGCCAAGGCCGTGCACGAGGCCGGCCTCGGCCAGCTCGCCCCGCAGCGCAAAGGAAATGTCCACTTCCATGAGCCGGCGCACGAGTTCCCCCATGGCCGAAACCGGCGTCAGCGCCGGACACATGTTGGCGGCGTTGACGGAAATGCAGCCAAAGGCGTCGCGGTCGAAATAGCGCCGCACCAGGGCTTCCCACTGGGCCTCGTCGTCCGGGGCTAGGGCATGGCCGGCAAAGGGGCGGCCCTGGGCGCGCCACAAGGCAATGGCCGCGAAAATGCGCTCCAGGGCGGAACCGGGCGGGGCTTTTTTCCAGGCTCCATCAGTGGCAAGGGCCGCGCCGAGATCGTCGCGCCAGATAAAATCGCTCATCGACAACCCTCTCCCCGCGTCGCCGCCAACGCTTTGGCCCAAGGCGACAACAATCGGGCCATGGCCCGTTTATTCCTCAAAAGTCCCGGCCGAGCCGGCCGGGGGTCCGTCCATAGCCCCTTGGGCCACCGCCGGCAAGGGGGATCACAACGGCGCTTTCCGTCCAAGCCCCCCCTCTATCCCTTTTCCCGTCGAGGGGGTCCGGGGGGGATCATCCCCCCCGGCCGCCGGAGGCATCCTCTACGACAGGGCCGTGACGCTCACGGCCCGGCCGGCGAACCACGCGCCAAGGGGGGTTCCCTCGCCGGGCCGAGATGCTTATGATCAACGTTCGTACGACCATGGAGGAACCCGCGCATCATGACCAACGACACCACCAAGGCGGAAAGCCAACCCTCATTCGCCATTGAAACCAAAAGCTGCTGGGAGACCTACGCCTCCCCCGAAGTCCGCCAGGACATGCAGGCCCTGGCCAAGGGCTACGTGTCCTTTCTCACTGCCTGCAAAACCGAACGCGAAACCGTGCACTTCGTGCGCGAGGCCCTGGCCAAGGCCGGATTCGCCGAATGCGACGACGAATTCAGCGGCGACGCCGTTTTTCGCGTCATGAAGGGCAAGACCGTCTTTGTGGCCCGCAAGGGCAAAAAGCCCCTGCGCGAGGGCTTCCGGCTGGTTGGAGCTCATTGCGACACGCCGCGCATCGACCTCAAGCAGCGCCCGCTCTATCAGGACTGCGGCGTGGCCCAGCTCAAGACCCACTACTACGGCGGCATCCGCAAGCACCAGTGGCTGGCCCGGCCCCTGGCCCTGCACGGCGTGGTGGCCAAGAAGGACGGCACGGTGGTGCCGGTGACCATCGGCGAGGACCCGACCGATCCGGTTTTCGCCATCCCGGACCTTTTGCCGCATCTGGCCTACCGGCAGGTGGAAAAGAAGCTGTCCGAAGCCTTTGAGGCGGAAAAGCTCAACATCCTCATCGGCCACTCTCCGGCCGACAAGCCGGAGCTGGCCGAAGGCGAGGAAGCCGACAAGGCCGCCAAGAACGGCAGCGAGGCCATCAAGGCCAAGGTGCTCGATCTTTTAAACGCCAAGTACGGCATCGCCGAACCTGACCTCTACAGCGCCGAACTCCAGGCCGTGCCGTCCGGTCCGGCCCGCTTCGTCGGCCTGGACGAGGCCCTTGTCGGCGGCTACGGCCAGGACGACCGGGTGTGCGTCTACACGGCCCTTTCCGCCCTGCTCGACTCCCCCCAGCCCGAGCACACCCAGATCGTGCTGTTCTGGGACAAGGAAGAGATCGGCTCCGAAGGCTCCACCGGGGCCAAGTCACGCTTTTTCGAATATTGCCTGGAAGACCTCATCGAGGCCTGGGACGCCGGCGCGCGCAAGAGCCGGGTGCTGGCCGCCGGCAAGGCCGTGTCGGCCGACGTCCACGCCGCTCTCGACCCGGACTATCAGGATCTCCACGAGAAGCTCAATTCGGCGATTCTGGGCTTTGGCCCGTGCTTTTGCAAGTTCACCGGCCACCGGGGCAAGGTCGGGGCCAACGACGCCCACCCCGAGTACGTGGCCTGGCTGCGAAACCTCCTGGACGGGGCCGGCATCCCCTGGCAGATGGCGGAACTGGGCCGGGTGGACCTCGGCGGCGGCGGCACGGTGGCCAAGTTCCTGGCCGTCTACGGCATGGACATCATCGATTTCGGCCCGGCCGTGCTCAGCATGCACAGCCCGTTTGAAATCACCAGCGTGGCCGACATCTACGCCAGCAAGCTGGCCTATAAGGCCTTCCTTTCGAGTTAGCATACCGTTGTCGTAACCCATTTCGGGGGTCCGGGGGGCTGAGCCCCCCGGCCGCCGGAGGCATCTTCCTCTTCACCTCTTCTCGCAAGGACGCGCACATGCCAGTGATCATGGGGACGGCCGGGCATATCGACCATGGCAAGACGACGCTCATCAAGGCGTTGACCGGCATCGACTGCGACCGTCTGGCCGAGGAAAAAAAGCGCGGCATCACCATCGAGCTGGGCTTTGCCTTCATGGACCTGCCCGGCGGCGCGAGGCTTGGCGTGGTGGACGTGCCGGGCCATGAGCGGTTCGTGAAAAACATGGTGGCCGGCGCGGCCGGCATCGATTTCGTGACGCTGGTCATCGCCGCCGACGAGGGCGTCATGCCCCAGACCCGCGAACATTTGGACATCTGCACGCTGCTTGGCGTGTCCACGGGCCTTGTGGCGCTGACCAAATGCGACATGGTGGACCCGGACTGGCTGGCCATGGTCACTGACGACGTGCGCGCCGAGCTGGCCGGCACGTTCCTGGCCGAGGCCCCCATCTTTCCCGTCTCCTCCCACACCGGCCAGGGCCTGCCGGAGCTGCGGACCGCCCTTTCCGACCTCGTGGCCGCATTTGCCCCCAAGCGCCGCTCGGATCTGGCCCGGCTGCCCATCGACCGCGTATTCACCCTGCGCGGCCACGGCACGGTGGTCACGGGCACGCTCATCGCCGGCTCGTTCAAGATCGGCGACGACGTGCGCCTCTTCCCCACCGACAAACGCTCCAAGGTCCGGGGGCTGCAGTCCCACGGCGAAGCCGTGGAGGTCTCGCCGGCCGGCCGGCGCACGGCCGTCAATCTGGCCGGCCTGGAGGTCGAGGACATCGAACGCGGCGAAGTGCTGGCCCTGCCCGGCACGCTTTTTCCGGACACCGTCTGGGAAGCCGAAATCCACTGCCTGGCCTCGTCGCCGCGCGGGCTCAAGCACCGCACCGAGGTGCACCTGCACCACGGCACCCGGGAAATCCTGGCCCGCATCCATCTGCTCGACCGCGACAAGCTCGAACCCGGCCAGACGGCCGTGTGCCAACTGCGCCTGCCCGAACCCCTGGCCGGCGTCCACGGCGACCGGGTGGTCATCCGCTCGGGCGCGCCCCTGCGCACCGTGGCCGGCGGCCGGGTCGTTACGCCCATGGCTTACCGCATCAAGCGCAACACCGAGGCGACCACCGCCCTCTTGGCCGAACTGGCCGACGCTTCCGGGGCGGGACTGGTCGCCCTGCAACTGCGCCGGTCCGGGCCGGACGGCCTGGGTTTTGCCCGGCTCATGACCCTGTCCGACCTGGAATCCAAGGCCCTGGAAAAGGCCCTGGGCACACTGTGCGACAAGGGCGGCGCGGCCCTGGTCGACCGCGAAGGCAAGGAAGGCCGCCACTACGTCCACGGCGACACCGTGGCCGAACTGGCCGCCACGCTCACCGACTTCGTCGCCGCCTTCCACAAGCGCGAACCCCTCAAGCTCGGCGTGTCACGCAGCGAACTGGCCTCAACCTGGGGCAAGAAACTCTCCCCCAAACTGTTCCACTTCATGGTCGAACGCCTGCTGCGCGCCGGCAAGCTGGCCACCGAAGGCGACGTCATCCGCCTGCCCGGCCACAAGGTCTCCCTGGCCTCGGACCAGGCCAAACTGCGCGGCATCCTGCTCGACGCCTACGTCAAGGGCGGCCTGACCCCGCCCAACGTCAAGGACATCCTGGAACCGCTGGATCTGACCTTCAAGGAGGCCCAGCCCGTCTACAAGGTGCTCCAGGACGAAGGCCGCATCGTCAAGGCCCAGGAAGGCATGTACTTTTGCGCCGAAGCCATCAAGGCGCTGATCGAAAAAGTGCAGGCCTACTACGCCGCCGGCGCCCTCGACATGGGACCGGCGGAGTTTCGGGAACTGACCGGCCTGTCGCGCAAATTCCTCATCGCGCTGCTCGAATACCTGGACAAGGAAAAGGTGACGGTCCGCGTCGGCGACAAGCGGCAGCTACGTAAGCGTTGAGAAGTAAAGAGGAAGATGCCTCCGGCGGCCAAAGGGGCTGAGCCCCTTTGGAAACCCCGCAAGGGGGAAAACAAGAGCGCCTGTTGGCGCGCGAAGC
>JAEZMB010000147.1 GCA_023435825.1 Pseudomonadota bacterium | reverse complement strand
CCCCCCCCCCCCCCCCCCCCCCCCCCCCCCCCCCCCCCCCCCCCCCCCCCCCCCCCCCCCCCCCCCCCCCCCCCCCCCCCCCCCCCCCCCCCCCCCCCCCCCCCCCCCCCGCCGGAGGCATTCTTTTTGGTCTTCTTCTCGCCTCCCCCGACCGCTCCCTTTTTCGTAAGCCCAGGGTGGCTTTCTCGCAGCATGGCGTAGCGGTTCATGATGCGGTCGACGTAGGTCATGGTTTCCGGGATGTTGGGGACGCCGCCGCAGCGGGCCACGGTTTCGGGGCCGGCGTTGTAGGCGGCCAGGGCCAGTCGCAGATCGCCGAAGCGGCCGATGAGCTGGCGCAGGAAGGTCGCCCCGGCGGTGACGTTGCGTTCGGGATTGAAGGGGTCGGCCACGCCGAAGTGGCTTTGGGTGTCGGGCATGAGCTGCATGAGTCCGGCCGCGCCCTTGGGCGACACGGCGCAGGCGGTAAAGCGCGATTCCTGTTCGATGACGGCGTAGAGCAGTTCCGGGTCCAGGCCGCTGGCCCGGCTTTTGTCCCGCACGAGGTCAATAAGCGGCCCGGATTCGATGACCGCCGGATAGCCAGACGGCCCGAGCGGAGCCAGGCCCAGGCGTCGGTAGGCCCGGGTGGCTTCGAGAATCCAGCCGTCCTTGCGGTCCTTGGACACCGCACCCTGGTCGTGGATGCGCTTTTTGATGGCCGCAAATCCGAGCTTGGGGTCGCTGGGGCCTTCGTAGATAAGGACGTAGTTGGCGTCGCGGGGTTCTTCGCTCAAATGAATAAGCCCGTAGTCGTCCTCATACCCGTAGAGGGCATAGGCGCGGGCGGCGGACGGGGCCGTCAGGAGGAAAGTGGCCCCAAGCAGCAGGGCCAGGATGTGTCGCATGGGATGCTCCGGCAGGTTCGCCATCCTCCCATAGGACGGCGAACCCGGCCGGTCAAGGGGCGGGGGTTGCCGCCGCAGCCGGCGGCAACCCTTGGGGTGACTGGTCGTTCTTTAAAATGCTGACGTATTTCTAGAGGGGAATCACTTGCCGAACGGGCACTTGGGGTAGGTGCAGGCCCGGCAATTGAGGCACATGGAACCTTCGGCCAGTTCGGCCAGGTCGCGGCGGGTGAGGGTCTGGCCGGCCAGCACCCGGGGCAGGAGCAGGTCGAAGCTGGTGGTGCGGTGGAACAGCGCGCAGGCCGGCACGCCGATGACGTCGGCCGCGCCGAGATGCCCCACCAGGGCCATGGCTCCGGGCAGCACCGGCATGCCGTGGACGGCGTCGGTCAGGCCGGCGTCGTCCAGGCCCAGGCGGGTGACGTCGTCGGGATCGACGGACAGGCCGGCCGTGGTGACGATGAGGTCGCAGCCCTCGGCCAGCAGTTCCCGGGCGGCGGCGGCCACGGCGGCCCGGTCGTCCGGGGCCTTGCGCACGGCGATGACCGCGCCGCCCAGGGCCTCGACCTTGGAGCGCACCACGGGTTCGAACTTGTCCTCGATGATGCCCGAGGCGATTTCCGTGCCCGTGACCAGCACGCCGGCCTTGGTCTGGCGGATGGGCAGGATGGTAAAGAGCGGGCCGTCGGCCAGCACGCGCATGGCCACGTCGAAGACGCGGCGCGGCAGGTAGAGGGGAATGGCCCGGCAGCCGGCCACGTCCTTGCCGGCCTCGACCACCAGATGGGACTGGCGCGAGGCGCACATGACGCCTTCGATCATGTTAAACGCCGTAAGCCGCTCCCTGGCTACGGTGAGCAGGCCCTTTTCCAGGGCGACGAGCTCCACCTTGCCCTCGCGGGGCGGCCCGGAGGTGGTCAGCCCCACCCCGGCCATGGCCCGGGCAAAAGCTTCGGCGGCCTGGTTTTCGTGGACGAAATCCCCCAGTGGCTCGGAATGGTCTTCGACATAGACCTGGTTTTTGCCCATGGTCTGGAGCCGGCAGACGTCGCCGGCATGGATGTCGGCCCCGGCGGCGAATTCCACGCCCTTGGACTCCCCGGGCACGATGCGGGTCATGTCGTGGAGCACCCGCCGTCCGGCCGCCTCGCCCACGGGCACGGCCCGCAGTTTCGGCGCGTCGGAGGGCACGAGGTAGGGGGCCTCGCCGGCGCAGCCCCGGCAGATGGCCCCATCGGCCTTGGGATAGCCCTCGCCGCAGGCCGGGCACACGCCGATGGCCCCCATGTTGGGCTTGACCATGAACGACGGCTTCATGGCCACCGGGGCCAGCAGGCAGATATGGCGGGCGGCGGCCTTGATCTCGGCGAAAAGGCGTTCGCGGTTCTGTTCTTTCTTGGGCTTGAGCTTGAGGAACCAGGCGTGGATTTCCGGCCAGTTCTCCAGATGCTTGGGATCAAGCCAGGCCCGGTAGCCCTGGCCGGTGAACTTGTCGTAGAGCGAGAGCGCGTAGCGGCCGAGGTTTAGCACCCGCATCCAGCCGTTGCCGTAGCTTGGCGGGGTGAGGATCTGCACGGCGTCGGGCAGGCATTTTTTGGTTTCCACCACGGCGTCGAAAAGCGTTCCCTCGGGCAGCATGGCCCGGGCGGCATCGACCATGTAGCCGCCGATGATGAGCCCGGGGGCGGGGTTGCCGTGGAAGGCGGCGGCGACCTTGAGGAATTCCTCGAAAGTGTAGGGACCGATGGCGCTGTCATGCGCCTGCAGTTCTGTCAAATTTGACATGCAGCGACTCGCAAGGACGCGCCCGCGAAAGGACGGAACGCGGCAGAAGTTAAGACACGTTGGCGTAAACGCGATTGAGCAGGGATTTGAGCGTGGCCACTTCCTGGCTGGAAAGCCCCAGGCAGGCGCGTTCCAGGCAGGTGACGCCGACGTCGAGGAGCTTGTCCTTGAGGGCGGCTCCGGCTTCGGTCAGGTGGATGCGGTGGCTGCGGCGGTCCTTGGCGTCGGGCTTGCGGACCACGAGCTTTTTGTCTTCGAGGATCTTGAGCAGCCGGGTGACGTTGGGCTTGTCCTTGTCGGCGCGCCGGGCCAGTTCCACCGGGGTCTGGCCGTCGGCTTCCCACAGCAGGTTCAGGATGCCCCATTGGTCCACGGTGATGTCTTCGCCGGCTTCCTGGAGCAGCACGTTGCCGAGCAGCCGGAGCTTGAGCGCCGTGCGCACCAACAGAAATCCCAGCGAATCCCGCAGGGGAAACGGACGAACGTCCTCTGGTGAAAGCAGCGATCCTTCCATATGTTTTGTCGAACTAGCATGTCGTGCCCTGAGGGGTCAACGGCGTTTTGGAAAATTCGTGACAGTTGCAACGAGAAAGAAATAACGCCGCGTTATTGAACTGCCTCCCCGCCAATGCGATCCGTTGCCGCCCGGCGGGCGTCCGTTTCACGGCCAGGGGCAACGCATGTCGTCGCCCCTGGCCGCGTCGTTACGGTCGGCCTAGGCCGGCTCCACCGTCACGAAATGCTCCTGCATGCACACGCCGCCGCCGCCCTTGTCCCAGTTGCTGATGCCCTGGGGCATCAGTTCGTTGTCGGCCACGCCCATGCCCCTGGCCCGGCTCTCCACCGGCAGGGTATGGCCGAAACCGTGGACCATGAAGACGGTCTCGGGGTGGATGCCCTCGGTGACCTTGGCTCGGATCCGGCCGGCGTGGGAGCCGTTTTGCACGGTGACCAGCGCCCCGTCGACGATGCCGAGCTTTTGCGCCTCGGCGTCGTTTATCCACAGCTCGTTTTCCGGCATCTGGGCGAACAGCAGCGGATTGTTGACGGTGTGTCCCTGGGTGTGCAGGCCGACCCGGCCGAAGCTCACGCGGTAGCGGCCGGGAGGCGGCGAAGCCGGGGCCACGTAGGGCGGCAGGGAGGCCACGCCGTCGGCTTCCAGCTTGGCCGAGACGATCTCGATCTTGCCCGAGGGGGTCTTGAAGGTCTTGTCGTCCACCGGGCGCAACAGCGGCCCGCCGAGCTTGACCATGCCCGTGGCCTCGAAATCGGCCACGGCCACGCCGGTATCCTGGAGCTGGAAGTTCCAGATGTCCTCGATGGAGGCGAAATCCAGTTCCTTGATGCCCATATGCCGGGCCAGATCGCGGTAAATCTCCCAGTCGGCCCGGGTGTCGAAGCGGGGATCAAGCGCCCGCTGTCGCACGAAAAACTGCGGCGCGCCGCCGGATTTGGAGGCGATCATGGATTCGCGCTCCAGGGCCGGCGACATGGGCAGGATCACGTCGGCGAACCAGGCCGTGTCCGACCAGGAGTAGGTGACGGCCACCAGCAGCTCCAGATTGTCCCACTTCTTTTTGACGTCGGCCGTGTCCGGGAAGGACATGAGCGGATCGTGGCGATGGGCGATGTAGGCCTTGATGGGATAGGGCTCGCCGGAAGCGATGGCCTCGAAGGCCAGGTTGACCAGGCCCGGGCCGGCTTCGAAGTGGCCGCGGCCTTCCATCCAGCCCACGCCGTCCACGCGCTTGGCTTCGGGCTTGGGGAAGAGGTCGACTAACTGCTTGAGGCCCTTTTTGCCCACGTGGCCGGGCTTGTTGACCTGGGGCAGGCCGCCCTTGGCCCCGATGGACCCGAGCAGGGCGTTTATGATGTAGGCGGTGCGGCAGACCTGGAAGGAGTCGCCGTAGCGGGCGGTCATCCAGCCGGGATGCCAGATGACGGCCGGGGCGGCGGCGGCCAGCTGGTCGGCCAGTTCGCGGATGCGCTTGGCCGGCACGCCGGTGGCGGCGGCGGCGAAGTCGGCGTCGTAGGGCGCGATGAATGCGCGCAGGGCGTCGAGATCCTGTATCCAGGCGGCGGCGAAATCCTTGTCATAGAGGTCGCGGGTGATGAGCTCGTGGATGACGCCGAGATTGAGGGCGTAGTCCGTGCCCGGGCGCACCATGAGGAAGGTGTCGGCCTTGGCGGCGGTGACGGTGGTGCGCACGTCGATGCAGGTGATCTTGCAGCCGGCGTCCTTGGCGTCGAGGAGGTCGTTGACTTCCTTGACGTTTATCGCCTCGAAAATATTACGCGTCTGGAGCACGACGTGCTTGGCGTTCTTGTAATCGTAGAAGACGTCCTTGCGGCCGAAGCCGAACAGCGACAGGGCGGCGTGCTGGACGTTTCGGGCGCAGGCGGAATCGTGGTTGCAGTAGTTGGGGCTGCCCAGGGCTTTTAAAAAGGCGCGGTGCATGTCGCGAAACGGGCCGCCCCGGTCGGAGAGCAGGATGGAGCGCGCGCCGTGGGCCTCGCGGATGCGGGACAGCTCGCCGGAAACGTAGGCCAGGGCTTCGTCCCAGGACACCTTGCGCCATTTGCCTTCGCCGCGCGCGCCGGCCCGGATCATGGGGAACTGGGGACGTTCGTCGTCGGCGACCAGGGCTCCGCCGGCCGCGCCCCGGGCGCACAGCGCGCCCTTGATGCCGGCGGCGTGGGGGTTGCCTTGCAGATATACCACCTTGTTGCCTTCCACCGTGGCCATCATGGGGCAGCGCACGCTGCACATGCCGCAGACGCTGTAGACGTTTTTCCTGTTCATTGTTTGCTCCATATTGTGGCGGCGTTGCGTGTGCCGGAGAGTTTCGAGCCTCTCACGCACTAGCAGGAATTCGTGATTGGTGGCAAGGGAAAAGTGTTGTGAAATGAGGAACGTGGATTTAAGACAATCACGCTAGCCAAACTAGATGATTGTGAAGGCGGGAACTTGTGCCCCATCCGTTGACAAGGGCGGCAAAAACCCGTTTATCCTGGGGGAAATTCCGGATCGGGCGTAGCCGGTTGCGCGCCCAGGGAGGTCTGGCGTGTCTCTATCCGATCTCGTGCGCGAAGCGGCGACGGGGCTTAAAAGCCTGTTCGTCGGCCTTGGCATCACGGGCCGGGCCTTTGCCAAGCCGGCCGTCACGGTCATCTATCCCAAGCAGGAAGTGACCAACCTCGACACCTACCGGGGGCATATCGAGCTTGTGGGGCGCGAGGACAATCCGGCCATGCCGCGCTGCATCGCCTGCGGCGCCTGCACCCGGGCCTGTCCGTCCCAGTGCCTGTCCGTGGGCTGCCCCGTAGGCGCGGGGAGCGGCGGCGGCGATGCCGAGGCCCTGGAGCTGGCCGGCGAGCTGATCCCGGTGGGCACGGCCATGGCCCCGGCCCCGCAAAAGGGCTGCAAGGTGCCGGGCGTGTTTATCTACGACTATTCCCTGTGCAGCCTGTGCGGCCAGTGCGTGCGAGCCTGTCCGGTGGATTCGCTGCGCTTTTCCCAGCATGTCTATTACGTCGGCAGGTCCCGGGCGGATTTCCGCCTCGACCTCATGGCCCGGCTGGCCCGGCAGGCGGCCGAGGCTCCGGCCGTTGCCCCCGAGGCCCCCCGGCCGGCCGACGCGACCCCGATGGAGGAACACCCGTGAGCAAGTACATGATCCAGATGGACAAGAAGCGCTGCATCAGCTGCCATGCCTGCGAAGTGCACTGCCAGGTGAAAAACGCCGTGCCGCCCTCGGCCAAACCGGGCAAGCTCGTGACGGTCGGCCCGGACATGGTCAAGGGCAAGCCGCGCCTGCTCAATCTTTACATGTCGTGTTTCCACTGCGAGCGGCCGTGGTGCGTGCCGGCCTGCCCCACCGGAGCGATGTTCCGGCGCGAGGAAGACGGCATCGTGTACGTGAAGGAAGAGCTGTGCGTGGGCTGCAAGGCCTGCATCCAGGCCTGCCCCTGGAAGATTCCGCAGTGGAACGAGGTCACGGGCAAGGTGGTCAAGTGCGACTACTGCCGCGAGCGCGTGGACGCCGGACTCGATCCGTCGTGCGTCACGGGCTGTACCGCCCATGCCCTGCGCTTCGTGCGGCCGGGAAAAAAAAACCAGGATGAACGCGACGTCTACGGCAAGCGGCTGTTGTTAAGGCAGATGTAGCGCGAGTTTCCGACGACGGACTTTCGGGCCGGCCTGCGGGGGGATTCCCCTGCGGGCCGGCCTTTTTTATCGGGGTGCGGCGGGGCCGGCGGATCTCTAAACGCTTGCGGCCGGGACCCCTTTGGGCGGGGGCGGCGGAGGAGACGATTGCGCGGCTCTTTGCAGGGCTGCCCGCACGGCGTCGGGATTTTGGGAAATGACGAGCAGATAGGCCCTGGCCGGGCCTTCAGGTGTGCGGCGGTGTTGTTCCCAATGGCGCAGGGTGTCCAGGGAAAAGCCGAATTCCTGGGCGAAACGCTTTTGGGTCATCTTGAGCTTCTTGCGTATCTCGCGGACATCCACGGATACGGCGTGGACCCGATAGTCCTCGGGCCGCGCCTCACCCTTGGCGTAGGTCACGGCCTCGCCCATGCTTCGCAGCAGTTTTTCGCCCATGGCGGTCATGGCTTCACCTCGGATGATAAGCTTCGATCAGTTCCCGGGCCAGTTGCTTGAGGGCGTTGCGTTCACCCTGGGTCAGGGAGCATTTGGCGTTTTTCGGGTAGAGCATGAGAGCGAACAGCGGCATGTCCTCGTTATAGAAGTAGTAAATGACCCGGTAACCGCCGCTTTTTCCTTCATGCGCCCTGGCGAAACGCAGTTTGCGTACGCCGCCCGTGCCGGGCATCACCTTGCCGGCTTCGGGATTGCGCGCCAACGTGGTGATAAGTTCGAGCCGTTCTTCTTCGTCGAGGAGACTGTCCGCGTCGTTTTTAAACGTCGGCGTTTCGACGACCGTGATCGGCGGCTGGAACATGGCTTGAAGTAGTGCATTGGACGATAGTCGTCAAGGTGATGGGCTGAATCGTTAGGGGGCGGCTGGGGCGAGAGGGGCGATTGTCAAAAGAAATAGATCATGCAATAAATATCATATGGTCGAAAGTTATCCCGTCGCGGGGGCAGGGATCTTCAGCAGGTGCGTTTCGCTGTGTCGAAGCGTGTTTTGTACGGTTGCAGCAGCTGGAGCCAATGCGCTGGGCCGTTGTCAAGAAGGATGCAGGTCTGGATGTTTTATTTCTGGCTAGCGCTGAGTTGCCTTTATTTTATCGTGGGCACACTTTTTTTGCATGGTTCTCTCTGGCTTTTCACCAGGGGGAAACATGATTTTTATGATACTATTAAGGTGACGGCGTTCATATGTTTGTGGTTTGTTTTTGAAGTAAGTTGTACGCCGTTGTTTCGACTGTCTGCTGAGGCTTATAATTTTGTGTGGGCACAAGGAGAATCGTTTTATTTTGATATTGTCGTGTTTTCGTTTTTTATTATGTCCCCTATAGTGTTTATGAAGACTGTGCTTTGTGCGTATATAATAAAAATAAATCGTGAGAAACGCCTTGGGCTGCATCGAGCGTTGTGTGTTGCTGCCCTGGAATTCTTTGTGTTTGTATTGATTTTTGCTGGATTTTTCTCTCTGTTGAAGGCTTTTTTGCCCGCTGGAAAGTCTCGCCCGTTTGGTGGAGTTTGGTAGTAGCGATGCTTCTTCGTATTTTCCTGAGCTGCCTGTATTTTATCCCCGGAGCGATGCTCCTTCATGGTTCTCTTTGGATTGTGACCAGGGGAAAGCATGATTTTTATGATGTTCTTAAGGTGATGTCTTTAGTATGTTTAGCTTTTATAGTTTTTGTTGATGATGAAGTGTTTGATTACTTCTTGCTATGTCCATATGTGTTGATGAATTTATTTTATGAGAAAGTGATTTCCTCAGACTTTTTGGCGTGGATGGTGGGTGTGTTGGCGTTGGCTGTAGAGATTTCTTTTGCACACATATTGCCGTGCGCTTGGCTGGTGAAGCTGCATGGACGTGAGCGTCTTGGACTAAAACGTGCCTTGTCTGTTGTTTTGGTTTATTGCGCACTAATGTTGCTGATTGGTCTTTTGTGCTATGCGATTATGTCGATGGTCTCTTTGGCTTTCGTCTTCATGCGACGTCAGTAAACGCGTTTGGTGGCAAGTGTGTTATCCGCTTCTTGCGAGCGGTGCCCCTCTCCTCCCTGCCGCGCCGCTCTCGGGTGCCCTGAAGGGACCCCCCTGCCTCAGGAACCTCTTCCGGCGTAGTCCTTGTTTTTCGATCCTAACCCCGCCGCACCGGCAACAGCTCGTTCAATTCGTCGATGTAATTCTTCTCCAACTGGTTCACCCGGTCAATGTGGGTGCGAAAGATCATGTCCATGCGCGGGTCGAAAAAACGGTGGGCGCTGTAGCTCGACACCGATACGAACCCCCGCCGGGCCTTGTGCGCGCCGCCCATGCCCGGGTCGTAGCGCTTGATGCCCTTGGCGATGGCGTAGGCGATGGGCGCGTAGTAGCACAGCTCGAAATGCAGAAACGGCACTTCCTCGAAGGCCCCCCAGTAGCGGCCAAACAGGATGTCGTCCTTCTCGGCCAGCATGGCCAGCGCGATGGGGTCGCGCCGCCGGGTGCGGTAGGCGGCGGCAAAGGCCAGGCGATGGCGGAAGGCGTCGGCCATGCCCTCGAAAAATTCCTCGGTGAGATAGCGGCAGCCCCAGGGGCCGAACTTGGTGTTGGTGCGGTCGTAAAGCTTTTGCATGAGCGGGAAGAAATTGTCCGGGATGGCGCTGCCCGAGACGATCTCCACCGTGACGCCGGATTCCTCCAGGGCCTTGCGTTCGCGGCGCACGGCCTTGCGGCGGTTGGCGTTGAGCGTGGCCAGGAAATCCTCGAAATCCGAAAATCCCCGATTGCGCCAGAGGTAGCCCTGGTGCCGCCAGGCCGTGAAGCCGTAGTCCTCGGCGGCGGCGGCGAATTCCGGCTCGGTAAATAACAGCGCCGACCCCTGGACGCCGTTGCCCTGGCAGAACTGCTCGATGGCGGAAAACAGCCGGCGCGACAGCCGCGTCTGGTTGGCCTCGGGATCGGTGAGAAAACGCAGGCCCGTGGCCGGGGTGAACGGCGTGGCCCCGACCAGGCGCGGGTAGTAGGGAAGCCCCAGGCGCACCGCCGCCTCGGCCCACAGCTGGTCGAAGACGAATTCCCCATCGGAATGCCACTTGAGGTACATGGGCAGCGCGCCGACGAGCTTTCCCCCGACAGTGGCCAGCAAATGGTTGGGATACCAGCCTTTGGCCGGCGCGGCGCTGCCGGAATCCTCCAGCAGCGACAGCCATTCGTATTCGAAAAAGGGCGTATCCAGGGAGGCGGCCAGGGCGTTCCAGGACGGGCCGTCGATCTCGGCCATGGACCGGGCGAAACGCACGGTCACTTGATCGCTTGGTACAGTCATGGGGGCAATATAGGCCTTGCCGGGCGTCGTGTCACCCGCTGCGGGCGTCTGGCTTGAACAAAAGGCTCGTGCGCCACACGCCGTTCTCGAAGTCGCCTCTTCGCCAGTCCGAAAACGCGGCGAAGATGGGGGCGTATTTTTCCCATTCGCTGTTGTCCAGCAGCAGAAAACCGCCGGGCCGCAGGCGCGAGGCGGCGTTGAAGGCGCATTCCACCCGGGCCCGGCCGTCGATGGCCACGAAATCGAAGCTTTCCTCGGGATACTCCAAAATGGCGTCGCTGTAGGCGGCGTACTCGGGCATGCGGTGGACGTGGCCCATGCGCCGCCACGGTTCCGGCCGGACCTCGGGCCGGCCCGGATCGTCGCCCGGCGGCAGGAAGCGGCAGTCCACGTTGGCCAGGCAGCGGCGGGCCAGAAGGGCCAGGGTGCGCCGCCGCCACTTGGGGCTGTGCTCCACGGACACCAGATGGAGCACGCGACTGGCCAGAAAAGCCGTGCTGCGCCCGCCGCCCCACTCAAAGCCTGTCATGCGCCGGGTCAGCGTGCGCGACAAGAAGCGCACCGCCCCGGCATTGATCCAGGGATAGCACGGGTCCGCCGCCATGCGGCAGGCCGTGGGCGCATAAAGCGCCGCCCGGGCCGCCCGGCGAAGGCCGGCCTCGAAGCCGGTCGCGCCGGGGACGTAACGGATCAGCATGGGGAGAAGGCGGCCGTTGTCGCCGCAGGCCGCAGCCTGTTGACGGTCGCGCCGGGGACGCAGCTCTGCGGCATGGGCAAGCGGTAGGGCGGCTAGGCCTGGCCGGCGGCCAGGGCGGCGGCGGCGTCGGGATACAGCGAAAACACCTTGCCCAGGTCGGCGATGCGCAGCACCTTGGCCACGCCTTCGGCCATGGAGCACAGGGCGACGGTGCCGCCCGAGGCCATGAGGCGGTTTCGCACCGTGATGAGGCTGCCGATGGCGCTGGAATCCACGAACTCCACGCCTGTCAGGTCAAAGGCCAGGACCGCCGGCGACGTTTCGAGGTGGGCGGCCAGCTGGCGCTGGAACTCCGGGCACACGGTGTAATCGAACATTCTGGGCAGGCCGGAAACCAGGGTCACCCGGCCATGGGCAGTGACATGCAAGTCCATCGAATCCTCCGGGAAGCCGTGCAGGCTCCTGGAATTTCCCTACCACGCCGCCCCGGGGCGGGCAAGCCGGCCCAAGGGGCTGTTCCCTCTTCCGGTTGTCGCGAAATGGATGTATTGCTGTGGGACGATCACCCGTCCGCAACCAGAGGTGCGCCCCCGTCATGAGCAAGGACAACAACCACGGCAAGCCGGCCGCCATGCCCGCCTCCTGCTTCGAACCCGTCTGCAACATGCTCGACCGGGTGGGCGTTCCCCGCGACTCCAAATGGCGTGGGCTGATCCTCTACATGCGCAGCATCAAGAACTACGATTTTCTTGACAATGAGCAGAAGGAACAATTCCAAGCCCTTGTCATGGAGATCCTGCGCGCCCGCGATTTCTCCGACGCCAAGTTCCACGAAGTCGTCAAGGCCAACGAACGCATCCTGGCCGCGCCCTGGAACCGGGCGCTCACCCGCACCCTGGCCGAAACCGCCTCGTTGGTGCAGGAATTCCAGGACACCCTGTTTCGCCACAAGGGCGGCGTCCAGAAGCTCGAAAACGTCACCGTCTCGGCCGTGCAGTCCGGCGGCGACGTGGAACAGACCCTTGGAGCCATCCGACGGGGATTCAAGGAAATGGTGGCCATGATCGAGGAGGACGCCGAGAAGATGGTGGCGCTCACCCTCACCGACGCGCTGACGGCCATCCCCAACCGGCGCGCCTTTGACGAACACATCGGCCGCAACATCGCCGTGGCCGACCAGGGCCAACGCCAGCTGTCGCTGTTCATGCTCGACATCGACCACTTCAAGCGCTTCAACGACGAACACGGCCACCGCATCGGCGACCAGGCCCTGGTCGTGGTCGGCTCCATCCTCAAGGGCTTTGCCGACGAAATGAAGCAGCTCGAAGACCGCGAGATCTTCCCCGCCCGCTACGGCGGCGAGGAATTCGCCGTCACGCTCCTGGACGTGGCCAAAAACGAAGCCGAGGAACTGGCCGACATCATCCGCCGCAAGATCGAACGCTACAACTTCGTTATCCGCGACCCCGACGGCCAGATCCTGGCCGCCGGCATCAAGATCAATGTCAGCATCGGCGTGGCCGAACTCCTCGAAGACTGCCCGGCCGCCGCCCGCGACGTGGCCCACTTGGTCGACGCCGCCGACAAGGCGCTCTACCTGGCCAAGGCCTCGGGGCGAAACCAGGTGCGGGGGTATGTGAAGGGGTAGGGGGCGAGAAGTAAGAGAAGATGCCTCCGGCGGGGGGGGGGGGGGGGGGGGGGGGGGGGGGGGGGGGGGGGGGGGGGGGGGGGGGGGGGGGGGGGGGGGGGGGGGGGGGGGGGGGGGGGGGGGGGGGGG
>JAEZMB010000144.1 GCA_023435825.1 Pseudomonadota bacterium | reverse complement strand
CCCCCCCCCCCCCCCCCCCCCCCCCCCCCCCCCCCCCCCCCCCCCCCCCCCCCCCCCCCCCCCCCCCCCCCCCCCCCCCCCCCCCCCCCCCCGCCGGAGGCATCTTTTCCTCGCCCTTCATGTCGCGTCTGGCGGCGACGCGGGCCAGGGTGGCGTCGAGTTCGTGCATGTCGATGGGCTTAGCCACGTAGTCGTCGAAGCCGGCTTGGAGCATCTGTTCGCGGTAGCCCTTGACGGCGTGGGCGGTCAGCGCCACGGCCGGGGTGGCGGCGGCCGGTCCGAAGCGGGCCGGGTCGCGCAGCAGGGCCAGGGTTTCCGGGCCGCTTAATTCCGGCATTTCCACGTCCATGAGCACGCAGTCAAAGGGGGTTTCGGCCAGGGCGACCAGGGCCTGCCGGCCGCTGTCCACGGCCGTGACCATGTGTCCCCGGCGCTCCAGAAGCCGCTTGGCCACGATCTGGTTGATGTTGTTGTCCTCGACCAGCAGCAGGCGAAGGGGGATGCCCGGAGCGCTGGACCCGGCCGCGGCGGCGGGCGACGCGGCGGTTTCGGGCGGGGCCTCGGGCAGGGCGAAGACGACGGTGAAGGAGAAGGTGCTGCCCCGGCCCGGATCGGAGGCGACCCAGATGCGTCCGCCCATGAGGTTCACGAGATTCTTGCTGATGGAAAGCCCCAGGCCCGTGCCGCCGGCCCCCCGGTTGAGGCTGGCGTCGAGCTGGGTGAAATAGTCGAAGATGCGGGCCTGCTTGTCGGTGGGGATGCCGATGCCGTCATCGGACACGTCGCAACGCAGGGAAATCGCGCCCGGCTTCCGGGAGGCCTCCGGGTCGAGGCCCACGGCCACGCGCACGAAGCCGTTCTTGGTGAATTTGAGGCCGTTGGACACGAGATTTGCCAGGATCTGGGCCAGCCGGCCGGGGTCGCCGACCAGATCGTCGGGCACGTCCGGGGCGATGTCCAGGGTCAGGCGGTTGCCGCTTCGCTCGGCTGGGGCGTCAAAGAGGCGCAGGCACACGCCAAGCGCCTGGCGCAAGGAGAACCGGGAGCGGGCAAGCTCCATGCGTCCGGCCTCGATGCGGGAGAAATCGAGGATGTCGTTGATGATTTCCAGCAGATGGACGGCGGACTGGCGGGCCAGGTCGAGGTAGTCGCGCTGCTCGGGGGTGAGTTCGGTGCCCATGGCCAGTTCGATCATGCCCATGACGCCGTTCATGGGGGTGCGGATCTCGTGGCTCATGGTGGCCAGGAACTGCGACTTGGCCCGGTTGGCGGCCTCGGCGGCCTCCATGGCCCGGGTGAGGCGCTGCCGGGTGCGCATGAGCTCGGTGACGTCGATCATGGCCTCGATGATGGACGGCGAACCGGGCAGGCGGCGGGCGGTCTTGTACATGACGCGCTGGCCGTCCAGGGTGTTGACGAGGCACTCGCGCTCGCGCACCAGGCCGGACTCGTCGGCCAGGACCGGGCAGGTTTCCTTGTTGCACAGCGAATTCTTGCAGGACAGGCCCGTGGCGTCCTTGCCGAACAGCCGCTCGGCGGCCGGATTCTGGTATTCGAGGCGGCGGTCGCCGTCGTCGCCCAGGCGCACCTTGACGATGGGAATGGGGGCGCTGTCCAGGACCATTTCCAGATCGCGGCGGGCCAGCACGCTCTCGGTGACGTCGAGGACCAGGGCCTGGATGGCCACGACCCGGCCGGCGTCGTCGCGGCGCAACTGGATGCGGTCGGTGACGTGGCGGACGCGTCCGTCGGGGGTGCGCTGGCGGTAGTCCAGGGCAAAGGCGTCGCGCCCGGCTTCGGCCGCCTCGCGCAGCGCCGCCTCGACCCGGTCCCGGTCGTCGGGATGGATGAGATCCCAGGGCGAGCGGCGGCCGGAGAGCAGGTCCTCCCGGGAAAAGCCGAAACGGTCGATATTGGAGGAAACGTAGGAGACCGGCCCGGGCTTGCCGCCCTTGACGACGTAGCGGATCAGATACGCCGGGCTGGCTTCCAGGATGAACCGGGCCATGTCGGCGTCGGAAAGGTCTTCATCCTCGGGGGCAGCGGCGGCGCGGCTTTCGGCTTGACGCCGCATTGCGGCGGCGGGATCGTCGTCGGCAGGGTCGATCATAAAAGGCACCCGTGGTGGGCGGCGACCGAAGGGGGTCGGGCGTCCGCGTCTAGGGTTTGTATATGCCAAGGCGGGAGCCTTGGAAAGAGGCCCAGGGCGCGGTTTCTTTTTGGGCGCTTTGCAGGTATGTCCCGGGCCTGATAGGCTGCACACGTCGCCCGGCCCGGCCCGGGCCCAAGGAGTCGATATGGACCGTCGTGAAGCGGGATTGTGGAAGACGATGCACATTTGGGGATTGGCCGTCGCAGCGGCTTGTTGGCTTTCGGCCGTCCTGGTTCCGGCGGCTTTGGCCCAGAAGGCCGGACCGCTGACCTTTGGCGTGCTGTTGCCGCTTACCGGCCCCCTGGCCGAATTCGGCAAGACGTCCAAGACCGCCCTGGAACTGGCCCAGGCCGACATCAACGCCTATCTGTCCGCTTCGGGCCAGGGCGGCGCGGCCACGTTTCTGATCGAGAACACCGGGAGCAATCCCGAGCAGGCCCTGGAAAAGCTCAAGTCCCTGGCCGGGCGCGGGGTCCGGGCGGTCATTGGCCCCTATTCCGACGACGAGGCCGAGGCCTGTCTGGAATTCGCCGACAAGAACAACATCGTGCTCATCAGCCAGGGCAGCTCCGGCCCGTTTCTGTCCAAAAAGGGCGACAACCTGTTTCGCCTTTCCCCTTCGGACACCTATCAGGCCGAGGCGGTCACCGGGCTCATGCGCCAGGAGGGCGTGACGGCTATTGTGCCCTTGTGGCGGGCCGACAGGTTTGGCGACGACATGGTGGTGCATGTCAAGGCGCGCTTCAAGCAGCTTGGCGGCGAGGCCCTGCCCGGATCGCGCTATTCGTCCGACCGCAAGGATTTCGGGCCCATCCTCGACGATCTGGTCAAGCAGCTGGCCCAGGCCCAGCGCAGCGGCGCGTCGGCCAAGGCGGCGATCTATTTCGCCGGCGGCGAGGAGATCGTGCCCATTCTCAAGGCCGCGGCCAAGCGGCCGGAACTGACGAGCGTGGGCTGGTACGGCTCCAGCGCCACGGCCATGCTCGACGCCATCGCCAAGGACCCGGAGAGCGCGGCGGCGGCCATGAAGGTGCGTTTGGTCAGCCCGCGCTACGGCGAAGGCGGGGCCAACGTCTACGGACTCATCGAGCGGCGCATCCAGGAAAAGACCGACACCTTCCCCGACGCCCAGAGCGTGGCCGCTTACGACGCGGCCTGGGCGGCCTTTTTCACGGCCCAGGCCGTGGGCGGCACCTCGGACTTCGCCCGGTTCAAGCAGGGGCTGGTCCAGACCTGCGAACGCATGTACGGGGCCACCGGCTGGCTGGCGCTCAATGAGCACGGCGACCGCCGCGAGGATTGGGACTTCGACTTCTGGGTGCTGCGCACGGAAAACGGCAAGCCGTTCTGGGAAAAGGCGGCCCGTTACCAGTTCGAGCCGGGCACGGCCAAGGAGCTGTTCCTGAGTTCGGGCAAGAAGTAGCCGGCCCTGTTGACGCGAAAGACAACGGCCCGCCCCGGGAGAACCGGGGCGGGCCGTTTTGCGTCGTGGGCTACTCGTCCAGTTCCAGCGGCACGGTCAGGTAGACGTCGGTGCCCTGGCCGGGGCGGCTGTCCATGCAGATGGCGCCGCCCATGAGGCCGACCAGCCGGCGGGTGATGGCCAGCCCCAGGCCCAGGCCGCCGAAACGGCGCGAGGCCGAGGTGTCTTCCTGGGTGAAGGGCTCGAAGATGTATTCCAGTTTGGCGTCGGTCACGCCCATGCCCGTGTCCGAGATCACGGCCAAAAGCCGCCAACGCGCGCCGTCGGGGCCGGACGTCGGCCGGCCGCCGAGGAACAGCCTGGCCTCGCCGCCCATGGTGAAGCGTACGGCGTTGCTGATGAGGTTGGACAGGGCCTGGGTGAGCCGCGCCGCGTCGCCGACAAGCGTCGTCGGCAGGTCGGGCGAGATGTCCACGGCCATGGTCACGCCCTTGGCCTTGGCCATGGCGGCGAAATGGCCGGTGACCTCCACGGCGACGAGCCCCGGATGGAACGGCTGGCGGCGCAGCACCACCCGGTTGGCTTCGAGGCTGGCGTAGTCGAGCATGGCGGCGATGACGTCGAGCATGGTCAGGCCGGACTTGACGGCCTGGGCCAGTCCGGCCTGGGTCGGGGCGGGCAGGTCGCAGCCCTGGGCGTGTTCGAGCATGCCGAGCATGATGTTCAAAGGCGTGCGCAGCTCATGGGACAGCACGGCCAAAAATTCGGTCTTGGCCCGGCTGACGGCCTCGGCGGCCTTGCGGGCCCGGGACAGATCGTCGGCCCGCTTGCGTTCGGTGATGTCCATGGCCAGGCAGACCACGCCTTCCTCGCCGGCGTCCTGGCCGCGCAAGAGCGCCAGGGACACCAGCACCGACAGCGTGCGGCCGTCCTTGCCGCGAAGGGTTTTTTCCAGGCCGGTCATGCCGCCGGAAGCCAGCAGTTCCGTCACCGGGGCCGTGGTCAGAAAGACGCCCAGCGGGTCGCCGGGAGGGAAAAGGCTGGTGGCCGGCAGATCGACGAGTTCCTCGGGGCCATAGCCGAGCATGTCGCAGCAGGCCCGGTTGCACAGGCGCACGCGTCCCTCGCGGTCGAGCACCCACAAAGCTTCGTTGACGTGGGAGAAGATGCGTTCCAGGGACTGCTTGGCCCGGGCCAGCCCTTTGCGGGAAGCGGCCAGCCCGTCGGCCATGGCGTTGAAGGCCGTGGCCAGTTCCCGGGTTTCGGTCGGGCCGGCCACCGGAGCGCGCACGGACAGGTCGCCGTCGGCAATGGCCCGTACGGCCTGCCCCAGCCGGGCCAGGGGCCGGGTCAGGCCGCGAGTCCACCAAAACGAGGCCAGAAAGGCCAGGAAGGCGGCAATGGCGGCCACGGCCATGGTCCATTGCCGCAGTTGCGCCATCTCGGCGCCGATGGTCTGGTGCAGGGGCGCGGCCACCACCACCGACAATTCGTGCCGGCCCACGGGAGCCGTGCCCAGAATGCTGGGCTGGCCGGCGAACTCGTCGGTTGCGGCGCGATCGCCGCCAACGGCCAACAGTCGCGCCACGGAAGCGGGCAGGGCGGCCCGGGTAAACCCGCCCCCATCGGTTCCCGCCGGCAGGAGCAGCCTGTTGTCCCCGGCCAAGCCGGCGACGCCGCCGTGTTCCAGGCGCAGGGCCATGACCGGGGCGATGATTTCGGACAGGGGCACGGTGACGAAAAAAACGCCCAAGGGTCTCTGGAAGGCGTCCAGTCGGGCCAAGGCCATGGTCAGGCTGGCGCTTTGTCCGGCGGACTCCAGATGCAGGGCCGAGGCGATGACGCCGGGATTGGCCAGGGCCGCCTCGACCAGGGCGGCATCGGCGGCCGGGGCGGAAGCGTCGGTAAAGCCGGTGCGGGTGACGGCGTACTCGCGCTGGCCGTTGGCGTTGACGAAGGCGATGGCGGAAAAGGCGAAGCGGTATTGGCCGAAAAGCGCCTGGAGCACGTGGTAATCGTGCGTCTCGGCGAAGCGGTCAAGGTCGCGCGCGCTGGTCAGAAGCCGCAGCCGGTTTTCGCCCTGGGTGACGGCCATGGCCGTTTCCCGGGCCAGGCCGGCGGCCAGGAGCCGCATTTTTTCCTGCTCCTCGCGTTCGAGAACCACCGTGGCCAGATGAAACATGCCGCCGCCAAGCAGCACGGTCAACAGCGCCACCAGGGCCAACTGGCCCATGAGCGCCTGCGTCTTGATGGACCGGATCATCAGGGCGCGGCGGGCTTGACGGGGCTTGGCAGACAACCCAGACGGGCCATGAGGGACAGGGAGTCAGGGTCGGACAGAAACTTGATGAACCGTGCGGCGGCCGGAGACAGGGGCGGTTTATAGGCCAGGCCAAAGGGGATGGTCACGGGATAGCTGCCCCGGCCGACGTTTTCCAGGCTGGGCGCAACGCCGTTCAGGGCCAGGGGCACGAGGTTGGAGGAGGTCATGGCGGCCAGGGAAAAATAGCCGATGGCTCCGGGATGTCCGGCGACCAGGGCCACGGCCTCGGGAGTGGTGTAGGCCACGGCCTGATCGCGGCAGCCGTCGGCCTCGAAACCGGGGATGGCGGCATTGAGGAGCTCCCGGGCGGTCTCCGGGGTCTCGCGGCAGACCCGGGCCACAGGCAAGTCCGGGCCGCCGAGTTCCGACCAGTTCTTGACGCGGCCGGCAAAGACGGCCTGGGCCTGGGCGCTCGTCAGGCCCTTGACCCCGGTCACCGAGGGATGGACGGCAAAAACCACGGGCGTGGCGGCGAAAACAACCTGGGTAAGGCCGGCCGCGACCTCGTCGTCACGAAGCGGCCGGGCCGTGCGGGCCACCTCGGCCTTGCCGCCGATAACCAGCCGCAGGCCGGCGGTGGAGCCCACGGAATCGGGCAGCTCCACGGTGATGTCGGGATTGTCGCGCCTGAAGCGCTCGACCAAAAGACGCAGCAGATCCTGGCTGTCGCCGGTGCCGGGGATGGTCAGGACGGCCGTCCCGGCGGCCCGGGCCGCTGGCGGGCACAGCCCGGCCAATCCGACAAGCCCGGCCAATACGGCCAGGCACAACAGGCGCGTCAAGGGTTTAAACGGGGTGAGAAACATGGCTCCTCCGGATCAGGCCTGCCTGGATCCCTTGTCCAAGGCGGCATGCAGGAACGCCAGCAGCCCCCACAGGGCGGCGGTGGCGGCCAGGGTGAACAGGGTCAGACGCACCCGCTCGGACGTCATGCCGGCCAGGGCTTCCCGGTGCCGGGCCTCCACGGCCGACAGGTCGAACCGGGGGCCGAGACGGGCCGCGAAATCCACGGCCAGGCGTTCGTAGGCCCGGTCCCATTCGCCTCCGGCGGCGGTCGGATCGGGCAGAAACGTCTTGTCGACGGCGTTTATGGTCAATATCGCCAGCCGGTAGCGCTGTTCGGACAACTTTTCCGGGGTCGGCCAGTCGGCCCGGGCCGCGGCCAGGGCGATGACGAGCCAGCCGGCCCCGGCCAGCAGGAACAGGCGCTTGCGGACAGCCGGACTCAACGCCGCCTCCGCCGCCCCTTGCGCTTGGCCGAAGGCACGGCCAGGGGCGCTTCGCCGCCTTCAATCAGCGTCAGATCCACGGCCAGCCGGCCGAGGTCCACGCCGGAGAGTTCCACCGACACCGGCTGGCCCAGGCGGAAGCGCCGGCCGGTGCGTTCGCCGATGAGCTCGTGGCGTTCGGCGTTGTGCTGGTAGTAGTCGTCGGACAGGCTCGACAGGCGCACCATGCCCTCGGCCATGACTTCCTTGAGTTCCACCCAGAAGCCGAAGTCGGCGATGGAGCCGATGACGCCGGTGAATTCCCGGCCCACCTTGTCGGCCAGAAACAGCACGGTCACACGTTTGAGGATTTCGCGCTCGGCCTCCATGGCCACCCGCTCGCGGCGGCTGATGTGCTCGGCCACCTTGGGCAGCTTGGCGGCGAGCTTGGCCGGCGCGCCCTTGCCGGCGGCCACGGCCTTGAGCGACCTATGGACGACCAGATCGGCGTAGCGGCGAATGGGCGAGGTGAAGTGGCAGTAGCAGGTGGAGGCCAGGCCGAAGTGGCCGTCGTTTTTGGGCGAATAGGAGGCCTGCATCATGGTGCGCAGGGCCAGCCGGCTGACCAGGAAGTCGACGTCGGAGCCCGAGGCGTCGCGCAGCACGGCCGACAGGTCGCTGGCCCCGGGCTTGACCGGGAGCTTGGTGGCCATGTCGGTGGTGGCCAGGAGCTTGAACAGCGCTTCCAGCTTGGTCGGGTCCGGTTCGGGGTGGACGCGGTAGAGCACCGGCGCTTCGCGTTCGGTGAGGAACCGGGCCACGGCCTCGTTGGCCGCGACCATGAATTCCTCGACGAGCTGGTGGCCGAAGTGGTGGGCCTTGGGCCGGATGTCCTCGGCCTCGCCCTGGAGATTGAACAGGATTTCCGGCTCGGGCAGGTCGAAGTCGAGGTTGCCCCGGGCGGCGCGCACTTCGTGGATGGCCCGGGCCAGGACCACGGCCGTTTCCAGCAGCGGCAGGATCTTGCCGAGGTTTTTGCGCTCCTCCTCGTCGCCCAAAAACAGCGCCCGGTTGACCTGGGAATAGGTGAGCCGGGCCTTGCTCTCGATGACGGCCGGGTAGAAGTCGGTGCGCCCGGGCACGCCCTTGGCCGTGAAATCGATCTCGGCCACCACGGCCAGGCGCGGCACGTGGGGGTTTAGGCTGCACAGCCCATTGGAGATGCGCTCGGGCAGCATGGGCTCCACGGACTGGGGGAAGTAGTACGAGTTGCCGCGCTCCAGGGCTTCCTTGTCCAGGGCCGAGCCCTCGGGCACGTAGTGGGAGACGTCGGCAATGGCGACAAACAGGGTATAAGCCCGGCCGCGTTTTTTCACGTACACGGCGTCGTCGAAGTCCCGGGCCTTGGCCCCGTCGATGGTGACGAACGGCAGGGCGCGCAGGTCCTTGCGGCTGGCGAAATCGGCCTCGCCGGGCTGCTCGGGCAGGGCTTCGGCCTCGCGCAGCACCTTGGGCGGGAAGGGGCCGGGGATGTCGTGGTTGAGCTTGACCAGCCGTTCCTGCACGGACACGTCGCCCTGGGCCCCGAGCAGCTCCAGGCCCCGGCCGGAGTAGAGCTTGTATTCGAGCTTTTCGCCGATGTGCACCTGCATGACGTCGTCGGCCATGGGGTCGCGGCCGCCGTCCTTGGGCAGGAAGTCCACCATGAAGCTCATGGTGTGGCGGGGGTCGGTGGGGCGGCACAGGTACAGGTCCGAGGCCATGCGCTTGACCACCCGGCAGGGCAGGGTGACCACGCCGCGCTCGATGACGCGGGCGATGCGGCCTTCGTGGTTCTTGTCCTTGCGTTCCCGGGTGACGGCGGCCACGACCCGGTCGCCGTGCCAGGCGTCTCCCAGATCCTTGGGATGAATGAAGATGTCCTTGCGGCGTTTGTCCTCGGGCAGGACATAGCCCACGCCCGAGCGGCTGATTTCCAGGGTTCCGGTCACCAGGTGCATGCTTTCGACGAGGCCAAATCCCCGGCGGACGCGTATGATCTTGCCGGCCTCAAGCAGTTCGTCGAGGGCGGCGAGGACTTCGTGCATCTTGGCGCGCGGCGCGCCGAGCTGGCGCAGCAAATCCTTTTCGCCAA
The DNA here is from genome assembly GCA_023435825.1 of Pseudomonadota bacterium. GTDB lineage: Bacteria > Desulfobacterota > Desulfovibrionia > Desulfovibrionales > Desulfovibrionaceae > Solidesulfovibrio. The sequence continues at coordinate 5,804 of JAEZMB010000144.1, read as the reverse complement.
GGGGCTTGCCGCTTTCACGGAAAACCCGGGCCACGGCGGCGGCGTCGATGCCTCCTCCCTGGACTTTCTTGGCGTCTTTTTTCTTTCTCTTGGTCGTCATGTTTCCTCCGGCATTGCGCGCTCCCCATGCTGTATATCCCCGTGGCCCGGGGCACAAGCATGGCGGGGCGTTGCCGGCGTTTTTCGGTCATGCTAGCAGAAGCCAGGACGAATCAAGGAGGCGTCATGGTCCCTTTTGCCTGCCGGTTGTTGGGTGAGATTCGCTATCCCGAGGACTATTCCTTCGAGCGGGTGGCGGCCATTGAAACGGAAATCGGCGCGGTTCTGGAAGACGCGCTGGCCTCGCTGGGCGTGGCTCGCGTGGAAGTCGCGCCGGGGCCGGAGTCATTGACCTTTGAAGTGGCCTGCGATGCCTGTTCTTCCGAAGAAGGCGCGGCGGTGTGCGAAGCGATATTGCCCTTGATCGACGACGGCCCCCTGGGCCGGGTGGTGGTGATGCGGTCGGCCGACGAGCCGATTACGGTCTACTACTTTTGCGGCGAAAATCTGGACGAGGTGTCGGTGGAGCGGCCGACCTGCGGGGTTAACGCTTACTAATACTAAGCCTCTGGTTTTTTGGGTTCGGGTAAGTTGATAGTCGTTTGGCTGTTGGGTTCTGCGACTTTTTCTGCGGTTATGTCCGAAAATGCCGATTGAATATTTGAGTTCCAATGTTCAAAGGCAATCATTATTATATTTATGTTTTCCTTTTTGTATTGTTCGTGATTTAATAGGTATCGCAGGAATTTTGTTGCGTGTTTTCGCTTGAGGAATCGAACTCCCTGATCAAATGATGATTTCGTTAGTTTGAGGCTGTACACAAGGCAAGATATGACAAGTGTTCCTAGGAGGGATGTTCTTAAAACGTATAGAATTGCCAAAAGTGCTGTATTGTATCCTGACTGGGGTGTGTCTTTTAATTTTTCGGAAAGTTCAATTGTAGAATGAAATGCTTTAAATATAAATACTCCAAAAACCAAAACTAAAATTGCGCTGAATGATAATAAGATGAGTCCTAGTGCGTTGTATTTCAATATCCCTCGTTCAAGTCCACGTTCTAGGGCATGAAGTTCGTAGTTCTGGGGATCCGTGAGGATGTTTTTGTACTTAGATCCAATGCTCGCTTTGCCAAACAAGTAGCATGCAGAGATGAATAAGACTATGCCCAAAAAGGCGAAAACAATAAGTCTTGTTGTTTCGAATATATACAGAAATTCAGAAGAGTCGATGTGGGGAGCTATTTCTTGTAGTCTTGAAGGGATGAATATGAGGCATGCTATTGCCGCGAAGGCGATGAGTGCTGTCACTCCTGCAGCAATATTGATTTCATTCCATTTTGCGCTATCATCAGGGTTGTCATAATAGTGTATTGTTTTGAGTTTGTCTTCGCTCATCATTACCTCACTATTTATTTTTACATCATATTTTTCTTCCTATATAAGGTCAATGCTTTTGTGGGGCAAGCCAGCCCGGCAGATAGTGGCGCGCCGAGGCCAGCTGGGCGTCAAGGACCCGGCAGCCCGGAACATGCTCCTCCACCAAGGCCCAGAACCGGGCCGAGTGGTTGAGTTCCCTGGTGTGGCACAGCTCGTGGACCAGCACCAGCCGGCACAGCTCCCACGGCAGAAACGCCAGCGTGAAATTGAGGCTGATGCGGCCCCGGGCCGTGCAGCTGCCCCAGCGGGTGCGCTGGGCGCGGATGGTCGCGCCGGCGTATGCAAGGCCTGTCTCCTGGCTGACCCGGGCCAGGGCTTCTTTTAATAACGCCCCGCCCCGGTCGCGGCAAAACGTGGTCAGCGCGCCGGCCACGGCCGCCATGTCGTCCACCGCCCCGGACACCAGCAGCGACTGCGGCCCCCGGGCCGTCAGCAGGCAGCCGTCACGGTCGCGCGCGGCGTAGGCCACCTCCCACTGCCGGTCAAAGGCCGTGAGCACGATGTTCTCGGGACGCAGGGCGGCCGCTCCCGGTTGCGGGGGAATCCCCTCGGCGGCCAGCCGGTCCCAGGTGGCGGCGATCCAGGCGCTCCTGGCCCCGACCGCCTCGGCCAGACGCGCGGGCGGCAGCCCGACCGGCGTGGTCACGACCAGCCCCTGGCCGGGGATCAGGCGCAGCACCACGTTTTTGGCCCGGGCGTTTTCCCGCACCGCCACCGGCATGGGGCGCGGCAACCGCGTCGCGGCCAGGGCGGCCGCGCCGGCCGCGTCAAAGGGCGGCCGCCGTCTGGCCGGCCAGGCCCGGACCGGCCCGGAATGCGGCTTTGGGGTTGTGTTCGCGCGCGTCAACGTCTACCCTCCTCGGGGCCGCATAGTCGGCCGCACGGCCGGCCGTCAAGGCCCGGCCCAAGGAGCTTTTCATGCCTGTCACGCGCCTGCGCCTTGCCGCGTATGCCCTGCTTCTGGCGTTGCTGCTGTCCTTTGGCTGCGCCCCGAAAACGCCGGTCGCGCCGCCCGTCGCGCCCCCCGTGGCCAAGGGCCAGGGCGAGGTCGAGGACCTGCGCGTCCTGCCCCAGGACCTGAACGCCTACCTCGGCCCCGACGCCGACAAACCGCTTTTTTCCCAGGAACAGACCACCCTGCGCATGGAAGGCTTCCTCAAGGAGTGGACCAAGCCCTGGTACCTGACCAAGCCCAGCCCCCAGCGCAAGGATGTGGAAAAGATTTTCCACGCCTATGAAAAGCATCCCGGCTTCGGCCCCCGGGGCGTGCGCCACGAACCGGGTTCGGCCGCGTCGCTCCTGGCGTCCGCCGGACTGGGCAACTTCCCCAACAACGTGCGCAAGGCCATCACGGTCAAAAACACCAGCCAGCGCGGGATGCCGACCCAAGAGCCGCGCTTCCTGGACCCGAGCCAGCCCGGGGAAGGCTATCCCTTCGACTATCTGCAACACACCTCGCTGCCGCCCGGGACGCCGCTTTTGGTCATCCACGCCAGCCGCGACGGCTCCTGGGTCTATACCGAATCGGCCCTGACCCACGGCTGGATGCCGGCGGCGGACATGGCCTACGTGGACGACGCCGTCATGCGGGCCTTTACCACGCCGCGTCTGGCCGCCGTGGTCCGCGAAAACGTCATGGTCGCCGAGATCGGCCAGGGCGTGGACATCGGCGCGGTCTTCCCCCTGGCCGGCCCTCCGGGGTCCGGGGGCGTCACGGTGCTCGTGCCGGTGCGCGGCGCGTCGGGCCTGGCCGAACTCAAACAGGTTCGCCTGCCGGCCGGTACGGCCGTGCCCATGCCCATGCCCATGACCCCGCGCAACGTGGCCAGCGTCGGCAACCAGATGATGCGCCAGCCCTACGGCTGGGGCGGCCTGGACGACCGGCGCGACTGTTCGGCGCTCACCCACGACCTGTTTACGCCCTTTGGCATCTATCTGCCCCGCAACTCGGCCAGCCAGGCCGCCTACGGCGGCTCGGTGCCCCTTGGCGACATGCCCGGCGACCAGAAAGAGGCGACCATCATCCACCAGGGCATCCCGTTCGCCACCCTGGCCTACATGCCCGGCCACATCCTGGTCTACGTCGGCCAGTACAAGGGCCATCCGGTGATGTTCCACAACATGTGGGGTTTTCGGACCTTTGGCGAGAACGGCCGCGACGGCCGGCTGGTGATCGGCCGGGCGGTGGTGACCACGCTGCGGGCCGGCGAGGAGCTGCCGGCCGTGGGCCCCAGCCATATTCTGCTCAACAAGGTGCGCTCCCTTTCCATCCTGAGCCGCCCCTACTGATAGCGCCTGCGGAGGACGTGATGGGTAATCTTTTCGCCTGGATAAGCCTGTGTTTCTGCGGCGGCGTGTTCGGCGCGCTGGCCAACAGCGTGCTGGTGTGGATGGCCGGGAGCTATGGCTGGACAGCGGCCATGGGCGTGGCCATCGCCCCGGAGTGGACGTTGCCGTGGCTGTACCAGCGTTTGGTCTGGGGCGGGCTGTGGGGGCTGGTCTTTACGCCGCGCTTCATGCCCAATTCCTGCTTGTGGCGCGGGCTTCTGGTGAGCGTCGGGCCGACCTTGGCCCAATTGCTGATCGTGTTCCCCAACCAGCTCGGCAAGGGCTATTGGGGCCTGGACCTCGGCAACCTGACGCCGGTGGTGGTGGTGGTGGCCAACGCGGTTTGGGGCTGCGCCGCCGCTGCCTGGATCATGGGCGGCGACGACAACCGGCACGCCTACGGGCGACGGCTGCGGTAGTGACGCGCCCATTCATGAAGGCGAGGGGTCTTTCGAAGGACAAATAATGGTTTTGCGTTGTTGTTCGCGAAACGCCACATGTTTCTTTCGCGGTCGCGACAGCAGGACGGCGGACATGGGGCCGCCGCGCTTGAAGAGGTTTGACATCAGCGTCGGCGCGCAGCATATTCTTCCGAGAACCCCACGCGGCTTACGGAGGATGTCATGGCTGGCAGCTCTTCGGGCGTCACTATCGAGCGTATTGATGACCTCTATTACAAGACGACGTTGGATTTCACCACGCAGTCGCATTTTGCGGTCGGACAGGCCTACGCGCAAGGTATCATCGATATTTTTCCCGCCTACGGTGCCGTAGTCGACAACTTCCTGTATCTGTCGGCCATATCCTCGCCGACGCATCCGGAATTGCCGGAACTCGTCGCCAAGGCGTACGACCTCGCCGTCGGGATGCCCCAATCGTATAAAGACGAGCTGGCCGGCATGATGACGGTTTTCTCCTCGACCGTGGATCGTCTCGGCGACGGCGTGTTGTCCGCCAACGAACTGTTGGTTTTCGAAGTCGTTCACGATGTCGTTGATCCGGGCAGTTGTTCGGCTGGGGCAGTGTATGCCGGGGCTTCCGCCACGGGCGCGACCATCGTCGGGCGCAACTTCGACTGGTACGACATGCCCGGTGTCTCTTCGCTGCACAATGTCCAGCTTTACGTCAACGGCGACGAGGCTAACGACATCGTGGGCATAGGCCTGCTCGGACAGCTCTTCCCGGCGTCGGTTTTCAGCGAGAAGCATCTTTCGGGCGCGCTGCTCGACAGCGACATGCACCGCGACTACTTCACGACGCAAGGGGCCACATCCTACCCGGCCGATTTTCGCTACGCTTTTGAACAGCAGGACACCCTGGAAGGCGTGAGCCAGTATCTGCTCAGTCAAACCAACACCCATTCCTACATCGGTTTTTTGGCCGACGTCGAGACGGCGGCGGTGCTGGAAAACGATTTGGAACATCCGGCGTCGCGGGGGCTGCGCACGGCCGAATCGCCGCTGCGCCAAGGGGCCGTCTGGGAGGTGTCTGGGGCCGTGGCGGCGGTGAACTCGTTTTTGTTGCCCGGCACGACGGACAACTTTACGGATGATCCGGCGAATCAACGGCGTTTTGCAAGCTATCGGACGCTTTTTGAGGCGGAATTCGCCGAAAATGGCCTGCTTGACATGCAGGATATGCAGCGCATCGTCTCTTATGCCGGGACCGATGGCATCGCCAAGAATTCCGGCGCGATCTACCGCGCGACCAACGACTATCCCACCTATCAGTCGTACATCCTCGACATGGGTTCGTTACGGCTTGTCGCCAATTTCGGCCCGACCGACGGCAACCCGCCGCAGCCGGCGTACGTTCAGGTCTTCGCCGCGAGTCCGTTCTAAAAAGCCGGACAGCAGGGTAGGGGGCCGTCACGCGTCCTGCGCAGGCGTTTAGCGTTACGTCCTGGCAAGCGCCCCTGTCCCTTTAAACTGTTTCTCCAATCGGGGGGGGGGGGGGGGCCCGCCCCCCCCCCCCCCGCGGCGCCCCCCCCGGTTTTTTTAA
>JAEZMB010000138.1 GCA_023435825.1 Pseudomonadota bacterium | reverse complement strand
CTCACCTGCCGCACCCTTGGGCTTAGGGGGGGGGCGACCGGGGCCTGCTCCGAAGGGGCGAGGCGGACCGGTCGGCTCAGTCCTGGCCGGGAAGCAGGCCCGAAGGGCCGGGGCCGATGTCGGCCGGGGCCGGACGCAAGTCGCCCTCCAGGGCGGCCCACAGGGCCACATGGGCCTGGCGGGCGGCTTCGTCCGAAGGCCGGGAGTCGTGCATCAGCGCCGAGGACTGCACGATGTCGCGCAGCTCGCGGAAACCTTGGCAGGCAGTCACCACGGCCGAGGCGGCCGGCGATACCCGGGGCAGGATCTGACCAAGGCCGGCCAGGGACGTCCTGGATTCACGAGCCTCGTGGCGGCTCGGCGAGGCGTCGGCCAGCACGGCGCAGTAGCCGAGGCAGGCGGACAGGGTCACGGCGACTACGGAACGGGAAAGGCGCATGGCTGCTCCAATTTGGCCGGCGCTACGACTGCCGGCGCTGCTATGTCATATCATCTGATGTTTGTGCCGCCACGTTTCCGAACAGGGACAACCATCTCTGGATGGTCACGTCGCGGCTCCATCATATCATCTGCTGTTTGTCGACGGGCTGCTCCGGGGTGGCGGCAGCCGCCGCGTGCAAGCTGATCTGCTGTCTTATCATCTGATGTTTGTCAACCGTAAAAAAACGTCCGTCCAGGTTACTCGCCCAAGGCCTTGATGTCGCTGGTGAAGTGGTCGAGGCCTTCCATGGCGAAACGGGCCGCTTCCGGGCCGTCCTGGCGGGTGATGGCGTCGAGGAGGCCGTTGTGGATGTGATCCTGGTAGCGGTTGACGCCGACGTCAGCGATGAGATGATCGAGAAAATCCTGAAAAACCATGCAGAAGCTGCGGTACAGGTCGGCCAGCAGGCTGTTGCCGCTGGCGGCGGCCACGGCGGAGTGGAAAGCGACGTCGGCGGCCACGTAGCCATGGGTGTCGCCGGCGGCAACGGCGGCTTTCTTGCGGGCCAGGCAATCACGCATGGTTTCCAGATCGGCCTCGGTGCGGTTGCCGGCGGCCAGGCGGGCGGTTTCCACCTCGATGATGCGGCGCACCTCGCGGATCTCCACGGCCGTGGCCCGGCGCAGGCGGTATTCCAGGGGTTCCTGGCCGGACGCGCCGCTTAAGACATAGGTGCCGTCGCCCTGGCGCACTTCCAGCAGGCCGGCGCTGACCAGCACGCGGATGGCTTCGCGCACGGTGGAGCGTCCGACCCCGAGTTGGGCCATGAGCGTGGGTTCGGTGGGGATCTTGGTGCCCGGCGCGAAAATGCCCAGCGAGATCTTTTCCTGGATCTGCTGGATGACGAGGTCGCACAGTTTGCGCGAACGGACCGGGCTCAGGCGGGCGGGCATCGTCTGATGATCTCCTCAAAGTCTTGACCGTCTCTAGTGCCGGCCTGGGGCCATGTCAAGGGGTCCTCCCGGGTTTGCGCGCAAAAACCTCCCTTTGGCAAGCCAAAATCGGGCCTTCCGATGGATTTTTCGGCCTGCCATCGGAAGCATGTATTGGATTTGGCGCGGTGGCGCGGGTAGGAAGCAGGGTTCACGACAACAGCAGTGTATTTTGCCGGGAGGGATGCATGGAAAAGGAAACTGGCGCGTCGCGCCGGCGGTTTTTGCAATTGGCCGCGGCCTCGGCCGGGACGGCGCTGCTGGGAGCGCGGCCGGCGGCCGCTTCGGGCCAGGGCGAGGTGTTGCAGGTCTGGTCCTGCGGCGGGCTGGCCGAGGCCATGATGCCGGCCAACGCCGCCTTCGAGGCGGCGCGCGGGGCCAAGGTCGTCTATACCGGGGCCTTTGCCGCCGCCCTGGGCAAGTCGCTTTTGGGCTCGGCCACAACCGACGTCTTTGCCGGCCGGGTCCTTGATCTGGCCAAGAAACTGCGGGCCGAGGGCAAGATGGCCTGGTTCAAACCCCTGTGCTTCACTCAGTACGTGCTGGTCACCCCCCGGGGCAATCCGGCCGGCATCGCCAGCGTGGCCGACCTGGCTCGGCCCGGCGTCAAGGTGGTGCTGGCTCCGGAGGCTTCGCCGCCTGGCGGCGCTGCGGCGCTCAAAATCCTGGAAAAGGCCGGCGTTCTGGAAGCGGCCAAGAAAAACGCCGTGGTCATGGGCAGTTGCGTCCAGCGCACCATGGACGACGTCATTGCCGGCCGTGGCGACGTCTCGGTGGTGGAGCTGCGGCTTACCCGCCTGCCGGCTTTTGCCGGCCGGGTGGACATCGTGCCCATCGACGAAAAACTTTTCCCGCCGCCGCCCATGACCTTCACCGTGGGCGTCATGCAAAGCGCCAAGAACCGGGAACTGGCCGAAGCCTATGCCGCCTATCTCGTTTCGCCCGAGGGCCAGGCCCATTTCGAGCGCATGGGCTTCGTGCCGGCCGTGTCGGACAAGGGCCGAGAACTGGTGGAAAAATACGGAGTGCGGGATGTCTGAGAGCCTGGCGGCCAAGGCCGCCCCGAAAACGCGGCTGACGGTCTGGCGCAGGGCCACGCAAGTCCTTGGCACGGCCGTCCTTGGACAGTGGAGCCTCTACGGCATCCTGCGCTGTCCCTTTGTCGTGCCCTACGTGAGTTGCCAGAACTGCCCGGTCATCACCTGCCACGGTCGGCTGTTGCCCATGTATTGGGGCTTTTGGCTGGCCCTGCCGGCCAGCCTGATCCTTTTTGGCCGGGCCTTTTGCGGCTGGGCCTGCCCGGGTGGGTTGGCCGTGTCCCTGGTCGGCAAACTCGCGCCTTTCGGCCGGGCCGTCGGCGGCCGTATGTCCCGGCTGTTTCGGTGGATTGCTGCGGGCAAATACCTGGCCCTGGCCGCCTGCCTCTACGTCTTCTTCGCCCTGGGCCAGCCCCGGGTGGACGTGCCCATTCGGGTGGGAGCCTTTTTCCAGGCCGCCGCCCTGACCTTCGAGCACGCCATGCCGCTGTGGCTGTGGCGCACCGGCGCGGTGCTGGGGTTTTTCGTCCTGGGTCTGGCCCTGGCCGGAGCCTGGTGCCGGTTCGCCTGCCCCACCGGCGGGGCGTTGGAACTCTTGAAGGGCGCGTCGCTGTTCAAAGTCTACAAAACCTCGGCCTGCAACGGCTGCGGCAAATGCGCCACGGTCTGCGAAATGGCGACCCGGCCCGAGGAAACCAACTGCACCAACTGCGGCGATTGCCTGGACAGCTGCCCCGTCGACGCCATTGGCCTTGGGCGTAAGCCCCGCGAAGCGGGGGGAGAGGAAAAGGCGTAAAGAGGATGCCTCCGGCGGGGGGGGGGGGGGGGGGGGGGGGGGGGGGGGGGGGGGGGGGGGGGGGGGGGGGGGGGGGGGGGGGGGGGGGGGGGGGGGGGGGGGGGGG
>JAEZMB010000136.1 GCA_023435825.1 Pseudomonadota bacterium | reverse complement strand
CCCCCCCCCCCCCCCCCCCCCCCCCCCCCCCCCCCCCCCCCCCCCCCCCCCCCCCCCCCCCCCCCCCCCCCCCCCCCCCCCCCCCCCCCCCCCCCCCCCCCCCGCCGGAGGCATCTTCCTCTTCTCTAACTATACAACACCCGCGCCATGACCTTGGCGTCGCCGATGGTTTTGGCGATGCTGGAGCGTTCGTTGGGCTGGTGGGCGTTGTGTTCCAGGGTGGCCCAGACCACGGCCGGGTAGCCCCGGCGGCGCAGGTAGGCGGCGACCGTGCCGCCGCCGATGCCCATGGGTTTGGGGTCGGCTCCGTAGACTTGCCGGATGCCGTCCATGACCCGGGTGACGATGGTGGCCGAGACGTCGGTGGCCGGCGCGGCTTGTTCCTTTTGCACGATCTCGTAGCTGACCGAGACGCCGCAGGCTTCCTCCACTTCTTTGCCGTACTGGGCAATGGCGGCCAGTATGTCGTCGAGGTTGTAGTGGGGCAGCACGCGGCAGTCGACGTAGAAGACGTCGCGGCCGGGGATGGTGTTGATGTTTTCGACGTTGGCTTCTTTCTTGGTCGGCTCGAAGGTGGAGTTGGCGGGATGGAACAGCGGGTCCTTGTCGCCGAACTTGTCGTAAAGCTTGGGGATCTTGAGGATAAACAGCGAGGCGGCGGCCAGGGTGTTGACGCCTTCGGCCGGGGTGGAGGCGTGGCACTGGCGGCCTTCGACGATGACCTTGAGCCAGAGCATGCTTTTTTCAGCCACTTCCACCATTTCGCTGGTGGGCAGGCCGAAGTCGGGCACGAGGAAGAGGTCGTCCTTGGAGAAAAGCCCGTCGTGGTGGGCGGCCACGTAGTCCAGGCCGTACTTGCTGCCGGTTTCCTCGTCGGCCACGAACAGCATGCCGTAGTTCATGGGCGGCAGCAGTTTCTGAGCGGCAATGGCTCGGCCGAGCAGGATGGCGCTGACCACGGCCTGCTGGTTGTCCTCGACGCCGCGCCCGTACACGAGGTCGCCATCGACGGACAGCGTGTAGGGATCGGTCTTCCACAGGACGCGGTCGCCGGGCGGCACGATGTCCAGGTGGGAGATGACCCAGAAGGTGCGCGAGGTGTCGGCCCCGGGCATGACCACGGCGAGGTTGGGCCGGTGGCCGCAGGGCACGCGGGGATCGGGAGCATTTATTTCGCGGACTTCGGGGAAGCCCATGCCGGCCAGCAGGACTTTGAGGCGGTCGGCTTTTTCGCGTTCGCCGGGGCCGCCGTTGTCGGGGCCCAGGGCGGGGATGGCGGTCATTTCGCGTTGCAGGTCGATGACGGCCTCGCGTTCGCCGTCGATATGGGCCAGCAAGTCGTCTAGCATACAGGCTCCGGGCTTATGGGTGGAGAAGTCGCCAAAGCCGGCAATGTAGCCGGTCGGCGGGCGCTTGGCAAACCGGACGCAACGCAAAAAGCCGGGAGGCGCAAGACCTCCCGGCTGGGCGTGGCGAAATAAGAAGCAGGACCTAGCGGCCGCGGGCGGCGCGCTTGGAGGCCTTGAGGGGGTTGATGTTGACCTTGCCGCCCTTGTCGACTTCGAGCTTCATGTGGGTGGCGAAGTTGCAGACCTTCTGGGCCCACTTGCGCTCGGGCAGGGGATAGCTCTTGCAGTATTTGACCCCATCCTGCTCCATGGTGCGATCGCAGCCCTCGCACTTTTCCACGATGGGATGGCATTCGACGCCATTGACGGTGATGACCTGGGACATGGGATAACCTCCGGACCGCGCGGGATGGGGCGCGGGAATAGTTGCGGCGCAAAGCCAGCCTTTATTACGGAGCCGGGCGGGGCTGTCAAGCGACTTTTCAGGGGCCGTGACCGGAGGGGCGGTCAACGGACCTGGGACACCGTGATGCTTCCCGCGCCGGCATGTTCCGGTCGAGGACGCACGAGGATTTCCACATCCAAATCCAGGGCGGTGAGAAATCCCATGAGCCGTTCCACGGAAAACCCGTCGAGGCGATAGTTTTTAAGCGCCGACACCTTGGGCTGGGTAATGCCGAGTAGGGCCGCTGTTTCGGCCTGCTTGAGGCGGCGGGAGCGGATGCACTCGTTGAGGACCGAGGCCAGCCTGGTCTTGGTGCGGCATTCGGCCGCGTCGGGGAAACCGAGGTCGGCGAAAATGTTGGTTGTGCCTTCGGTGATGTCGCAGTCTTCCATGACGGCTCCGTTAATTCGCATAGAGTCTTTTATGGTGGTCTCGGGCGCTTTGCAGGCGGCTGGCGATCAAATAGGCATCTTCCTGGGGCGTCTTGATGCCGGTCTTGGATTTTTTTTGAAAGGCGTGAAGCACATAGACGGCATTGGCAAAACGCACAGCATATACGGTGCGAAAGGTATTGCCGTCGTCATCGGAAAGCATTTCGAACACGCCGGTTCCAAGGCCCTTCCAGGGTTTGGCTTGAGGATGCTTGCCGCCGATCTGCGCCAATCCCAAGGCATATCCCATCTCGCGTTGAACCGGGGTGGGGAACTCCAGGAAATCCTTCTTGGCGGAGCCGACCCAATGGACTGGTCTTTCGCGGGATGGCGGCGATTTTCGTGTCATAAAATATACCTCTTTAGGTATATTGGCAAGGCCCAGCCAACGGGCCGCTACCGCCCCGTCAGCCGGGCCGCTGTTTCGGCCACGTCGCGGCGCAGCTTTTCGTAATCAAAGGTTGTAAACGCGCCGTCGCGGTAGAGAACCCGGCCGGCGACCATGGTGAGGACCACTTCGCCGCCGCTGGCCGCGTAGACCGCGTCGGACACCGGGTCCAGGCCGGGCCGCAGGGCCGGGCGCGTCAGGTCCAGGGCGCACAGGTCGGCCGGCGCGCCGGGAGTCAGGCGGCCCAGTTCGGGCCAGCCAAGGCCGGCGGCGCCGTCGCGGGTGGCCATGTCCAGCACCGCGCCGGCCCCAAGCGCCGTGGGGTCGCCGGTGCCCACCTTTTGCAGCAGGGCGGCGAAGGCCATCTCCGAAAAGAGGTTGAGCGCATTGTTGCTGGCCGGACCGTCGGTGCCCAGGCTGACCGTCACGCCGGCCTGGCGCAGGGCATGGACGGGCGCGATGCCGCTGGCGAGCTTCATGTTGCTCTTGGGGCAGTGGGAGACGCTCGTGCCCGAGGCAGCCAGGAGCGCGATGTCGGTCTCGTTAAGGGCCACGCCGTGGGCGAGCAGCGTGTGCGGCGAGAGCATCCCCAGTTCCTGCAAATAGGGAATGACCCGCTTGCCGTTGGCTTTTATGCAATCGTCGTTTTCCCGGGCCGTCTCGGCGGCGTGGGTGGACAGGAGCAAGCTCCGGTCCCGGGCCAGGGCGGCGCAGCGTTCCAGGGTCGGCCGGCGGCAGGTGTAGACGGCGTGGGGAAAGACGGCGGCGCGCAGGCGGTCGTTGCCGGCGAGCCGGTCGGCCAGGGCCGCGCCTTCGGCCAGGGAGGCGTCGGCGGATTTGAAGCCGGCGCTTTCCATGTCGAAGACGCCCTGGCAGATCACGCCCCGGATGCCGGCCGCCTCGGCGGCGGCCACGGCGGCGTCATTGTAGAAATAGGCGTCGAGAAAGCAGGTCGTGCCCGAGGCCAGCATCTCGGCGCAGGCTAAAAGTGTGCCCTGGCGCACAGCCTCGGCCGTGAGCTTGGCCTCGGCCGGCCAGATGTGCTGGCTCAGCCACACGGACAGGGTTTCGTCGTCGCACAGCCCCCGAAACAGGGTCATGGCGGCGTGGCCGTGGCTGTTGATCAGCCCCGGCAGCACCATGGCTTGGCCCAGGGCCAGGGTTTCGGCCGGGGTGTAGGCGGCGGCAAGCTGCGCGCGCGGCCCCACGGCCAGGACGCGGCCGCCGGATATGGCGACGGCGGCGTCGCGCAGCACCTCGCGGGCGTCGTTTTGGGTGACCACAACGGCGGCCGTGACCAGGACATCGCAGGGCAGGGGGGCGGTGGCGTTTTCCATGGCCGCGTTCCTTAGCCCATGGCGGCGGGCAGGCCAAGCCCGGCTTGACCGAAGGGCGTAAATTTGCCTATGCGACTGCGGTTACCTGACTGAATTTTCAAGGAGAGGCCCATGGACCTGCGTCAACTTATTCGTGACATCCCGGATTATCCCAAGGAAGGCATCCTCTTTTTCGACATCACGCCGCTTCTGGGCGATCCGGACGGGTTCCGCCGGGCCATCGACCTGCTGGCCGAGCGGTTCGCCGATTCCGGGGCCACCAAGATCGTGGCCGCCGAGGCGCGCGGCTTCATTTTCGGCGCGGCGCTGGCCTACAAGATGGGCCTGGGCTTCGTGCCCGTGCGCAAGCCCGGCAAGCTGCCCTACAAGACGGTCTCCGTCTCCTACGACCTGGAATACGGCTCCGACACCTTGTGCATGCACGAGGACGCGCTTTTGCGCGACGAAAAAGTGCTGGTAATCGACGACTTGCTGGCCACCGGCGGCACGCTGTCCGGCGTCATTGATCTCGTGGAGCACTTCGGCGCCGACATCGTCGGCATCGGCGTGGTCATCGAGCTGGAGTTCTTGAACGGCAAGGAACAGCTGCGTTCCTACGGCTGCGAGAGCATCCTGCAGATCGCCTAGTGTTGCCCCTAAGACAGTACGTCGGTACGGTTTAAGGACATTCCTCATTTTCGCCCGTTGCCTGCGGGGCGGCGTAAGCGGCCTTGGCGGACGCGGCACGAGCACATTTCGCAGTCGGAGAGTAACGGCATGAAGATCGGCATCATCGGCGGCAGCGGCCTGGACGACCCCAACATTCTGGAAAACCCCTCCGACATCGAGGTGGACACCCCCTACGGCGCGCCCAATTCGACCCTGCGCCAGGGCCGGATCGCCGGCAAGGACGTGGTGCTGTTGGCCCGCCACGGCCGGTCGCATACGGCCACGCCCACCCACGTCAACTACCGGGCCAACATCCACGCCCTGCGCACTGTCGGCTGCGCCGCCGTCATCTCCACCACGGCGGTGGGGTCGCTGCGGGCCGAGATCGGGCGCGGCGATCTGGTCATTCTCGACCAGTTCATCGACTTCACCCGGCGTCGGGCGCTGACCTTCCACGACCGTTTCGAGCCGCACAATCCGGCCCATACGCCCATGGCCGACCCGTTTTCCGAGCCGCTGCGCAAGCTGCTCATCGACGCCTGCCGCAAGTTCGGCTACCGCCACCACGACAAGGGCACGGTGGTCACCATCGAAGGGCCGCGTTTCTCCACCCGCGCCGAATCCAACATGTTCCGGGCCTGGGGCGCGGACGTCATCAACATGAGCGTGGCCACGGAATGCGCCCTGGCCGTGGAAGCCGGGTTGCCGTACGCGTCGGTGGCCATGAGCACGGACTACGACTGCTGGAAGACTGACGAGCCGCCCGTCTCCTGGGAGGAGATCGTGACGATCTTCAAGGAAAACGCCGAAAAAGTGACGAGCGTGCTCATTGAGGTGGTGGGGAAGATGTAAACCTTGGTTGTTTACTGTCGCCAGGAATAATATAAGGGCATCCGTGGGGATGCCCTTTTTTGTGTAGATAGCATGAAAATTTAGCTTGAGGTTTTGTTAAGCGGATTGCCCCTCCAGGTAGTCATGTCCTTTCCATGTCAAGCGAATTTTAAAAGGGTAAACATCAGAGTGTTCATGAGAGCTGTCTACTAAATCTTGAGTGGCGATTAATCCTGCATCGATAAGAATTGTAATGTGGTCTTTGACTTGTTGTTTGCTGTAGCCTTTGAGATTGAGGTTGAAAATATAAAATAACTGGTCATGGTTTTCCAGCGTCGTCAAAATCAGTCTTGCAAGTTCTTTGTCTCTCTTCATAGCGGTTCTCCTTTTCTGCCTGTTTAAGTTAAAGGGACCCTAACTATCTGCATAACCTCCTGGCTGCTCAGAGATTGGTTTGTCAAAGTGGATTCGGGTGTGGTTATTCTAACGCTAATATGCTAATATGATTAATTTTATTTTCAAAGACATGTATTTATATATTTTATGGTGCACATGAGTTTGGTATTTTGAGAGATTTATACGCTGATTTGATATTGAGAGGCAAGCTTGATTGCATTGTGGTGTCATTTCTTCGCATGCAGAAGTATGCCCGGTTCCCAAATCCCCCCATCCGTGCCATAACGACTCCACTCATTCCCCCTTTCCGCGACGCCGCGCGTCGCCAAGGAGCCGTCCATGACCGAGCCGTGCCGCGCCGAAAGCCTGCCCGCCGCCCATAAAGCCTTCCTCGACCGCATAAACGCCTTCATCCCGGCCGAGCGCATGTTCCTCGGCCCGTTTCGAAACCTGGCCCTGGGCGACGACGCCAGCTTCTATCGGCTGATCCCCAAGATCGTCATCAAGGCCGTGACCGAAGCAGAGGTGGCCCGGATTCTTCGCGCCGCCGCCGCCGAACACGTGGCCGTGACCTTCCGCACCGCCGGCACCAGCCTGTCCGGCCAGGCGCTCACCGATTCCGTCCTGGTCTATCTGGCCGGAAACTGGCGAGGGCTGCGCATCCATCCCGGCGCGGGCCACATCAGCCTGGAACCCGGCGTCATCGGGGCCGAGGCCAACGTGCGCCTGGCTCCCTACGGTCGCAAGATCGGCCCGGACCCGGCCTCCATCAGCGCCTGCATGATCGGCGGCATCGCCGCCAACAATTCGTCGGGCATGTGCTGCGGCACGGCGGAAAACAGCTACAAGACCGTGGAATCCATGCGTCTGGTCTTTGCCGACGGCACGTCTCTCGATACGGCCGATCCGGCCTCCCGGGCCGCCTTTGCCGTGGCCAGGCCGGAACTTTTGGCCGAGCTGGCCGCCATGCGCGCCGAAATCCTGGCCGACGCCGAACTGGCCGAGCGCATCCGCCGCAAATTCAAGATCAAAAACACCACCGGTTACGGCCTAAACGCCTTCATCGACTTCGAAGACCCCTTCGACATCCTGCTGCACCTCATCATCGGCTCCGAAGGGACCCTGGCCTTTATCAGCGAGGTCACCTACCGCACCGTGGTCGAGCATCCCCACAAGGCTTCGTCGCTGATGATCTACCCGACCATCGACGCCGCTTGCCGGGCCACTATAGCGCTCAAAGCCGGCCCGGTGTCGGCCGTGGAGCTCATGGACCGGGCTTCGCTGCGCTCGGTGGAGGACAAGCCCGGGATGCCGGCCTATCTCAAGGAATTGTCCGAGGACGCCGCTGCCATTTTGGTGGAGGTGCGCGCCGCCGACAAACCCGGGCTGCTGGCTGCCATCGACGGCGCGCTGTCTCGGGTGGCCGGCATCGAGCCGGTCTTTCCGCTGATTTTCATGGACGGCAAGGACGACTACGAAAAGCTGTGGAACATCCGGCGCGGGCTTTTCACCTCGGTCGGCGGAGCGCGAAAGCCCGGCACGGCCGTCATCATCGAGGACGTGGTCTTCCCCATCGAGCGGTTGGCCGAGGGCACGGTGGAACTCCAACGCCTCATGCACGACCATGGCTTCGCCGAGGGCATCATTTTCGGCCACGCCCTGGAAGGCAACCTCCACTTCGTCTTCTGCCCGGACTTCGGCGACCCGGACGCCACGGCCCATTACCGGGCGCTGCTGGATGAAGTGGCGGCCATGGTCGTCGGCCGCTACGACGGCTCGCTCAAGGGCGAGCACGGCACCGGCCGCAACATGGCCCCCTTTGTCGAGATGGAGTGGGGCCGCACCGCCTACGCCTATATGCAGCGCTTAAAGGCCGCCTTTGATCCCGAAGGCATCCTCAATCCCGGCGTGATCTTAAACGACGACAAGGAAGTGCATCTCAAGGACCTGAAACCCATGCCGGCAGTCGATCCCATCATCGACCGCTGCATCGAGTGCGGCTACTGCGAATCGGTGTGTCCGTCGCGCAACGTCACCACCACGCCGCGCCAGCGCATAGCGCTGCAGCGCCACATGGCCCTGGCCAAAAAGACCGGCGACCTGGGCGAATTCAACGACTTCCACGACGCCTACGCCTACTACGGCGCGGCCACCTGCGCCGCTGACGGCCTGTGCGCAACGGTCTGTCCCGTGGCCGTGGACACCGGCTCCTTCACCAAAAGCTATCGCGGCCAGGAAGCCGGCGACCGGGCGCGCAAGATCGGCCGGATCGTGGCCGACCACTACGGCTTGGTGACGACCCTGGCCAGCGGCGGCTTGCATCTGTCCCACGGCGTCCACAAGCTGCTCGGCACCAAGGCCATGACCGCCATGACCCACGGCCTGCGAAAGCTCTCGCGGGGCCTGGTTCCCTACTGGACGCCCACCGCTCCCAAGGGCGCGCCGCGTCTGGAACTGAAAAACACCAGCCAGGGCAAGGGCCGGCAGGTGGTGTATTTCCCGAGCTGCACCACCCGGGCCATGGGCCCCTCGGCCCTGGACCCGGACCAGCGCGGGCTTTTCGCCGCCGTCATGTCCGTTTTGGCCAAGGCCGGCTACGACGTCATCTTCCCCGAGGGCTTAAAGGAACTGTGCTGCGGCCTGACGCTGGAATCCAAGGGCCTGCACGAGGACGCGGGGCGTAAATCGGCCGAACTGGAAGCCGTGCTGCGAAAGGCCAGCAACAACGGCGAGATCCCCATCCTGTGCGACGCCAGCCCGTGTCTCTACACCATGCGCTGCAAGATGGAGCCGGGGCTTAAACTCCACGAACCCGTGGAATTCATCCACGACTTCTGCCTGCCGCATCTCGATCTGACCCCGGTGCACGCGGCCGTGGCCCTGCATGTCTCGTGCTCGTCGGTGAAAATGGGCCTGTCGGCCAAGTTCGCCGCCCTGGCCAAACTGTGCGCCAAGCAGGTGGTCATCCCGCGCAACATCCACTGTTGCGGTTTCGCCGGCGACCGGGGCTTTTTCTACCCCGAACTCAACGCCGCCGCCCTGGCCGATCTGCCCGGGCAGCTGCCGGCCTCGGTCACGGCCGGCTACAGCAACAGCCGCACCTGCGAAATCGGCCTGTCCTTCCACGGCGGCATCCCCTACCAGTCCATGGCCTACTTGGTGGACCAAGCCGCCCGGCCGAAGTAGGGGAGGTGGGGGAAATGCCTCCGGCGGGGGGGGGGGGGGGGGGGGGGGGGGGGGGGGGGGGGGGGGGGGGGGGGGGGGGGGGGGGGGGGGGGGGGGGGGGGGGGGGGG
>JAEZMB010000131.1 GCA_023435825.1 Pseudomonadota bacterium | reverse complement strand
CCCCCCCCCCCCCCCCCCCCCCCCCCCCCCCCCCCCCCCCCCCCCCCCCCCCCCCCCCCCCCCCCCCCCCCCCCCCCCCCCCCCCCCCCCCCCCCCCCCCCCCCCCCGCCGGAGGCATTCTTCTCTTCTCCCCAATACCGCAAGGAGCCGCCATGCCGCGTTTTGCCGCCAATCTGACGATGCTTTTCACCGAGCTGCCGTTTCTGGACCGCTTCGCCGCCGCGGCCAAGGCCGGGTTCAAGCAGGTCGAGTACCTGTTCCCCTACGACTACGAGGCCAAGGATCTGCGCTGGCATTTGGACGTCAACAACCTGACCCAGGTGCTGTTTAATCTGCCAAGCGGCGACTGGGCCGCCGGGGATCGGGGCATCGCCGCCGACCCTGCCAGGGTGGAGGAGTTTCGCGACGGCGTGCACAAGGCCGTGGACTATGCCCGGGGGCTGGGCGTGACCCGGCTCAACTGCCTGGCCGGCAAGCTGGTGGCGGGCCAGACCGAGGCCGACGCCTTCGACATGCTGGCCGCCAACGTTGTCTATGCCGCCGACGTGCTGCGGCGCGACAACATGGCGCTGGTGGTCGAGGCCATCAACCGCTACGACATCCCGGATTTCGTAGTCTGCCGCACGAGCCAGGTGATGGCGCTTCTGGACGCCATCGGCCGCCCCAACGTGTCCATGCAGTACGACGTCTACCACGCCCAGCGCCAGGAAGGGGAAATCGCCGCGACGCTTTCCGCCAACATCAAGCGCATCGGCCATGTGCAGATCGCCGACAACCCCGGCCGGCATCAGCCGGGCACGGGCGAGATCAATTTCCCCTTTATCTTTTCCGAGCTCGACCGCCTGGGCTACGACGGCTACGTGGGCCTGGAGTACGTGCCCGCGCCGGACACGCTGTCATCCCTGGGCTGGATCAAGGACATGGGCTATTCGTTGTAACGCCCGCCGTTTACGACGGGAAATCATCCGGGAGGCGGCGTCGGCAGTGGGGCTTAAGCAGGCCCATGGCCGTCCCGGCTTCCCGACGACCGTATTGGAGAAACAAATGCAAAAGATCGGATTTATCGGCCTTGGCATCATGGGCAAGCCCATGTGTCGCAATCTGCTTAAGGCCGGCTACGAGGTCACGGTGTTCAGCCGCACCGCCGCCAACGTCGAGGCGGTGACGAGCCATGGAGCTGTCTCTGCTCCGTCGCCGGCGGCCGTGGCCGCAGCCAGCGAGCTGGTCATCACCATGGTGCCGGATTCGCCGCAGGTGCGCGAGGTGATCCTGGGCGAGGCCGGCGTCATCCATGGGGCCAAGCCCGGGACGTACGTCGTGGACATGAGCTCCATCGCGCCGCTGACCAGCCGGGAAGTGGCGGCCGCCCTGGCTGCAAAGGGCGTGCGGTTTCTCGACGCGCCGGTCAGCGGCGGCGAACCCAAGGCCATCGACGGCACGCTGTCGGTGATGGTCGGCGGCGAGGCGGCCGATTTCGAAGCCGTGAAGCCGGTGCTGTCGGCCATGGCCGCGTCCGTGGTGCGGGTGGGCGAGGTCGGGGCCGGCAACGTGGCCAAGCTGGCCAACCAGATCGTGGTGGCGCTCAACATCGCGGCCATGTCCGAGGCGCTGGTCCTGGCGGCCAAGGCCGGGGTGGAGCCGGATCTCGTCTATCAGGCCATACGCGGCGGGCTGGCCGGCAGCACGGTGCTGGACGCCAAGGCCCCGCTGGTCATGGACCGCAAGTTCGATCCCGGCTTTCGCATCAAGCTGCACGCCAAGGATTTGAACAACGTCATGAACACGGCCCATGAGCTGCATGTGCCGCTGCCCTTTACCGCCGCCGTCATGGAAGTGATGCAGGCCATGATGGCCGACGGCTGCGGCGAGGACGACCACGGCAGCATCATCCGCCACTTCGAGAAACTCGCTGGCGTCACCGTCGCCCGCTGACACGCCGACCCATACAGGATGGGGGGTCCGGGGGGGCGAAAGGCCCCCCGGCGGGGCGCGGGGCAGCGCCCCGGTCTTCTCTTCCTCCTCAGAACATATACCGCAAATAGTACCCGCAGGTCGGATACGTCCAGATGCCTTGGCGCAGGGCCGAGGCCGGCAATCCCTGGCGCATGGCCAGGGCCACGACGTTTATGACCTCCTCGGCGGCGTGCCCCAGGATATGCGCGCCGAGGATGCGGTCGTCATCCGGCGACACCAGCGTCTTGGACCAGCCCACGGTTTCGCCCAGGCGTTGCCAGGGGAAGCTGTCGGCCAGGTCGTATTCCTTTTTCACGTAGGCGATGCCGCGCGCCTGGCAATCGGCTTCGGTCAGTCCGCACATGGCCAGGGGCGGCTGGGTGAACAGGGCGCTTGGCGTGCCCGTGCGGTCGATGGCCGTGGGCGTTCCCAGGAGATTGGCGGCCACGATCCGGCTTTCCAGATCGGCCGTGGGCGTCAGGGCGTAAGGCGAATCCAGGCAGTCGCCGGCGGCGTAGACGTCGGGATTGGTGACGCTTTGCAACTGGTCGTTGACCGTGACGCCGGAGTGGGTCGCGGCCACGCCGGCCGCTTCCAGGCCAAGGCCGTGGAGCTGGGGCGGCCTGCCGGCGGCGTTGACCGCCATGTCGGCGGCGATGGAGAAGCCCGGGCCGCTCACGCACAGCCCCTGGGACTCCTTGTCGATGCGCGCCACCGGGGCGTTGAAGCGTACGGCGATGCCCATGGCCTCGGTGGCCGCCACCAGCCGGGCCACGAGGTCGGCGTCGAAGCGGCGCAGGGCGGCGTCGCCGTGGGTAAGGATGGTCGCCCGCGCCCCACAGGCGGCGGCCAGATGGGCCAGTTCGAAGGCGATAAATCCGCCGCCGACAAAGACGATGCGGGCCGGAAGCTTGGCCAGGGCCAGGAAATCGTCGCTGGTGGCCAGATGCTCCACGCCCGGGAAGTCGAAGCGCTGGTGGGTGGCTCCCACGGCGATAAGGATTGTTTGGGCCTCGATGGTCTTTTCGCCGGCCTGCAGGGTGCGGGGGCCGGTGAAGGCGGCCCGGGCGTGGAGGACGTCGATGCCGCGTTTGGCGTAGTCGTTCGCCAGCCAGGGGGCCACGGGTTCGGTGAAGGTGCGGGTGAAGGCGGCCATGGCCGGCCAGTCGGGCCGGGGTTCGCCGGCCAGCCCCTTGCCGGCCAGGTGGCGGGCCATGGTCACGGCCTCGGCCGGCCCCATGAGCACTTTTTTCGGGTTGCAGCCGGTGTGGGGGCATACGCCGCCGAGCAGACCTGCTTCGATGACGCACACGGACCAGCCGGCGTCGCGGCAGGCCCTGGCCGCCGGGCCGCAGGCCGGGCCGCCGCCGATGACGGCCAGATCGTAGGCAAGGGTCGTCATGGGTACACCTCATGGGCCGGCCGTCGCGGGCCGGCGATTGGACTTCGGGAAGACCCACGTAGCATGGTTTTGGCGTTTGCCATAGAGTGGGGGAAACGAGCAGGCCCGGGAGGCGGACATGAAACACCAGGGACATTACGATCTGGCCGTCATCGGCGGCGGCGCGGCCGGGCTGACCGTGGCCGCCGGGGCCGGTCGGCTGGGCGTCAGGACGTTGCTCATCGAGGCCGAGCCGGCCCTGGGCGGCGACTGCCTGCACTACGGCTGCGTGCCCAGCAAAACGCTCATCGAGACTGCGAAGGTGCGCCATCTGGCCGCCCGGGCCGGGGCTTTCGGCCTGCCGGCCATGGCCTTGCCGCCGGTGGATTTCGCCGCCGTGCGCCGGCGCATTGAGACGGTGATCGCCGGCATCCAGGAGCATGACTCCGTGGCCCGGTTCACGGGCCTGGGCGTGGCGGTCCGCTTCGGCCAGGCCCGGTTTCGCGACGCCAACAGCCTGGAGGTGGACGGCGAGACGCTAACGGCCGACCGCATCGTCATCGCCGCCGGATCGCGCGCCGCCGTGCCGGACATCCCGGGGCTGGCCGAGGCGGGCTACCTCACCAACCGTGAACTCTTTTCGCTGCCAAACCTCCCGGAGTCCCTGGTGATCCTCGGCGGCGGAGCCATCGCGGCCGAGATGGGGCAGGCTTTCGCCCGCCTGGGCAGCCGGGTGACCATCATCCAGCGAAGCCCCCGGCTGCTGTCCAAGGAAGACCCGGACCTGGCCCGGGTGGTCGAGGCTGGGCTTACCGCCGACGGCGTGCGGCTCATGCTGGGGGCCAAGGTCGTCCGCGTGGCCGGGCCGGACCCGGCCGGGCTGCGCCTGGTCACGGTGGAGCAGGGGGGGGCGCGGGAGACCGTCGCCGCCGAGGCTATTCTCGTGGCCCAGGGACGAACGCCCAATACCGACGCCCTGGGCCTTGACGCCGTGGGCATTGCCCATACAAAAAAGGGCCTTGTGCTGGACGGGCGGCTGCGCACCAACCTGCCCCACGTGTTCGGGGCCGGGGACGTGACGGGCGAGCACCAGTTCACCCATGCCGCCGGCTACGAGGGCGGCGTGGTCCTGGCCGGGGCGGTGTTCCGACTGCCCAGGCAGGCCGCCTACGGCTTCATGCCGCGCGGCGTGTACAGCGACCCGGGCCTGGCCGCCGCCGGGCTGACGCAGGCCCAGGCCGTGGCCGCCGGCATCGCCCATACGGTGGTGGCCGAGCCTTATGCCGGCAACGACCGCGCCAGGGCGGCCGGGACGCCCGAAGGGCTGGTCAAGCTGGTGCTCGGCAAGGGGGGGCGGCTGCTTGGCGTGGGCATCGCCGGGGCCGGAGCCGGGGAGCAACTCGCCCTGTGGCTGGCGGCCAAGGCCGGCAAGGTCGGGCTGTCCACCCTGGCCGGCACGGTGCTGCCCTATCCGACCCTGGCCGAGACCGGCAAACGGGCCGCCGGCCGGCCCCTTGAGGCAAAACTTTTTTCCGGATTGACCCGGCGCGTGCTGCGGTTGGTGTTCGGCTATCGGGGATAAGGAACGACGATGACGGCAAAGCCGGTGCTGGTGATGGTGCTCAAGGGGTATCCCCGGATCTCCGAGACGTTTATTTCCAACGAGATCGAGCTGCTGGAGCGCCAGGGCTTTAGCGTGCGCATCGTGTCCATGCGACAGCCGCGCGAGAACTTCAGCCACGCCTCGGTGGCGCGCATCCAGGCCGAGGTGGTCTATCTGCCCGAGGCCATGCTGCCGGCCCTGGGGCGGCTTTTGGCCGCCAATCTCCGCACGGCGGTGTCCCGGCCGGCCGGCTATCTCAAAGCCGCCGGCCTCATGCTGCGCCACTTTTTCGAAGCGCCCAAATCGGCCACGGTCAAGCATCTGCTCCAGGCCGGGTTACTGTGCGACGAAGCCCTGCGTCCCGGCGAAGCCCCCCATCTCCACGCCCATTTCGCCCATTCGCCGACGTCGGTGGCCATGTACGCCGGACTCATGGCCGACGCGCCCGTGAGCTTCACCGGCCACGCCAAGGATGTCTGGACCCAGCGCCCCGAGCGGCTGGCCGAAAAGATCGGCCGGGCCGCCTTTGTCGTCACCTGCACCCAGGCCAACGCCGCGTATCTGAAAAAACTTTCGCCAAACGGCACGCCCATTTTTCCGTTCTACCACGGCATCGACCTGACGCTTTTTGACGGCGCGGCCGCGCGCCCGGCCGCCGGCCCGCCCTGGCGGCTTCTGACCGTGGCCCGGCTCACCGCCAAAAAGGGCCTGGA
Source organism: Pseudomonadota bacterium (assembly GCA_023435825.1). GTDB lineage: Bacteria > Desulfobacterota > Desulfovibrionia > Desulfovibrionales > Desulfovibrionaceae > Solidesulfovibrio. Next base: position 7,418 of record JAEZMB010000131.1, on the reverse strand, counting down.
CACCGTGCTGGACGCCCTGGGCCTTCTGGCCCGGGAGGGGGTCGATTTCAGCTACGACCTGGTGGGCGCGGGCGAGGACGCCAAGGCGTTGGCCGAGCAGGCCGCCCGTCTGGGCATCGCCGACCGGGTGCGCTTCCACGGCGCCATGCCCCACGAACAGGTCGTCGCGCTGTACCGGGCCGCCCATGCCTTCGTCATCGGCTGCCGGGTGCTGCCAAACGGCGACCGCGACGGCGTGCCCAACGTCCTGGTCGAGGCCATGGCCATGGGCCTGCCCGTGGCCGCCACCAATGTCTCGGCCCTGCCGGAGCTGGCCATTGACGGCGAAACGGCGCTGACCTGCCCGCCCGACGATCCGGCCGCCCTGGCCGCCAATCTGCGTCGGCTGCTGGCCGACCCGGCCCTGGCCGGAAAACTGGCCGCCGCCGCCCGGGAGCTGGTCGGCCGGGAATTCGACAATGTGGCCAACATCCGCCGGCTGGCCGCCGTGTTCGCCGCCCATGCCGGCGATCCGCCGGGGCGTTTCGCCCGGGACGTGGCCTTGTGAACGTCGCCTTTTACGCGCCGTTCAAGCCCCTGGACCATCCCGATCCGTCCGGGGACCGCACCATCGGCCGGGAGCTGGCCGCCGCCCTCACGGACCAGGGCATAACGCTCACCGTGGCCAGCCGTTTCCGGGCGCGCTGGCTGTCGTGCCGCCCAAGGCTCTGGATCGAGGCCCTTTTCGCCCGCCGGGCCGCCCTGGAGGCGGCCTCCCGGGCCAGGGCCAGGCTTTTTCTCACCTACCACGCCTACTACAAGTCGCCCGACGTCATCGGCCCCTACGTGGCCCGGGAACTCGGCATCCCCTACGTGGTTTTTCAGGGCGTTTATTCCACCAAGCAGCGCCGCCGCCTCGCCACGCGCCTGGGCTACGAACTCAATCGCCGTTCGCTTGTGGCCGCCGATCTGGTGGTGTCCAACCGCCGGCTGGACGTGGAGAACCTGCTGCGCCTGCTGCCCCGGGAGCGCCTGGGCTACGTACGGCCCGGCATCGACCCCGAGGCCTTCGCCTTCGACCCCGAGGCCCGGCGGGAGCTGCGCCGCCAGTGGGGCGTGGGGACCCGGCCGGTTGTCGTCACGGCGGCCATGTTTCGCGACGACGTCAAGACCGAGAGCCTGACCTTTCTGTTCGAGCGCCTGGGCGAGCTGCACCGGGCCGGGCGCGATTTCGCGTTGGTGGCGGCCGGGGACGGCCCGACCCGGGAGCGCCTGACCGCGCTGGCGACCAAAGAACTGCCCGGTCGGGCCATTTTTCTGGGGCAGGTGCCCCGGGAGCGGCTCGGCGCGGTCTACAGCGCCGGGGACGTGTTCGCCTTTCCGGGTCTGCGGGAGTCCCTGGGCATGGTCTATCTCGAAGCCCAGGCGGCCGGGCTGCCGGTGGTGGCCCTGGCCGATGGCGGCGTTGCCGAGGTGGTGGCCGACGGCGAGACGGGCATCCTTACGCCCCCGGCCGATCCGGCCGCCTATACCCGGGCCGTGGACGCCCTGCTTGGCGATAGGGAGCGCCGCTTGGCCATGGGCGAGGCGGCCCGGGCCTACGTGCGCGCCTCCCACGACCGGGCCAGGAATTACGGCGTCCTGGCCGGCGTCCTGCGCCGGCTGGCCGGGGAGGGCTGAAAAAGGCGCTGGCCCAACCGATCGGTTTTGTGGTAGAAAATGACACTTTTTTGCAGAGGTCCGAAGGCGCGTGCCAGGTTTTCGGGCAATGGTCGGTGTTGGCCGCGAAACGGCCGCCGCAGTTGCCGCAACCCCCGGAGTCCAAGCGGCAGCGCCCATGGGTGGCCGGAGGCGTCTGTTGCACGCCTCGTATATTCTTAAAGTCAGTCAACGTTCCGCTCGCGGGCGTGGCGGCGAGCGGGCGATGGAGCCGTGATGGCCAAATTGCATGAGACGCCGCTGCGCGACCTGCCGCCTGCCGCGCCCATTACGCTGGGCCTGTGGACAACCGCCGCCCAGGCCGCCCGCACCCTGCTCGGGGCCGGAGCCGGCGAGGCGCTCGTTCTCGACGGCGGCCGCCCCCTTGGCGTCGTCACCACGCGCGGCCTGTCCAAGGTCCTCACCCACAACATCGTCCAGGCCGCCCATCTGGCCGTGCGCGACGTCATGGACCCGGTGGCCGTGTCGCCGGAAAGCGACTACCTGCCCGGGGCCTTGCGCCATCTGCTGGCCGCGCCGTCGCGTCGGCTGGCGGTGGTGGACGCCGCCGGCCGGGCCGTGGGCATGCTTGCCCCCTTTCATGTGGCCCGCCTGGGCCTGACCCTGGACGAACTGGCCGAGCGTACCGTGGCCAGCGCCATGACCCGCACCGTGGTCACGGCCAGGGTGGGCGAACCCTTGCCGGCCGTGCTGGCCCGCATGACGCGCCTTGGCGTCGGCGGGGTGGTGGTGGCCAGGGACGACCTGCCCTGCGGCGTGTTCACCGCCCGCGACGCCGTGCGGCTTTTGGCCGGCGGTTCGGACATCCGCGACATGCCGGTGGACGCGGCCATGAGCGCGCCGGTGGCTGTGGTGGCTCCCCAACTGCCCCTGGTCGAAGGGCTGGCCGGCATGGACGGGGCCGGGGCGGGGCGGCTGGTGGTCGCCGACCCGGACGGTTTTCTCATCGGGCTTTTGACCTGGACCGACGTGGCCGCCGTGCTGTCGGGCATCGTGTCCGACGCCGAGACGGCCCGGCTGCGCGACCAGGCCGACCGCTACCGCGACCTCTACGACAATGCCGGCCAGGGCCTGTTCCGCCTCGACCCCCAAGGGCGGCCCGTGGCCGTCAACGCCGTCCTGTCCCGGATGCTCGGCTACCGCGACGTGGCCGACTGCCTGCGCCAGTCGCGCCAGCCTGCCCATCCCCTGCGCCTGGACGGACCAGGCCGGCGCGAGCTGATGCCCCGCGCCCTGTCCCAGGGCGAGCCCGTGGCCTTCGAGGTGAAGGGACTGCGCCGGGATGGCAGCAACCGCCGGCTGGTCTGTTTTGTGCGGGCCGTGCGCGACGCCTTCGACCAGCCCACGGGCTTCGAGGGTGTTTGCGCCGACGTTTCCCAGGCCGTCGCCACGGCCGGGGCGTCCGACGCCGCCGGCTACCGTTCCCTGATCGAACACCAGACCGAGCTCATCTGCCGCTTCAATCCCGCCGGACGGCTTGTTTTCGTCAACGCCGCCTACGCCCGCTACTGGGGCAAGACCCCGGAAGCCTGTCTGGCCGAGAATTTCCAGCCCGCCCTGCATCCCGAGGACGCAGCCATGGTGGCCAGGCGGGTGGCCTCGCTGTGTCCCCATCGGCCCACCACCGGCTATGAGGTGCGGGTGCTGCGGCCCGACGGCCGCGCCCGCTATCAGCGCTGGACCAGGCGAGCCATCTTCGACGCCGCCGGCGAACTGGTCGAGTACCAGGCCGTAGGCCGGGACATCACGCCGCGCAAGCTGGCCGAACAGGCCCTCAAGCATCGGGCCGAGGAGCTGTACGTCCTGGCCGGGGAAAAAAGCGCCGAGGCCGCGGAGCTGGCCGACCGGCTCGGCGCGGCCCTGGCCGATGGCCGGCGGCTGGCCGACGCCCTGCGGGAAAAGGAATTTTTCCTGGACGCCGTGCTTGCCGGGGTCCAGGACGGCGTGTGTCTGCTGTCGCCGGAAATGGAAGTCCTGGCCGTCAACCGGTCGCTTCGCGGCATGTACGCCTCGCGCGGCGAGATCGTGGGCCAGCGCTGCCACGAGGTCTACCACGGCCTGTCCGCCCCCTGCCAGGACTGTCCCTCCCTTCGGGCCATGGCCACCCGCAAGCTGGCCATCAGCGTGGTGCCCAAGGACGATCCGGGCGATTCCGCCGGCTGGGTGGAGCTTTTCTGCTATCCCATGCTCGACGCCGCCGGCTCGGTGGCCGCCGTGGTGGAGATCGTGCGCGACGTCACGGCCGGCAAGAAGCTCGAAGCCGAACTGGCCGCCGCCCTGGAGCGGGCCGAGGCGGCCAGCCAGGCCAAGGGCGCGTTTCTGGCCAACATGAGCCATGAGATCCGCACGCCCTTAAATGCCGTTCTGGGCTATGTGCAGCTCATGCTGCGCGACCGCCTGGAGCCGGCCCAGCGCCAGCGCCTGGCCGTGGTGGAAGAGTCCGCCGCCACGCTGCTCTCCATCATCAACGACATCCTCGACTATTCCAAGATCGAGGCCGGCCGGCTGGAAATCAAGGCCGAATCCTTCGACCTGGCCCAATGCCTGGCCGCCGTGGTCAAGGAGCAGGAGGTGCTGGCCCGGGAAAAGGGCCTGACCCTGGACCTGGAACTCGATCCGGGGCTGCCCGGGAGCGTTCGCGGCGACGGCCTGCGCCTGCGCCAGATCCTGCGCAACCTCGTCAACAACGCCGTCAAATACACCGAGCACGGCAGCGTGACCCTGCGCGCCTCGCTGCTGGATCGTTCGCCATGTCCGACCGGCAACGGCGAGCGCGTCAGCCTGCGGTTTGCCATCATCGACACGGGTGTGGGCATCCCGGCCGACCAGCTGCCCGCCATCTTCGACAGCTTCACCCAGGTGGACGGCGGCCTGACCAAGCGCCAGGCCGGCACGGGCCTGGGCCTGGCCATCTGCCGCCGGCTGGCCGGGCTCATGGGCGGCGAGGTGTTCGTGGACAGCTCGGTTGGCAAGGGCAGCGTATTTTGGCTTGAATGCCCCTTCGAGGCCGCCGCCGGCCTGGGCGGCTTGACCCGGCGGGACTTTGGCGCGTCGTCGCGTCGGGAACCGCCGCAAAGCCTGCGGGTGCTGCTGGTGGAGGACAACCGGGTCAACCGCATCTTTGCCTCCGATCTCCTGGAAAGCCGGGGCCATGAAGTCATTCTGGCGGAAAACGGCCGGGTGGCCCTGGAATACCTCGTCACCCACGCCGTGGATGTGGTGCTCATGGACATCCAGATGCCGGTCATGGACGGCCTGGCCGCCACCCGGGCCATCCGGGCCGGCCATCTGGACATCGACCCGGGGCTGCCTGTGGTCGGGCTTTCGGCCTATGCCATGGATCAGGAGCGCGAGCGTTTCCTGGCCGCCGGTTTCGACGACTACATCACCAAGCCCATCGACGTGGAAGCGTTTTTCGCCGTGGTGGCCCGGGTGTTGGCCCGTCGCGGCCGTACCCCTGTGGGGGCGCGGGAGGCGGGCAGGGAAACGCCTCCGCCGCCCATCGACATCCAGGCCCTGGCCGTCCAATACCGGGGCAAGGCCGGGCTGCTCACCCGGGTGGGGCGCGAGTTCGTGGCCTCGGTGCCGGAACAGCTGGAGTCCCTGCGCGAGGCCATGGACCAGGGCGATCTGGCCGTGTGCGAGCGGGTGGCCCATACGCTCAAGGGCAACGCGGCCATGTTCGGGGCTTCGGCCATGCGTGGTCTGGCCGCCGAGGCCGAACAGGCGGCGGCGGCCGGCGACACGGCCCGGCTGTCCGAACTGGCCCCGCCCCTGGGCCAGGCTTGCCGGGAAGCGGTCTGCGGCCTTGACGATTATCTGTGCCGTATCGGAAACTGACGGCCGACAACTGGTCCGACCAAAGGACAAACGCCATGCCGCGCTGCGTATTTTTCCTCCTGCGCCACGCCCCGACCCTGTGGAACCTGGACAAGCGCATCCAGGGCCAGTGGGACAGTGAACTGGCCCCGGCCGCCACGCCCCAGTACGAGGCCCTGGCTCCCAGGCTGGCCGGGCTGGCCCTGGCCCGCATCCTGTGCAGCGACCTCGGCCGGGCCAAGTCCACCGCCGGCATCTTGAATCGCAGTCTGCGCCTGCCCGTGACCCTGGACAAGCGCCTGCGCGAACAGCACTACGGCGACTGGACCGGCAAGCATTGGCGCGACATCCCGCCCGAAGCCATCGCCGCCGCCGAGGCCGCCGGCTGGAATTTCCACCCCACCGGCGGCGAATCCCGCGCCGACGTGCGCCAACGGGCCGAACACGCGCTCACCGACGCGGCCAAGTCCAATGGCGGCCGCAACGTGCTGGTGGTCACCCATCAGGGCGTGATGAAGGCCGTGCTCTACCATCTCCTGGGTCGTGCCTACCTGCCCAGCGAACCGTCGGCCTTTGATCCGGGCCGGGTCCAGGAGGTGATCTGCCAGGGCGGTCAGCTGAGCGTCGGCCGCCTGGACCTGGAGCTGCCCCAGCCGTGAGGATCGCCGTTTACTGCCAGCATGTGCTGGGCATGGGGCATCTGTTTCGCACGCTGGAAATCGTCGCCGCCCTGGACGGCCACGAGCGCCTGCTCGTCGTCGGCGGTCCGGATGTGCCGGCGGTCGTGCCGGAAGGCGTGCGCCTGCTTCGCCTGCCGCCCCTGGCCATGGACGCTGATTTCCGTGCCCTGACCCTGGAAGGTCCGCCCCTTGACGCGGCCAAGGCCGCCCGCAAGGCCCTACTGCTGGACTCCCTGGCCGATTTCGCGCCGGACGTCTTTTTCGTCGAGCTCTATCCCTTTGGCCGCAAGGCCTTCGAGTTCGAGCTGCTGCCGGCAATAAGCGCCGTGCGGGAGCGGGGCGGCAAGGTCGTTTGCGGCGTGCGCGACATTCTGGTCGAGAAAAAAGATCAGGCCGCCTACGAGACCCGGGTGCTGGACCGGCTCAATCGCCACTTCGACGCCGTGTGCGTCCACGGCGACCCCACGCTGTTTCCCCTGTCCGCCACCTTTGCCCGGGCCGGCGACATCGCCTTGCCCGTGGCCCATACCGGCTACGTGGCCCCGGCCCGGGCCAGGCCGCAGGACGCCGCCGCCGCCCGGGCCGCCCTGGGCGTGGCCGAGGGCAAGCCCCTCGTTGTCGTCTCGGCCGGCGGCGGCAAGGTCGGCTCCGAACTGCCCGCCGCCATGCTGGCCGCCTGCCGGGAGCACGGCCAGCTGGCCGATGCGGCCCTGCGCGTGTTTTCCGGCCCCTTTTGCGACGAGGACGCCTTCGCCGCCATGGCCCGGGCAGCGGCCCACCTGCCCGACGCCCGGGTGGTCCGCTTCACCCCGGATTTCCCGGCCGTGCTGGCCGGGTGCGACCTGTCCGTGAGCCTGGCCGGCTACAACACCGTCATGGGATTGCTCGCCGCCCGCTGTCGAGCCCTGGTCATGCCCTTTGACCAGAATCGCGAACAGCGCCTGCGCGCCGAACGCCTGGCCGCCCTGGGGCTGCTCGGCGTCCTCGAACCGTCGCAACTGGTTCCATCCCTCCTGGCCCCCCGACTGGCCGCCGCCCTGGCCGCCCCGCCGCCCCCGCCCGGACGCATCGACCTCGACGGCGCGGCCAAGGCGGCGCGGTTTTTGGTAGAGATTGTGGGAGAGTAAGATGCCTCCGGCGGGGGGGGGGGGGGGGGGGGGGGGGGGGGGGGGGGGGGGGGGGGGGGGGGGGGGGGGGGGGGGGGGGGGGGGGGGGGGGGGG
>JAEZMB010000128.1 GCA_023435825.1 Pseudomonadota bacterium | reverse complement strand
CCCCCCCCCCCCCCCCCCCCCCCCCCCCCCCCCCCCCCCCCCCCCCCCCCCCCCCCCCCCCCCCCCCCCCCCGGGCGCGGGCAGAGCCCGCTCTGGTCGCTCTTAATCCCTTACGCCGCCTTGTCGCGCCGCTTGGCCAGGGCGGCCACCCAGCGGCCGTCGCCGTCGGCGCGCACTTGCAGTACGGCCTGGCCGGCCATGAGCGAGGGCCGCAGCCAGCCGCCGGTGGCCACGGTATGGCCGGGCAGCGGGGTGAGGGGGTCGCGGTCCACGCTGGCCACCTGGATGCCGCGCGCCTGCAGGTCGCCAACGGTCACGGTGTTGGGCAGGGAGCGCATGTCGCCCAGTTCGATGAACCGGCCGCACCAGCCGTGGCGGGTAAGCCCGATGGCCGCGGCCGCGCCGATGATGCCGTCGTTGGTGCCGCCAAGGCCGGCCAGGAACACCCCCGAGGCGGCGGCCATGGCCTGGTCCTGGCGCATGACGCCGCCGTTGCAGGCCAGGGCGAAGCCGACCAGGGCGTCGGACACGGCCCGGCGTTCGGCCAGGCACACGCCCGGGTCGCTGCCGTCCGGGGCGCATTCGGTCAGGTAGGCGGCGGCGCGGTCGAAAAGGAGCCGGCCCAGGGACGGGTCGTCGGTTTCGATGACGGCGCAGGCCGAGCTGTTGTTGCTGGTGAAGGGGATTTCCGGCCGTTTGGGCAGTTGGTGGCGCAGCACGGCGCGCAGCCGGAAGCTGTCGGGCAGGGTGGCGCAGAAGTCGCGGATGGTGCGGCCGGTGCCCTTGGGCGACGTCTTGGTGTCGGTGTCGTCAAAGCCCAGGTAGAAAGTGAACACGTCCTCGCGGGTGGTCATGGCTGCTCCTTGGGGCGAGCCGCCGCGCTCGCCGGTTGGAGGGCCTTTTACCACGCGGGCCTGAACCGGGCAATCTTAACTGCTAAAAATAGCTTGTATTATTTCTAGCACAAGTGGCTAGCGCCCCTTGGTGCCGCCCGGCGGCAGGGTTTCCTTGCCCGTGACGTGGTTCATGGAAAAGCCGTTCTGGTAGATCACGCCCGTGGCCGTATCCATGACGTATTCCTGCTCGCCGTTGGCGATGTACTGGAAACGTCCGACGCTGCGGCCCTCGCTGTAGAAGAACAGGAAGCAGGCCAAGGCGGCCAGCACGGCCAGCTTGAAGGCGATGTCGATAAAATCCTTGAGTCCCTGAGGCATGGCCGGTCTCCGATCAGATGTCTTCCTCGCCCTCGCGGGCAAGGCCGTATTTGCGGATGCGGTAGCCGATCTGGCGCAGGGTCAGCCCCAGCTCCCGGGCGGCCCGCGACTGCACCCAGCCGTGGCGCTCCAGGGCGTTTAGGACCTGCTGGCGCTCCATGTCGCGCAGTTCGGCCGCGTCCTCGGGCAGAACCGGCGGCCGTTCGCCCTCGGCCAGCACCTCGGGCGGGATGTCGGCGATGTCGATGCGCTCTTCCGGGGCGGTCACGGCCAGCCGCGAGACCATGAGCTCCATCTCGCGGATGTTGCCCGGCCAGTCGTAGGTCTCCAGCGCCCGCAGCGCCTTGGAGGTGAGCGTCATGCGCCGGCCGCCGCGCGCGGCCTCCACCGAAAAGAGATGGTCCAGCAGCGCGGGAATGTCCTCGGGCCGTTCACGCAGGCTCGGCACGCGGATGGCGGTCAGGGTCGCCACGGCGGTCAGTTCCGGGGACAGCGCCTGTTCGCTTGGGGCCTGGAAGGCCAGCCGCACCGTGCCCCGGCGCTCCCGGCCGCCGCCCAGGCGGGTGTACGCGCCCGTGGCCAGGTAGGCCGCCAGACGCTGGGTCAGCTCGGGATGCAGACGGTGGGCGTCCTCGATGAGCACCATGCCGCCCTCGGCCTCTTCCAGAAGCCCCGGCCCGCTGCCGCCGGCATAGCCCCGCGCCCCGCCGAAAAGCCGGCGGCCGGCCGCCGCCGGGTCGGCATCATCCCCGCCCGCGAACACCGCGAAGGGATGCACCGCCCGGGGCGAAAGCTCATGGATGAGCCGGGCCAGCACCGCCCGGCCCGAGCCGTCCTCGCCGACCAGGGCCAGCGGCGCGTCGGACAGGGCCGCCCGGTCGGCCTCGGCCCGCAACTGGCGCATCACCGGGCTTTGGCCGTCGGAAAACACATGGCGGTAGCGCAGCGACACCTTGGAGCGCAAAAACGCCAGCTCCCGGGTGAGTCCCGCCCCACGCGACACGGCCACGCCGGCCATGTCCGCCAGCCGGCCGATAAGCCCGGCGATGAGCATGGCCGCGCGCAACTCGTCGGCCAGGGAAGCCTCGCCGCCCAAAAGCGCATCAGCGAAAAAAAAGCCCGCGCCCGCGCCGCCGACCACAACCGGCGCGGCCAGCATGGCCGCCTCGTCGCGGGAAACCGCCACATCGCCGTTGTCGTCGGCCGCCACCGCCGCCCCGCCGCGCCGCAACACCCGCGCCCGGGCCGCGTCCTGGCCGCGCTCCAGCGTCGCCGACAACACCAGGCTCATGTCCGGCGATCCCAGGCTGGCCCGTATGGCCGGACGCTCGTCGGCGTCGAGCAGCACCACGGCGGCATGGTTCAAGGCCGGCGTCTCGGCCAAAACAGCCAACAATCCGGCCAACATGGCGTCCAGGCTGCGGCCCGTGTCCTCGGCAAGGGCCAGACAGTCCACAGCCCGTCGCAGGACGGCGAAACTCACGGCATCCATAAACAATCGCTCTCCCTGGCAACGGCTTCACGGCGCGGCGAAACGCTCGCGTCCGTGCCTTGTTCCCGTTTTGCCGCCGGGAAGTCAATGCCGGGTGAAGTGAGGGGACAGTGGAAGAAAAGGGGGGAGGCCTCCGGCGGGGGGGGGGGGGGGGGGGGGGGGGGGGGGGGGGGGGGGGGGGGGGGGGGGGGGGGGGGGGGGGGGGGGGGGGGGGGGGGGGGGGGGGGGGGGGGGGGGGGGGGGGGGGGG
>JAEZMB010000112.1 GCA_023435825.1 Pseudomonadota bacterium | reverse complement strand
CGGCGGCCGCGGGGGGGGGGGGGCCTGCGCCCCCCAGACCCCCCACCTGAAGAAAAGGGAAAAGGGGCTGGGGAGTGGCGGGCTTCATCGGTCGGGGAGACGTTGGCCCAAAGGTCCCTCTCTGACGAGTGTCGCGACCCCGAGACGGACACGCTGTTGCAAAAGGACAAGCAGTGCTGGAACATACAATCTATATCGGCCACGTGCCGCTGGTAATCAAAGTCCTTCTCGTGGTCGCGGCCATCCTCGTGCTGCGGCAGTTGCGCCGCCGCGACGACCGGGTGCGCGGCCGCGACGAGGAAGCGGCCATGGCCGTGGTGGACGAGGTTCGGGCCGGTCTGGCCCGCCTGGAAGAACGCCTGGACAACCTGGAAACCCTGCTGCCGGAAGCTTCCGGCAAACGAGGCGGACATGAGAAGCCCTAACGACGATTTTCCCGGGCGCAGAAAGCTCTATCGGTCCCGCGACGGCCTGGCTCTTGGCGTGTGCCGGGGCCTGGCCGACTATCTCGGCCTGCCGCGCTGGGTGGTGCGGGCCTTCGTGATCGTGCTGTTCGTGTCCACCGGATTTACGGCCGCGATCCTCTACTTCGCCGCGGCCTTCATCGTGCCCCTGGCCCCCGAGACGGGCCAGGACGCGGACACGGGCCGGCTCAGTCGGGCAGCGGCCGACGTATCCCGCCGTTTCAAGGACCTGGACGCCCGGCTTTCGCGCCTGGAGTCCCATGTGACCTCCCGGGAATACGATTTCGACCGGCGCTTGCACCGGAGTTGAACGAACGGAAACCGATTTTGTGCAATTTTTAACAAATCCAGGATTCGACAACCCTGTACCGGCTCTTGACTTGGTGAAAATTGGAACGATCACCCCTGACATGAATGTTCCCCGACGGGTCCGGCATTGCGGAAGCAATGATGGCGGAGGGCTCTGGATAATTGCGTATTGATATTCTGTCGACAAGGAGCGGCTTTAATTTCTTTGCACAGAAGAGAGCAATAGCGTCGTAAAAAAGAGGAAGCGCCTCTGCGGCGATTTGCGATGCTGTTATATGGATAGATAGTTTTAAAACATGTTTAGGCAATCGACGCCACACTAACCTTACAACTGTGAAAAAAGTACCCACATAAAACGTCTCTTGCCTCGCCCCCCTGGCGTTGCTAGGAGGATTTTGCCCAATAAAGCCACCCCTGCCGCGAGGCAGGTCCGGAAAGCCACGGGTCTCGACGGCCGTTGTCGAGACAGCCGGGTCGCTGGCATACTCCGAGGGGGACGTTATGCGGGTTTCCATCGCGGCCAAAGTCATGGCCCTGGTCATTGCTTCCGTCGTCGCCACCGTGGCCATCATCCAGGCCGTGGCCTATGTCAGCGTCAAGGACGGCTACGAAGCCGTCACCGCCCAGGCGGTCAAGAGCTATCTCAACGTCATTGACAGCCAGATCGTCGCCTACAAGGAAGTCTACGCGGACATGGCCCGGACCCAGGCCGGCCGCCCCAACGTCATCGACGCCGTCCTGACCGGCGACATGGCCAGGCTGCGCGATCTCGGCAAGACGCTCATGGCCGGCGGCAAGGCCGACCTCGTGGTCTTCACCAACACTAAGGCCGACGTCGTGGCCCGGGCCCACAACGACAAGGCCGGCGACAACATCGGCAATCAGGAAGGCGTCAAGCGCGCCCTGGCCGGCGAAGCCTGCGCCGTGTTCGAATCCGGCAACGTGGTGCGTTTTTCCATCCGCGCCTACGCGCCCATCAAAAAAGACGGCGTCGTCATCGGCGTGGTCATCGTCGGGCAGGACCTCTCCAACAACAGCACCCTTGTCGACGGCGTGAAAAAGGATCTGGGAGCCGAGGCCACCATCTTTTACGGCGACACCCGCGTCTCCACCTCCCTTGTGGTCGACGGCAAGCGCGCCGTGGGCACCGCCCTTGAAAACAAGGCCATCGTCGACGAGGTGCTGCGCCAGGGCAAAACCTATTTCGGCGACAACACGCTGTTCGGCCGCGCCTACCGCACCGCTTATGAGCCGCTGAAAAACGGCGACAACATCGTCGGCATGATCTTCGTCGGCGTGGACATCTCCCAGGCCATGACCGCTCGCGACGCCATCATCAAGCAGATCGGCCTGGCCGGCCTTTGCAGCCTGCTCCTGTTCGCCTCCCTGGCCTGGTGGCTGTCCAGGGTGCTCACCCGTCCGCTTCTGGCCTGCATGGACTTCGCCCGGGCCGTGGCCCGGGGCGAGACCGACCGGGCGCTGGTCGTGTCCCGGGCCGACGAGACCGGCGTTCTGGCCAAGGCCCTGAGCGCCATGGCCGGCGACATCCGCTGCCGCATGGACGAAGCCGCCGCCGCCAAGCAGCAGGCCGAGGCCGAAGCCCTTTGCGCCAGGGCCGACCGGGCCAAGGCCGACGAGGCCTGCCGTCTGGCCGAGAACGCCAAGATGGAAGGGATGCTGCACGCCGCCGAACGCATCGAGGTCGTGGTCGAGGCCGTGACCAGCGCTTCCCAGCAGCTGGCCGCCCAGATCGAGCAGTCCACCCGGGGGGCCGAGGACCAGTCCCGGCAGGTCGCCGAGGCCGCCGGCTCCATGGAGCAGCTCAATTCCACCGTGCTGGAGGTGGCCAAAAACGCCTCCGAGGCCGCCGACGCCGCCGAGTCCGCCCGCAAGCGGGCCGAGGAAGGCGCATCAGTGGTGGACGAGGTGGTTCGCGGCATCTTCCAGGTGGCCGACCAGGCCCGGAGCCTCAAGGACGACATGGGGTCCCTTGGCCAGAAGGCCCAGGGCATCGGGGCCATCATGGAAGTCATTTCCGACATCGCCGACCAGACCAACCTCCTGGCGCTCAATGCCGCCATCGAGGCCGCCCGGGCCGGCGACGCCGGCCGGGGGTTCGCGGTGGTGGCCGACGAAGTGCGCAAGCTGGCCGAAAAGACCATGACCGCCACCAAGGAAGTCGGCGCGGCCATCCAGGGCATCCAGGACGGCGCGCGGCGCAACGTCGTCGGTTTCGACAAGGCCGTGGAAGGCGTGGAAACCGCCACCGACCTGGCCCGCCGCTCCGGCGAGGCGCTCACCTCCATCGTCGGGCTTGTCGATGCCGTGGCCGATCAGGTACGCTCCATCGCCACCGCCGCCGAGGAGCAGTCCGCCGCCGCCGAGGAAATCGGCCGCACCGTGGACCGCGTCAGCCGCATTTCCGGCGAAACCGCCCAGGCCATGGGCGAGTCGGCGGCGGCCGTGGACAACCTTGCCGGACAGGCCAAGGCCTTGCACGGCCTCGTGCTCGACATGCAGCACGAGGGGGCGGCCAAGGCCTAGTGTAGCGTCCCTTAAAAAATACGAGAGTATTTTTTAAGAAAAACACATGGTTTTACGCTGTTGCCGACGAAATGCCTTATGCGCTTTTCGTGGACGCGACACCAAACCGCCTGATCCGGCCCGGAGCGGCATTCATGATGGGACTGCTTTCTTCCCTGGTCGTGGCCGGGGCCACCTTGGTGGGCCTCGTGATCCTTGGCGTGGTGTTTCTCATCGGCGTGCGCCTCATGCGCCCGGCAGGCCGGGCCGCGCCCGGCGGCGACGCCGAGGAGGTCCGGCTGCTTCAGGAGATCCACCGCAGCCTGGAGCGTCTGGAATCCCGGGTCGACACCCTCGAAACCGTGGTGCTCGACGCCCGGTCCAAGGGGCGCGGCCCATGCGACACCTAAGCGAACTCGACTGGCGGCGGCTTTACCGCTCGCGCACCGGGGCCGTCCTTGGCGTCTGCAAGGGGCTGGCCGCCTTTCTCGACGTGCCCGTAGCCGCCGTTCGCGCCGGCGTCGTCCTGTTGACCCTTTCCGCCGGCGTGTGGCCCGTGGTCGCCGCCTACGTCATCGCCGGTTTCTGCATCAAGCTGGAACCGGCCCTGCCCCCGGACTCCGAGGCCGAAAACGACGCCTGCAACGCCTATCAGGCCGACCGCAAGGCCGTCCTGGCCCGGCTGCGCGCCCGGGCCGAGGCTCTGGAACGCCGGGTGCGCCGCCTGGAAGACCACGTCACCTCCCGGGAATTCGACTTCGACCGCCGCCTGTCCCGGCCCTAGAACCATACGCACGTAATTTTCTCAAAAACGCCTGTTTTCCGGGTGTTGCTTGCGATGTAGGCCAGGCTCGCCGCAAGTCCCGTGATGCGGGGCGAACCGTTTGCGACGCGGGAAACGTTTCGACGGCGCAAACAAAACGGGCGCGGGAACCCTGTCCCCGCGCCCGAAGCGTTTCCTGTCTCCCCGGTCTACCAGCGCCCGGGCATGATCGATTGCCAGGCCTCCGGAATAAGCGGCCGGAAATCCTTGCCCACCTGCCACAGCTTGGTCAGCCGCCCCTCGATGACGATGGAGCGCGGCCGGGGCCTAAGCGACCGGTAATGGCGCGGAATCTGAAAGCGATTGTTTTTTGACAGCACCACGTCCAGCTCGGCGTCCCGGTCGCGCACCACCAGCGCCTCCGGGAAAAAGACCGTGCGCCGCAGGCGCTGGGACATGGCCTCGAACAGCGCCGCGTGGATCTGGCTGAACGGCTCGGCCGTATGCCGGGCCGTGGGCGCGGCCACGTTCTCGTTGGCCACGAACGCCACCGGTCCGTCCGGCAGCATGGCGTACACGCCCGAATCACGCGCGTCGGCCGCCAGCACCTGCCCCACGCCCAGGGAGCGCAGCAAGGCGTCGGTGCGCTCGCTGAGTTCCGAATCCAGCTCGAAGCCGAAAAGCCGGGTCTCCCCCACCCCGTTCCGCTTGGCCTGGAACCAGGCCGCGGCCAGCAAAATGCCGCTGCCCGTGCCGATGTCCAGGCCCAGAAACGGGTCCTGCACCATGTCCGGCGGCAACGGCCGGTTGGCGATGGAGCGGAAAATATGGGCCGTGCGCGGCAAATCCGTCAGCATCCGCAGCGGATAGGCGCTGTAGTCGCCGGCCAGGGGCAACACCTTCTCCGGCGACCCCTCGGACCACAGCTCGTAGAACTGCCCCAAAAGCCCGCTGATCTCCTTCAGCCCAATGGGGTGTTCCTGGGAGCCGGGATACAGACAGGCATGGAAATACTTGAGCAAAAGGCTCAGGATGTCGGCCTCGGCCATGGGCGTGGCCGGGCTCGCCAGCCGCTCGAAATCGTCTCGCAACGCCCCGGGGCGGTACACGTCGGCGGCGATGACGGTTTCCCGACGGATCGCGGCCGGCGTCTGCCGCCGTGGGGCGGCGGAAGCGGCGTCGTTTGGTCGCATCATGGGCTCCTTCCTTGGATAAGCGGTCCAACCCGGCGGAAAAAATCTCCGAGTCAGCGTAACCCATGCAGAATTGATGCCGTCGCGACCAAAGCAAGTGGTTGAGATCGGCCGGCAAAACAGGTACACGACCGGCCGTGCTGCGCCATACCTTTCTCCATCTGCCCGGCCTTGGGCCGTCCACCGAACGCCGCCTCTGGGCCGCCGGCATCCGCGACTGGGACACCTTTCTCGACGCCGACACCCCGCCCCTGGCCTCGGCCAAGGCTCCCATGTGGCGCAACGAACTCCTGGAATCCAAGGAGCGCCTGGCCGCCGGCGACGCCGACTGGTTCGCCCAGCGCCTGCCGCCCGCCGAAGCCTGGCGGCTGTTTTTCGACTTCAAGGACAGCCTGGCCTGCGTCGACATCGAAACCGACGGCACGCCCCAAAACGAAGTCACCGCCGTGGCCCTCTACGACGGCATAAACGCCGCCCGCACCTACGCCCACGGCCAGAACCTCCACGACTTCACCGGCGACATCCTGGCCAGCAAGGTCCTGGTCACCTACAACGGCCGCTGCTTCGACGCCCCGGTGCTCACCTCGCACCTTGGCGCGAAGCTGCCCAAGGCCCACATCGACCTGCGAAACGTCCTGTGCGGCATCGGCATCAAGGGCGGGCTGAAAAAAAGCGAGGAACACTTCGGCATCGACCGGGGCGACCTGGCCGGAGCCGACGGCTACATGGCCGTGCTGCTGTGGCGCGAATACTCCCGCCGGGGCGACCCCGCCGTCCTGGAAACGCTGCTCGCCTACAACGCCGCCGACGTCCTGGCCCTGCCCGTGCTCCTGGCCCACGCCATCAACAGGCTCCTGGAAGACACTCCCTTCGCCGACGCCTACAGCCAGGACATCCCCGCTCCAGGCCATAATCCGCACACCCCCGATCCCGCCGTCCTGCGCCGCGTCTGGCACGAACGCTACCACCACCGCTCCTGAGCCGGCGGACGTGGCCCTGGCCCCGCCAGGACGCTGCCGTGACCCGTTCTGGCCCCGCCCCTGAATCGATCAACAACGGCCAGCAGGCGGCCGTAAAACCGGCGTTTGGCCAGCGTGGCCCTGCCCTGAGGTTTGTTCGCGCTTGCGCTCCCCATCGCCGGATCGGCTTTTCGGCCGACGGGCCCCTGGAGGCACTTGCGTTCGGGTGAGCGTCATGCGCAAAGTGGTGCTGCCCCGGTCATCGACGCCCTGGAGCCGCAAGCGGTGTTTTGCCAAGCCGATGCCGATGGTGGTAATGCCTTGCATGGCATGGCCTTCTCGCCAAGCTTATGGGCGCAATTCCATGCTTGGCTCCCTCCGCAGGGCGGGGCCATCCGCTCACCGGGGCTACCGCCTCGCCCACCCGGCCTGGAGAAGGGCGAGGGTGTGGGCGGGAAACGCGAGGAGAAGGGAATGGCGCAGTGGGATAGCGGACAATATTTGAAGTTTGAGCGGGAACGCACCCAGCCGGCCGTGGATCTGGCCGCGCGCCTCGACGGCTCCCCGGTGGCCCATGTTTTGGACGTCGGCTGCGGCCCGGGCAACAGCACCCGGGTTCTGCGGGAGCGTTTCCCCGAGGCCCGGATTCTGGGTGTGGACAGTTCGCCGGAAATGATCGCGGCGGCCCGGACCACTCTGCCGGAGGGCGAGTTCTTCTTGTGCGACGCGGGCAAGGCACTGCCGACGCTTGGCCTGGGCCGGTTCGACGTGGTCTTCTCCAACGCCTGCATCCAATGGATTCCCGACCATCACCGGCTCGTGGGCGACATGCTCTCGCTGCTGCGGCCCGGCGGCATGCTGGCCGTGCAGACGCCCATGCAGCAGACCGAACCCATTCACCACATCATCGACGAACTCGTGGCCAGCGCCAGGTGGCGGGACAGCTTCGCCGCTCCCCGGCTGTTCCACAACCTGTCGCCCGGCGACTATTTCGACCTGCTCGCCGAGACGGCGGCCGACTTCACCCTCTGGCAGACGACCTATCATCACGTGCTGGCTTCCCACGCCGACATCGTGGAATGGTATCGCGCAACAGGGCTGCGCCCCTATCTGGCCGCCCTGTCCGAGGCTGAGCGCGTCGCCTTCGAAGCCGACGTCCTGGCCCGGGTGGAGCAGGCCTATCCCCGCCAGAAGGACGGCCGGATCATTTTTCGATTTCCAAGGTTTTTCTTCACGGCCACGGCCGCCTAGCGGCCAAGACACCCCCCATTAAAAGTTTTTGGGGAGGATGGGGGCTGCGGGAAGAACCCTCTTGTTATTGCTGCGGGCCGCTTGGCCCGGGGTTCCTTTCCCCAGCCGCCGGAGGCAACTCACGATGGAACTACGTGGAACGACGATTGTGGCGGTGCGCACCGAGGCCGGCGTGGCCGTGGCCGGCGACGGCCAGGTGACATTGGGCCAGGCCATCGCCGTCAAACACACCGCGCGCAAGGTGCGCCGGATGTACAAGGATAAGGTCGTCATCGGCTTCGCCGGGGCCACGGCCGACGCGTTCACGCTTTTCGAGCGCTTCGAGGCCAAGCTGGAGGAATTCGGCGGCAACCTCGTGCGCGCCTCGGTGGAGCTGGCCAAGGATTGGCGCAAGGACAAATACTTGCGACGCCTGGAAGCCATGATGATCGTGGCCGACGCCGGCAATGTGCTGATCCTGTCCGGCACGGGCGACGTCATCGAACCCGACGACGGCGTGGCGGCCATCGGTTCCGGCGGCCCCTATGCCATGGCCGCCGCCCGGGCGCTGCTGCGCAACACCACCTTGTCGGCCCGGGAGATCGTGGAAAAATCCATGGCCATCGCCGCCGAGATGTGCGTCTACACCAACGACCAGCTGGTGGTGGAGACGCTGGAAAAGCCTGCTTAAGGCCGCGCCGCTCAACAATACGAGCGTATTTTGCCAGAAGAATGGTTTGAGTGGATCGCCCGAGAAAGTGCCGAGGCGCTTTTCGAGGACGCCACAGCAAGGAGCACCCATGCACGCCAGCCTGACGCCGCGTGAAATCGTTTCAGAACTCGACAAATACATCATCGGCCAGCGCGACGCCAAGCGCATGGTGGCCATCGCCATGCGCAACCGCTGGCGTCGCCAGCAGATCGAGCCGGTGCTGCGCGACGAGATCGCGCCGAAAAACATCATCATGATCGGCCCCACGGGCGTGGGCAAGACCGAGATCGCCCGGCGGCTGGCGCGTCTGGCCGGCTCGCCCTTTTTCAAGGTCGAGGCCACCAAGTTCACCGAGGTCGGCTATGTCGGCCGCGACGTGGAATCCATGGTGCGCGACCTCATGGAAATCGGCGTCAACCTCGTGCGCCAGGAAGAGTTGGAGCGGGTGCGGGTCAAGGCCGAGAAGGCCGCCGAGGAACGCCTGCTCGATCTGCTGCTGCCCGAGTCCCAACGCCCGAGCCACGGCCCCATCCCCATGCCGGCCGCCATCGAGGCCCCGGCCGAGCCGGCCGGCGAACCCGGCCTGACTACCCGCGACAAGCTGCGCAAGCTCTGGCGCGAGGGCAAGCTCGACGACCGCATGGTGCCCGTGGAGGTGTCCATGCCCTCGCCCCAGGTGGAGATCATGTCCATGCCGGGCATGGAAGAAATGGGCAGCCAGTTCAAGGATCTCTTTTCCAAGGCCTTTCCCCAGCGCAAGAAGACCAAGACCATGCGGGTGCGCGAGGCCTACGAGGTGATCCTGCAGGAGGAGTCCGACCGGCTGGTGGACATGGACAAGGTCTCCGAGACGGCTCGGGAGCGCGTGGAGCAGACCGGCATCATCTTCATCGACGAGATCGACAAGATCTGCGGCAGGCAGGGCGGCGGCCAGGGGCCGGACGTGTCCCGCGAGGGCGTGCAGCGCGACCTCTTGCCCGTGGTCGAGGGCTGCGTGGTCAACACCAAGTACGGCATGGTGAAAACCGACCATATCCTGTTTATCGCCGCCGGCGCGTTCCACTTCTCCAAGCCTTCCGATCTCGTGCCGGAGCTGCAGGGCCGGTTTCCCCTGCGCGTGGAACTGCGGGCGCTGACGGCCGAGGATTTCCACCGCATCCTCACCGAGCCGCAAAACGCGCTTACCGTGCAGTACAAGGCCCTGCTCGCCACCGAGAACGTGACCCTGGAATTCACCGACGAGGCGCTGCGGGAAGTGGCCCAGTTCGCCCAGCGCATCAACGCGGACACCGAGAATATCGGGGCCAGGCGGCTTTACACCATCATGGAAAAGATTCTATCCGACTTGTCCTTCGCCGCCTCGGACCAGGGCGGCCAAACCGTGGTCGTGGACCCGGCCTACGTGCGCGAAAAGCTCGCCGACGTGGCCGAGGACCGGGATTTGTCCCGGTACATTCTCTAATCTCCCGGGGGACCGACAATGAACCGCGAACACGCCAAGGCGCATCTGCTGCTGGAGGCCCTGCCCTACATCCGCCAGTTCTACGGCCAGACCGTGGTCATCAAATACGGCGGCCACGCCATGGTGGACGAACAGCTCCAGGAAAGCTTCGCCTTAAACGTCATCCTGCTCAAATACATCGGCATCAACCCCGTCATCGTCCACGGCGGCGGCCCTCAAATTGGCCGGATGCTCAAGCTGCTGAACATCGAAAGCCAGTTCAGACAGGGCCTTCGCGTCACCGACGACGCCACCATGGACGTGGTCGAGATGGTGCTCGTGGGCAAGGTCAACAAGAACATCGTCAACCTGATCAACCTCAAGGGCGGCTCGGCCGTGGGCCTGTCCGGCAAGGACGGCCGGCTCATCACCGCCCGCAAGCTCGAAATGGTGCTGGAACGCGGCGACGCGCCGCCGGAAATCATCGACCTCGGCAAAGTCGGCGAAGTGACCGGCATCAACACCCAGCTCATCACCACGCTCCTTTCCCAGGGATTCATCCCGGTCATCGCGCCGGTGGGCGTCGACGAAGACGGCGAGACCTACAACATCAACGCCGACACCGTGGCCGGCGCCGTGGCCGCCGCCCTGGGGGCCAAGCGGCTGGTGCTTTTGACCGACGTCTCCGGAGTCCTGGACAAGGACAAGACGCTGATCTCGTCGCTGGACATCAAGGAAGCCTCACAGGCCATGGCCGACGGCGTGCTGGTCGGCGGCATGATCCCCAAGGTCAGCTGCTGCATGGAAGCCGTGGACGCGGGCGTGGAAAAAGCCCACATCCTCGACGGCCGCGTCGAGAACTGCATCATCCTGGAACTGTTCACCCGCTCCGGCATCGGCACCGAAATTATTTGCAAGCGGTGCCAGGCGTAAGGCGAGTAAAGGCGAAGAATGCCTCCGGCGGGGGGGGGGGGGGGGGGGGGGGGGGGGGGGGGGGGGGGGGGGGGGGGGGGGGGGGG
>JAEZMB010000110.1 GCA_023435825.1 Pseudomonadota bacterium | reverse complement strand
CCCCCCCCCCCCCCCCCCCCCCCCCCCCCCCCCCCCCCCCCCCCCCCCCCCCCCCCCGCCGGAGGCCTCTTCTCTTCTCTTTTCTTCTCAGCTCACCCCAACAGTCGCAGCCAGCCCAGGGCTTGGCCGGCGGGGTCGGTGAGGGGGGTATCGGCGGGGGAAGGCAGGGGCGGTTCGTCGGGGAAGGCTTCGGTGAAGGCCATGCCGGCGAGGTGGTCGTCGGGGTGGGCCAGGAGTATCCGGCCGGAGCGGTCCACGGCGGCCAGACGGCGGGAGCAGGCGGCCAGGACGCCGGCCAGCAGGGATTTGTAGAGGGTCACGGCCGCGTCGGTGGGACAGGGGCGTTCCCGGCCGCGCCGGGTGATGGCCATTTCGAGATTGGCCTTGAGGTCGAGGAGTTTGGCGGGTTTTTGGATGTAGCCGGCGGCTCCGGCCCCGGCCACGCGTTCCATGATGTCGCGGTCCACGGCGGCGGTGAGGAAAATGACGGGTACGCCGAATTCCTCGATGAGCGCCCCGGCCGCTTCCACGCCGTCCATGGCTCCGGCCAGGTTGATGTCCATGAGCACCACGTCCGGGGCGGCTTGCCGAGCCGCGTCCAGGGCTTCCTCGCCGGTGCGGGCCGGTCCGAGGATGCCATAGCCCAGTCGGCCGAGGATTTTTTCGGCCACCCGGGCCGAAAGCGGATCATCCTCGACGATGAGCACCGTGCGCTGTCGCTTGGCCGACTCCTCCATGGCCGCCCTCCCCGTGTCGCGTCCTCGAAAAGCGCCTCTGGCGTTTCGTATGCAACAGACTGGACTATTAATATGTCTTGAAAATACAGGCGTATTTTCCAAGGATCGCGCCGCTGCTACTTCGCGTCGGCGAGTTGCTTCTTCTTGTGGGCGTCCTGGATCTTGTAATACAGATCGTCCATTTCCGCCGGTTTCATGAGGTAATCGAAAGCCCCCTGCTCCATGCCGCGTATGGCCACATCCACATTGGCGTGGCCGGTGAGCATGATGACCTCCACCGTGGGATGGGCCGCCTTGATGCGCGACAAGGTCTCCATGCCGTCCATGCCGGGCATTTTGACGTCGAGCAGCACCACATCGGCCGCGAACCCTTGCAGCGCCTCCAGGGCCTGTTCGCCGCTGTGGGCCATGTTCACTTCGAGTCCCCGGCGCATCAGACGCTTGCGCAGGGTTTCCACGTAGCTTTCCTCGTCATCCACGAGCAGAACCCGTACCGCCTCGCTCACAAGCATCCCTCCCATCGGACGTGCGACAACGCCCGTTTCATAGCCGCGCGCCATGGGAAAAGCAACAACGCCGGTTTTGACACGGCCCGCCCTGGCCGGTACCTGGCCGTGAGGAGCACCATTATGCGTGGACTTGACCGTGAAGCCCTCATGGGTCTGGCCCGGCTGGCCGGACAGGCCATCCTGGAATGCCGCGCCGGCGGCCTGGACGTGACGACCAAGGCCGACGGCACGCCCGTGACCCAGGCCGACAACCGGGCCGGGGAGATTTTGACGGCCGGGCTGGCCCATATCTTTCCGGGACTGCCCGTCATCTGCGAGGAGACCGCCAACGCGCCTTATGAGGAGCGGCGGCGTTATACGCGGTGTTTCATCGTGGACCCCCTGGACGGCACCAAGGAGTTCGCGGCCGGGCGGGAGGATTTTTGCGTCTGCCTGGCCCTGGTGGAAGACGGCCGGCCGGTCTACGGCGTCATTGCCGCGCCCGTGGCCGATCTGCTCTATGCCGGCGGGCCGGGTATCCCGTCCCTGCGCCGGGAGAGCGACGGCACGGAGCAGGCGCTGCGGGTGCGTCGGCCCGGGGCCGGGGAAACCATCATCGCCATGGCCAGCCGGTCCCATCCCTCGCCCGGGCTGGCCGACTGGCTGGCCCGCTTTGGGTCGGTGCGCACCATAAGCCGGGGCAGCGCGCTGAAATTCTGCGCCCTGGCCCAAGGGGACTGCCATGTCTACCCGCGCCTGGGGCCGACGTCGGAGTGGGACGTGGCCGCCGGCCACGCCCTGGTGCTGGGAGCCGGCGGCGTCATGACGGCCCTGGACGGGTCACCGTTTACGTACAACAAGCCGGAATTCATAAACGGCCCGTTTCTGGCCCACAGCCTCGATCCGGCCGATCCGAGGCTGGCCCGGCCCTGAGGCGGCCCCGCTGCCCTACTCCACGGTCGCGACACCAATACCCCGCCTCCAGGCCATCAGCGCGGGGTCGCAAAGCCGCCAACGCGCCCCTTTAGGCCGCCGGCTCTTCGTGGCTCAGGCAGTGGATGGTCCCCAGGCCCCAGACGAGGTCCACGGCGGCTATGCCCACCACTTCCCGGCCCGGGAACAGCTCGGCCAGGATGCCCAGGGCCAGCCGGTCGCGTGAATCGTTGAAGGTCGGCACCAGCACCACGCGGTCGGCGATGAGGAAATTGGCGTAGCTGGCCGGCAACCGCTGGCCCCTAAACACCACCGGCCGGGGCATGGGCAGATCAACCACGGTCAACGCCCCGCCGTCGGCCAGGCGCACGCCGGCCAACCGCTCCCGGTTCTCGCTTAACGCCGCGTAGTTGGCGTCGGCCGGGTCGTCCTCGCGGCACAAGACCACCGTGTCCGGCGAAACAAACCGGCACAAATCGTCCACATGGCCGTGGGTGTCGTCCCCGGCAATGCCCTTGCCGAGCCAGATGACGTTTTTCGCGCCCAGATACTCCCGGAACACGGCCTCGTAATCGGCCCGGCCAAAGCCCGGATTGCGCACCTGCACCGCCGGATCAAGCAGACACTCCTCGGTGGTCAGCACGTCGCCCCGGCCGTTGCCGTCCATGCCGCCGCCCTCCAGCACCACCCGGCTTCCGCCATGCACGGCCGGGATCACCGTCATCCCCAACTCCCGGCACACCGACGGCCCGACCTGATCGTCCAGCAAATGGTCCGGGTACTTGGCCCAGCCCGTGAAGCCAAAATCCACGGCCACGATCCGGCCCTCCCGGCGCACGAAAAATGGCATGAAATCCCGGGTCCAACCCCGGTCCATGGGCCGCTCGAACCACTCCACAAGCGTCAAATCCGCGCCCACGGCCCCAAGCACCCGCCCGGCCGCCACGCGCTGTTTGGCGTCGCGCACAAGCAGCCGCACCCGCTCGCCCGCTCCGGTCAGCTTGCGGATCATCTCGCCATACACCCAGGCAATGGGCGAAAACTTGCCCGGCCAGTCGGACGCGTTGCCCGGCCAGGCCAGCCACACCGCCCGATGCGCCTCAAACTCAGCCGGCCACATGGTCGTCATGGTTGGTTGCTCCTTCGGAGATGCTGGGGG
>JAEZMB010000109.1 GCA_023435825.1 Pseudomonadota bacterium | reverse complement strand
CCCCCCCCCCCCCCCCCCCCCCCCCCCCCCCCCCCCCCCCCCCCCCCCCCCCCCCCGGGCGCGGGCAGAGCCCGCTCTTCGTCTTCCCTCTTCCTTCTCTCCTAGTGCAGCCGGCGCGAGGGGCCGGACCAGTGCCACAGGGCGAGAATGTCGGCCAGGGTGAGGTGGGGATTGAGGGCCAGGAGTTTGTCCAGGGACATGGTGCGGCTCCTTGTGGTGGTTAGGCGGCCAAGTCGCGCTCTTCGAGGATGACGAGGCGGGTGGCGTGGTTGTCGAGGCGTTCGGCCAGGCGCAGGGTCTCCTCGCGGGTGGGGTAGCCCTTGGCCAGTTCCAGGCGGCAGTCGATCTGGGCTTTTTCGTAGGCCCGCATCCGCTCTTCGAGCTTGTCGATGGCCCGGGCCACGTCGCTTATCCATTTGCGGGCGAAAAACAGGGCCATGCCGACGAGCAGCGAACTCCAGGCCGGCAGCACCAGGGCGTCGGGATTCATGGCCGGGGCTCCGTGGGCGTTTGGGGTTTGGCCAGAAGCGGCAGAGCTTTTTCGGCCAGATCGATGCCGGCCTGGGAACCGATGGCCGTCAGCGCGATGTCGGTGATGGCCTGGATCTCGTCCGGGGTCAGGCCCAGGCTGTACTTGCGGCTAAGGGCCACGGCGGCGATGGCCAGGGCGGCGGCCCAGAGTTTGCGCGAGGCGGCGGGTGAGGCGGCGTTCATGACCAGCCCGCCTCGCGCAGGGGGGTTGAGGCCAGGCCCCGGCAGAACGGGCAGGCCGGACCGCCGCCAAAGGCCAGACGGCTGGCCGAGCCGGTGAAAACGGTGCCGCAGTCCGGGCAATTGCGGTGCACCTTGTCCGACACATAGCACAATGTGCCGTCTTCGCTGTACGTGGTGTAGTGGGACAGGACCGCGTTTCGCAGGTCGGCCGGCATGGCCGGCAGGGCCGAATGCGTGTTCATGTTGCACCATCCTTGGTTCCAGAAAGACCACGGAAGGCGGACATCTACCAGTCAGTCTATGTCATAAATCTCTTGATTAATATTGATTAGTGGTTAAGGCCATTGCCAGGACGCTTTACACGAGCCCGGCTGTTGGGCACAGTGTCATGCTGAAAACCCTTAACATGTGGAGCGGCCATGGCGGTGCGGACGAGACTTCTGGCGGCGGTGTTGACGATGCTTCTGGCGGGCTGCGCCGGACAGGGCGGAGGGCCTGGCGGGGACAAACCGCCGGTGATGACGGTGCTGGACTACTACGAATACTGTTCGGCCTTGCCCGGGCCCGATGCCTGTCTTTCCGATCCCATTTGCAACCGGTTCAGGCAGGAACTCAGCCAGCCGCCGACCGAGCTGTCGGCCTGTCTGACCATGTGCCGCAAGACCGGCGACGACTTGTACGTGGCCAATCTGACCAACGGCTGCGGCGGCATCCTGGATCGGGCCATCGACTTGTGCGACCAGTTCTGCCGGCGTCGGGACCGGTCCTAGCCTTTTTTCAAAGCACGTGTTGCGACGGGCCGTCCTTGGGAGTAGGTTTGACGGTAGGACAACCCGTTGGCATCAACGCGTTGGAGCGGCGAGGGGCGGATGGCCGGAGACGAAACGCGCGGGCCGGATCAGGCGGCAGGCGGCCTACGGGAGGGCGGGAGCTCCCCGGGGGACTGCCGCGCGTGTCGGCCGTCGGCCCCGGCCGGCCAAGCCGCCACGGCGGACGACGTCCGGCTGGCCCAGGCCCTTCGCGAGATGGAGACCCTCTTCGAGAACGCCTTGGTCGGCATGGTGCTGGCCCGTGACAACCGGTTCGTGAAGATCAACGCCCGGGGCGTGGAGCTGCTGGGTCGCCCGGCCGAAACCCTTGTCGGGAACACGGCCGAGGTGTTGTTTGACTCCCCGCAGACCTATGAGGCCTTCGTGCGTCAGGCCTATGCCGATATGGGCCAGCAAGGCATGCATATCGGCGAACATCAATTCCTGCGCCCCGACGGCACGCGCCTGACCCTTCGCGTCACCGCCCGGCAGATCAGCCCGGGCAACCTGGCCGAGGGCGTGGTCTGGGCCTTTGACGACATCACCGACCAGAAGCGCCTGGCCGAGGAACTGCTGGCCTCCAAACGCACGGCCGAGGCGGCCAGCCGGGCCAAGACCCAGTTTCTGGCCAACATCAGCCACGAACTGCGCACGCCCTTAAACGGCATCCTCGGCATTGCCCAGCTCCTGCTCGACAAGGGCGGCGACGAGGAGACCCGGGAGTATCTGGGCGTCATCCGCCAGTCGGCGGCCACGCTGACCAACATCGTGGGCGAGCTGCTCGATCTCTCCAACGTCGAGGCCGGCCGGCTGCGCCTGGCCCCCCGGGAGTTCGAGCTGGCCGCCGAGCTTACGCCGCTTTTGCGCAACTTCATGGCCCAGAGCCTGCCGCGCGCCTTTGAATTCGCCTACTTTTTCGACCCGGGCCTGCCCGAGCGGATCGTTGGCGACGCCAACCGCATCAAACAGATCGTCATCAATCTGGTGGGCAACGCCTTCAAGTATACGCGCCGGGGCCACGTGACGGTGCGCGTCGCCTCGGTGGACGGGGCCGGTCCGGCCGTGGAGGGCGTTGCCGTGCCCGAGGGGCGCGCCCGGCTGCAGCTGGTGGTGGAGGACACCGGCATCGGCATCGAGCCGGGCCGGGAGCGGGCCATCTTCGAGCCTTTCGGCATCGGCGAGGATTACCTGACCAAGAAGTACAGCGGCACGGGCCTGGGGCTGGCCATCGCCCGCAGGCTGGCCCGGATGATGGGCGGCGACGTGACCTTCGTGTCCGAGCCCGGCCGGGGCAGCACGTTTACGGCCACCCTGGAGTGCGGCCTGCCGCGCCCGGCGCACAAAACACGCCGGACCCGGACGCCGCGTCGCGGCGTGGAGAACGAAAAGGCGGCGCTGCCCGGCGGCGGGCTGCGCATCCTTTTGGCCGAGGACGAGCCGGTCAACCGCATTTTCACGGTGCGCGCGCTCCAAAAGCTCGGCCACGCCGTGGACGCGGCGGCCGACGGCCGCGAAGCCCTGGCCATGCTGGAGCAGGGCGCTTACGATCTGGTGCTCATGGACATTCAGATGCCGCGTTTAAACGGCCTGGAGGCCACCCGGCGCATCCGCTCGGGCCAGGTGGAGGGCGTGCCCCCGACCATGCCGGTGGTGGCGCTGACGGCCTACGCCATGGAGGGCGACCGCCAAAAGGGCCTGGAGGCGGGCATGGACGAGTACGTGACCAAGCCCTTCGAGCCGGCCGAGCTGACGGCGGCCATGGAGCGCGCCCTGGCCAAGTAGGCGTCAGGCCGCCCGCGTCAAAACGAAAAAAACCGGCCCGTGAGCCGGTTTTTTCTTGGCCGAGTAGGGAGTGTTCTACCGGCAATGGTCGGTAATGTACCGCTCCAGCCGGACCAGGCCCTCCTCGATGTTTTCCAGGGAGTTGGCGTAGGAAAACCGCAGATGCCCCTCGCCGCCCGGGCCGAAGTCGATGCCCGGGGTGACGCCTACATGGGCCTTTTCCAGGATGTCGTAGGCCAGGGCCAGGGAGTTGGGGTGCAGGTGGTCGGCCCGCACGAACACGTAAAACGCGCCGGTGGGCTCCACGCGCGGCGACAGCCCCAGGCGCGACAGCCCGGCCAGAAGGACCTTGCGCCGGGCGTCGTAGGTCTGGCGCATGGCCTCGGCCGCGGCCAGCCCGTCCGGGGACAGCGCGGCCAGACCGGCCCATTGGGCCACGGACGAGGCGCAAATGAACAGATTTTGCTGGAGCTTTTGCAATAGCGGCATGAGCGAGGGCGGCGCGATGAGATAGCCCAGGCGCAGGCCGGTCATGGCGAAGCGCTTGGAAAAGCCGTTTAACACCAGGGCGTCGCCGGAAAACTGCAAGGCGCTGCGGGCCGGACCGCTGTAGGTCAGGCCGTGGTAGATCTCGTCGGACACCACCGGCGCGCCGCAGGCGCAGGCCGCCTCCAGGGCGTCGTCGGACAGCAGCGTGCCCGTCGGGTTGGCCGGCGAATTGAGCAGGATGGCGGCGGTGTCCTCGCTCACCGATTCCCAGATGCGCTGCGGCGTCCACTGGAAGCCGTCTTCCTCGGCCACCGGGACGTAGCGCGGCGTCAGGCCGGTGAAGCGCAGGAAATTGGGGTAGCAGGCATAGGCCGGATCGGTGAGCAGCATGTGCTTGCCCGGCCGGGCCAGGACGCCGAAGGCCAGCAGCATGGCCGGCGAGGTGCCGCCGGCGACCAGAATCCGCTCCGGGCTGATGGTGACCCCGTATTCGTCGGCGTAAAGGGCGCACAGGGCCTCGCGCAGTTCGCGGATGCCCAGGCTGTGGGTATAATGGGTGCGGCCCTCGGCCACGGCCTTTTGGGCCGCGTCCTTGACGCACTCGGGAATATCGAAATCCGGTTCGCCGATCTCCAGGTGGATGACGCGGTGGCCGGCCGCCTCGATGGCCTGGGCGCGTTCGAGGATGTCCATGACGAGAAACGAGGTGATGTCCTTGCAGGCGGGGTTCATGGCAGTGGTCCGGTTGGTGGTTGGGGCGCGTTCCCGAACGCTTGGCGTACAGCAGACCGTCGTTGGCCACGGCCGCCACGGTTTGGCCGCATCGGGCCGGCAAGGGAATAAAAGACGTCGGGACCGGGAGATGTAGCCCGAGGCCGGGCGGCAGGCAAGGGCGGCGGGGCGCGAGGGAAGGGAAATTACGGCTTGCCGATGAGGGCGATGACGGCCTGGAAGCACTCTTCCAGGGTCTGGCGCTCGGCCACGTCCTGGCGCAGGAAGGTGTTGATGGGGCCGATCATGTCTATGGCCCGGTCGATTTCCGGGTTGGCTCCCCGGGCGTAGGCCCCGATGTTGACCATGTCTTCCACGCGCCGGTAGGTGGCGAGCAAGCGGATGAGCTCGCGCGAGGCGGCAAGGGCGTCCTTGGGCGTCACGTCGGAGCGCAGACGGCTGATGCTTCGCAGCACGTCGATGGCCGGGAAATGGCCCTGGTCGGCCAGGTCGCGGGTCAGGACGATATGCCCGTCAAGGATGGAGCGCACGCTGTCGGCGATGGGTTCGTTGAAGTCGTCGCCGTCGACCAGCACGGTGTAGATGCCGGTGATGCTGCCAAGGCCGTTTCTGCCGGCCCGTTCCAGGAGCTTGGGCAGCTGGGCGAAGACCGAGGGCGTGTAGCCGCGCGTGGTGGGCGGTTCGCCGGCGGCCAGGCCGACCTCGCGTCCGGCCATGGCGAAGCGGGTGACGGAGTCCATCATGAGGATGACGTCGCTGCCCTCGTCGCGGAAAAATTCGGCCATGGCCGTGGCGGCGTAGGCGGCGCGCATACGGATCAGCGGACTCTGGTCCGAGGTGGCCACCACCACCACCGACCGGGCCATGCCTTCCGGGCCGAGGTCCTTTTCGATGAATTCCCGCAGCTCGCGGCCGCGTTCGCCCACCAGCCCGATGACGTTGACGTCGGCCACGGTGTTGCGGGCGATCATGCCCATGAGCGTGGACTTGCCCACGCCCGAGCCGGCCATGATGCCCACGCGCTGGCCCTTGCCCAGGGTCAGGCAGCCGTTTATGGCCCGCACGCCCACGTCCATGGGGTCGCAGATGCGCGGCCGGTCCATGGGCGAGGGGGCCGGGGCGAAGATGGGATTGAAGCGGCGCGGCACGATGGGCTCGCCGTTGTCGATGGGATTGCCGAAGGCGTCGATCACCCGGCCCAGGTAGCGCCGGCCGACCGGAAACAGCGGCGGCGTGCTGGTGTTGCGGATAAGGGTCCCGGGGGAAATGCCGCGCAGGTCGCCGTAGGGCATGAACAGGCAGGCCCCGTCGCGAAAGCCCACCACCTCGGCCGGCACTTCCGTGCCCGGGGCCTCGCCCTGGGGCAGCATGTGGCACACCGACCCCACCGGCGCGCGGATGCCGCGCCCCTCGGCGATAAGCCCCACGACCTTGGAGACCTTGCCGTAGGTCTTCATGGGCTGCATGGCGGACAGCAGCGAGATTGCGCCGGCGGCGTCAACCGTGGGCATGGCCGTCTCCGGTCTCGGCCGGCGTCAGGCCGTCCTGGCCGGCGTCGGGGGCCGCCTCGCCAGCCTCGCCCGGAGCCGGGGCGGCGGCCAGATGGGCGAAAATGGCTTCGACTTCGGCGAACCGGCTGGCAATGGTGTTGTCGACCAAGCCTTCGGGGTATTCGAGGTAAATGCTGCCGGGAACGAGGGCCGGATTGACGCGCACGGACACCCGGGCCAGGGCCGGGCGTTCGGCCTTGGCCCGCGTGAGCAGCTCGCGCAGGAGGGCCTCGTCCTCGGGGTGGACGGTCAGCGTGGGTTCGGCCTTGGCGTCGATGGCTTCCAGGGCCTCGTGCAGCAGGGCGGCCAGGATTTCCTCGCGCCGGGCGTCGATGGCCACGTTGACGGTGCGCTCCACGGCCAGGCGCAAAAGCGTCAGAAATTCGTCGCGCTGGAGATCCCAGACACGGGCGCGCTCAGTGGTCAGGGCCTCGGCCATGCCCCCGAAGGAGGCGCCGAGGTGGTCCAGGGTGGCTTCGTGCTCGGCGGCGGCGGCGGCGGCGGCTTCGGCGGCGGCCGCATCGGCGTCGGCCCGTCCTTCGGCGTGGCCGGCGGCGTAGCCTTCCTGCCGGGCCGTCTCGCGCAGGCGATCGGCCTCGGCCATGGCCTCGGTCAGGATGGCCTGGGCCTTGGCCGTGGCCTTGGCCCGCAGGCGTTCCCAGAACCGGGCTTCGACTTTTTCGAGTTCCTCGGGGGAGCGGTGGGCTTCCAGCTCGGCCACGGTGGTCTCGCCCGGGCCGGCCAGGCCCGGCCCGAGGATGACCCGGCCGGTGAGGACGCTTGCCGCCTCTTCGTCAGACAAAGACATCGCCGCCTCCGCGGCCTATGGCGATCTTGCCCTCGGCTTCCAGGCGACGCACGGTCTTGACCACGTTTTGCTGGGCGCCTTCGACCTCGGCCAGGCGGATGGGGCCCATGATTTCCAGGTCTTCCTGGATCATGTTGGCGGCGCGCTCGGACAGGTTGCGGAAGAACTTGTCCCGCAGTTCCTCGGAAGCGCCCTTTAAGGCCTGGGTGAGCTCCTCGTTGGAGACTTCCTTGAGCAGCTCGCGGATGGCCCGGTCGTCCAGGGCCTTGATGTCCTCGAAGACGAACATGAGGTTGCGGATGTCCTCGGCCATCTGGGCGGATTCTTCCTCGATCTCGGAGAGGACTTCCTCTTCGGTGGCCCGGTCCACGGCATTGAGGATTTCGGCCACGGAGGTGATGCCGCCGACCTTCTTGCCTTCCTTGCCGCCCATGGCGATGAGCTGGTTTTGCAGCACCTTGTCCACTTCCATGAGCATGTCCTCGGCCACGGCTTCGAGCTTGGACAGGCGCATGAGCACCTCGGCGCGCACGCCCGAGGGCAGGTTTTGCAGCAGCTCGGCGGCCTGCTCGGGGTGCAGGTGGCCAAGGATCAGGGCCAGGGTCTGGGGATGCTCGTTGCGCAGGATCTGGGCCAGGATGCGCGGCGAGACGTTGCCGAGCTCCTGGAACGGGGTCGGCCCGGTGTCGAGCTCCAGGGTTTCCATGATGTACTTGGCCGTGTCCGAGTCCAGGGTCTTGGACAACAGCCGGCGCACCTGGTCCGCGCCGCCCGTGACCATGTCGCGTCCGGTCTGGAGGGCGTCGTTGAACTCGTGGACCACTTCCTCGACCTGTTCCTTGGGCACGGTTTCGATGTCCAGCATGGCCTTGGATATGGCGGCGATTTCGCGCCGATCCAGGCGTTTGAACACCTCCCCGGCGAACTTTTCGCCCAGGGCCAGGCAGAGAACGGCGGTCTTTTGCGGACCGGTCATCATGGCGGGCATGGGGGATTAGGCCTCCTGCTTGAGCCAAGTCTTGAGCAGCGAGATGGACTGCTCCATGTTTTCCTCGAACAGTTGCAGGGCCAGGTGCTTGGCCAGTTCGAACTGGCGGCCGGGTTCGAGCATGGCCGCCGCTTCCTCGGACTCCACGGCCTCGGCCAGGGCCAGCCGGGCTTCGCCTTCGGGCAGTCTTTCCAAGGTTTCGATCTCCTCTTCGGTGACCCGCGGACGAATGAGCGCCAGCACCACCGGCCGCACGACCAGGATGAGGAACAGGAAGATGAGCAGGCCGTTGATGAAGGGCTTGCCCAGCCGCTGGGCGTATTCCAGCATGGTCTGCACCAGGCTCGGCTCGGCCGAGGTGTCCGGGGCGCCGAACTCGAAGCTCGACACCTGGATCTCGTCGCCGCGCGCCGCGTCCAGGCCGGCGGCCCGGGCCACGATCTGCTTGATGCGTTCCAGTTCCTCGGCCGAGCGGGGCACGAACTTCCAGTTCTTGGTCCCCTCGACCTTCTCGTAGGTCCCGTCCACGATAACCGCTATGGACTGGCGCTTCAAGTCGCCAACGGGGGTGACGACGTTTTGCTCTTCCTTGTTGATTTCGTAGTTAGTGGTGGTGTTGGCCCGGTTGGACTTCTGGCTGGACTCGGTGCCCGAATAGCCTTCGCCCCGGAAATTGGTGTTGGGCACGGCCTGGCCGCCGCCGCGCGGGGTGGTGGTGACGCCCGAGGCGTCCACGGCCGCCGTGCCGGAGGTGGATTCCTCGCTCTTTTGTTCGCTGCGCACCACGGTGGCGTTGGGGTCGTAGAGTTCCTTGCGGATGGTGCGCTGGCTGAAATCGAGCTCGGCGTTGACCTTGGCCAGGGAGCGGCCCGGGCCGAGGATGGGGGTGAGGATCTGTTCGAGGCGGTTTTCGAGGTTGGATTCGAAGGTGTTCTTGTATTCGAACTGGGTGGTGGTCAGGCCGTCGAGGCCGCCGTCGCCGCGCGGCTGGTACAGGGACTGGCCGGCGGTGTCGGTGACGGTGATGTGGTCGGGGGTGAGGCCTTCCACGGACATGGCCACGAGGTTGACGATGCCCTGGAGCTGCTTGGCGTCAATTTTCTGGCCCTTGCGCAGGGTCAGCACCACCGAGGCGGTGGCCTTCTTTTGTTCCTCGATGAAAAGGCTCTTGTGGGGCAGCACCAGGTGGACGCGGGCCTTTTCGACCTGGGGGAATTCGGAAATGGTGCGGGCCAGTTCGCCCTGCAGCGCCCGGGTGTAGTTGATGCGCTGGACGAAGTCGGTCTGGCCGACCTTGAGTTCGTCGAACAGTTCGAAGCCGATGCCCTGGCCGCGCATGACGCCTTCGCCGGCGACCTTGAGGCGCTGTTCGTAGACCGCCTCGGCCGGCACCAGCACGGTGGCCCCGTTGTCGCGCAGCTCATAGGGCGTCTTGGAGGCCTTGAGCAGGTTCACGACCCGGGAGGCATCCTCCTGGGGCATGTTGGAATACAGCACCCGCATGTCGGGCTGGTTGAGAATAAACAGCATGACCACGAAGGCGGCGACCAGGGAAGCGGCCAGTCCGGCCAGCATGATGCGCTGGGCGGCGGAACGGTTGGACCAGTACTGGATGAGCTTCTCGAAGTTCTGCTTGAGGAAGTCGGGCATGGCGGGTCTCCTGGCGGGCTTCGTTTACGGTCGCGCGGGCTAGAACTGGATCTTGACGAGTTCGCGGTAGGCGTCGATGACCTTGCCGCGCACGGCCGTGGTCATCTGCATGGCCGAGCTGGCCTTTTGCAGATTGATCATGAGCTCATGGACGTTTTGGGTCTGGCCCGAGGCGAAGGACTCGACCATGGCGTCCTTGCCGTTTTGCATGTCGTTGACGTGCTTGATGGAGTCGGTGAGCATCTGTCCAAAGCCTTCGGCCGGCGCGGCCGGCTTGGCCAGGGAGCGCGAGACCTTGGACTGGATGGCCCCGGACTGGGACATGGCGTTCTGATAGGCGGCGAGGGCAAGGGAAGGTATAGCCATGACGCGTCTCCGTTAGCGGCCGATTTCCAGGGCCTTGTTGAACATGTTCTTGACGGTGCCAATCGACGAGCTGGACGCTTCGTAGCTGCGCATGGCCGTGATCATGTTGGCCATTTCCTCGACCACGTTGATGTCGGGGTAGGCCACGTAGCCGTCGGCGTTGGCGTCGGGGTGGCCGGGCTCGTACTGCATCCGGAAGGGGCGGTTGTCGTTGACCAGGCTCGTGACCTTGACGCCGGCCAGATCGCGGTCCTGGGCCGACTGCATGGCCTTGGAGAAGGGGCTGTCCACCGGGGTGGATTCGAGCATGACGGACTTGCGCACGTAAGGACCGCCGCCGTTGACCGTGCGGGTGGTCTTGATGTTGGCCAGGTTCATGGAAATGGTGTTCATGGTGGTCCGCTGGGCCGACATGCCCGACGAACCGATGTCCATGGCGGTGAAGAGATCCATGTTACTTGCCTCCGTCGATGATGACCTTTTGCAGGCCTTCGAAGTTCTTCTTGGTGATGTCGGTCAGGGCGTTGTACATCAGCGTGTTCTTGGCCATGATCGCCATTTCCTTATCCATGTCCACGCTGTCCAGGCCCTGGACGACCCGGGGCTTCCACCCCATCTCCAGGTTGCCCTCGAAGCCGGCGGCATTGAAGACGCTGGGCAGGTGGCCGCCGCTGGTGCGCGTCATCTTGCCCCGGTCGTCGATGTTGAGCGCGGCTTGGAGTTCTTTTTCGAATTCCAGGCTGCGGGCCTTGAAGGCGGGCACGTCCTGGTTGGCCAGGTTGGACATGACGACATTCTGACGCTCCAGATGCAGGTCCATGACCCTGCCGAGCAGTCCGATATTTTGTGAGAATATTGTTTTCATTGTCTTTTTCCTCCGCTTGGGAGAGCTGTCCCCGGGCTGGCCGCCCGTTTTCGAAAACCTATTGGGCAAAAAGCGTTCCAGCCCGAACGGCGTGGATCGGGCAGGGGCATTTTTTGCCGGATATTCGTTTTACTTTCTAATAAACCCGGACGAATTTCCCAAAAGCATCATTTGTCGCGGGCCTGTGGAGCCGGGCGGCAGGCGCATCGGAGTGCTTGGCACGGGGATTGCTTGGACGAAAACGCCCGGCAGCCCTCGCCGCCGGGACAAACGAGCACCAGCCTGCGCCGTCAAGGCGCGAACCGGCCAGGCCCGAAACCCGCACCCGACGGGCCGCCAACGGAGGGGATGTCATGAGTGGGCAACTCGACTACGAAATCAACAAGGAACTCGGCGAATGCTATCTGTTCATGGGCGACCTGGACAAGGCCGAGGAATATTACGGCAAGGCCATGACCAGCAACGGCGTGCACCCCGACCCCTATCTGGGGCTGGCCACCATCGCCGTGCAGCGCGGCAAGCTCGACGACGCCATGTCGCTGTACCGCAAGGCGTCCTCCATCGAGGCCGACGACCGGTCCCTGTCCGGCATGGCGCTTATTGAGATGGAGCGCGGCCAGTCGGCCGAAGCCTTCACCCATTTCAAGGGCGCGCTGTCCAAGAATCCGGAAAATCTGGTGGCGCTGTTCGGTCTGGTCCGCCTGGCCCATGCCGACGACCGCCTGGACGAAGTCCTGCCCTATCTGCAGGATTATCTGGCCCTGGACCCGCTCAAGCACGAGGTCCGGTTCACCCTGGCCGGCTGTCTGGTGAGCCTTGGCCGGCACGCCGAAGCCGGCGCGGAGATCGACCAGATCCTGCTCCAGGACCCGGCCAACGAC
This sequence comes from Pseudomonadota bacterium, assembly GCA_023435825.1. Taxonomy (GTDB): domain Bacteria; phylum Desulfobacterota; class Desulfovibrionia; order Desulfovibrionales; family Desulfovibrionaceae; genus Solidesulfovibrio. Next base: position 1,148 of record JAEZMB010000109.1, on the reverse strand, counting down.
GCCGCCCGGGAACTGGCCGACGAGCTCAAGCGCATCGCGGCCTAGCCGGCGAAGCGGTCCGGGCCTTGGCCGGACAGCCTTGTCCTGAAAATTTGCTCCTTGGCCAGGCGTGGTCTGGCTTCAGGGAGACGATGCAAGCCGCGTCGATCCGGTCCGTGGACACCCCTCCGCGACGTCCGGCCCGGGCCGCCCAGCCCCGGCCGGACGTTACGGCCCCCGCGTCTTCTGGCGCGTCCACGAAAAGCGCCATGGCGTTTGCGGGCGACATGTTGAAGCCACAGATTTTGCTTAAAAAATACCACCGTATTTTTTAGGGGACGCGGCGTTTGCCGCGACGAGCCGGCTGATGTGTGAAAGCCGGCCGAAACGTGTTTTTTTCGTCGCGGTCCGGCCCGGGGCCGTGCCTCCTTGGGGCGTCTGTTCCAGGGCCCAGGCGGCGAGCCTCCCCACGCGCGCCTGCCGCGCCCTTGCCAAGCCGGCCGCCATGTGGCACCTCGCCTGAAAAAGCGAGGTCCAGCATGGATTTTCTGCCTGTCAAACGGGCCCTCCTCAGCGTCACGGACAAGTCCGGCCTGCCCGAACTGGCCCGGTTCCTGTCCGCCGCCGGCGTCGAACTCGTCTCCACCGGGGGCACCCGCAAGATGCTCGTCGAGGCCGGCCTGCCCGTGACCTCCGTCAGCGACGTGACGGGGTTCCCGGAAATCTTGAACGGCCGCGTCAAGACCCTGCACCCCAATGTCCACGGCGGCATCCTGGCCGACAAGGACAATCCCGAGCACCTGGCCACCCTGGCCAAGCACGGCATCGCCGCCTTCGACATGGTGGTGGTCAATCTCTACGCCTTCGGCAAGGCCCTGGAAAAAGGGCTGCCCCTGCCGGAGATGGTGGAGCAGATCGACATCGGCGGGCCGACCTTGCTTCGCGCCTCGGCGAAAAATTTCGCCTCCATCCTGGTGGTCCCGGATCCGGGCTTCTATCCCGAGGTCATGGACGCCCTGGCCCAGAACGGCATGAAAGCGCCGCTGCCCCTGCGCCAGAAAACCGCCGCCGCCACCTTCCGCCAGACCAGCACCTACGACGACGCCATCGCCACGTACCTGGCGGGCGCCTAAGTCCCCACGTCTTTTCGTCGGCGGCCGGGATTATCC
>JAEZMB010000101.1 GCA_023435825.1 Pseudomonadota bacterium | reverse complement strand
CCCCCCCCCCCCCCCCCCCCCCCCCCCCCCCCCCCCCCCCCCCCCCCCCCCCCCCCCCCCCCCCCCCCCCCCCCCCCCCCCCCCCCCCCCCCCCCCCCCCCCCCCCGCCGGAGGCATCTTCCTTCTTCCCGCTTCCCAACATTCCCGACTTGCTTGGGACGCTCTTTACGGCTACAGCCTTGCGGGCGTTTTCCGTATATACGGCCTTCGGGCCGGCATGGGAAGCGACGCCGCGAGAAATGGGGGAACCATGAGCCAGGTATGTGGACTTCGGGCCGTGTTTTTCGATTTCGGCGGCGTGTTGGCCGAGGAGGGCTTTCGCCAGGCGCTCATCGACATCGCCGGCGAGGCCGGGCGCGATCCGGCCGAGATCGTGCCGGCGGCTTATGAGATGGCCTGGACCACGCGGTTCGTGGTCGGCGGCTGCGACGAGGCCGGGTTCTGGCAGGCCTTTCGCAAGGCCACGGGCATCACGGCCGATGACGCGCATCTGACCGAGGTGGTGCTGTCGCGGTTCGTGCCCCGGCCGTACATGTTCGCCCTGGCCGACGCGGTGCGCGGCCTGGGCCTCAAAACCGCGATCTTAAGCGACCAGACCGAGTGGCTGGCCCGGCTCGACGCCAAACATGACGTCTTTTCCCATTTCGATCAGGTCTTTAACAGCTATCATCATGGCACGTCCAAGCGCGAGGCGGCGTTTTTCGAGCTGGCTCTTGAAGCCATGGACGTGACGGCCGGGGAGTCGCTTTTCATCGACGACGCGGCCCACAATACGGAACTGGCCGCCCGACTGGGCTTTAAAACCCTTTTATACCGGGACCGGGAGTCGTTTTTCGCCGAACTGGCCGACCTGTGCCCGCCCCTTGGAGCGCTTTAAATGTATAAGCCCATTTGCGGCCTGGCCCGTGACGGCCTGCCGATTATCGGCGTTTTCGCCCTGGCGACCCTGGTTTTCGCCCTGCTACGCTGGCCTTGTCTGGCCACCATCAGCCTGTTGGCCACGATTTTTTCCCTCAATTTCTTCCGCGACCCGGACCGCACCGCGCCCACGGAAAACGGCATTGCCGTGTCCCCGGCCGATGGCGTGGTCTGCAAGCTCGGCGAGGCCGCCGACCCGATCACGGGTGAAATGCGCCAGGTCGTGTGCGTGTTCATGAACGTCGTAAACGTCCACGTGAACCGCTCGCCGATCACCGGCGTGGTCTCGGAAGTGCGCTACATTCCGGGCAAATTTTTCAACGCGTCGCTGGACAAGGCCTCCACGGACAACGAACGCAACGTCATCGTCGTCACCGACGCCGAGGGCGCGCGGTTTACCGTGGTGCAGATCGCGGGGCTGATTGCCCGGCGCATCGTCTGCCCGGCCAAGGCCGGCGACACGCTTTCGCGCGGCGAACGTTACGGCATGATCAAGTTCGGGTCGCGCCTTGACGTCTATCTGCCCCATGGCTATCATCCGGCTGTCGCCATGGGTCAGAAGACCATGGCCGGCGTCACCGTTTTGGCGAAGAAGGCCGACTAACCGGGCGCAGCCCGCGATCGATCACGCAGCGAGATGGAAGAAAAAGTCACCCAGAGCCGGGCTCGCAGGAGCGTCTACATCCTGCCGAACCTGTTTACCATGGCAAGCCTGTTCTCGGGCTTCCTGGGGGCGCTTTGGGCCATCGAGGGCCAGTTCGACATGACGGCCCTGGCCATTCTCTTCTCCTGCCTCTTCGACGGCCTCGACGGCAAGGTGGCCCGGCTCACCGGCACCAGCAGCGATTTTGGCGTGCAGTTCGATTCCCTGGCCGACCTCGTGGCCTTCGGCGTGGCCCCGGCCATCATGGTCTACCAGTGGCAGCTCGCCCGGTTCGGCCGCCTGGGCATCCTGGCCGCCTTCATGCTCGTGGCCTGCGGCGCGCTGCGGCTCGCCCGGTTCAACGTCATGTCCGGCAAGACCACCACCTCCAAGAAGTTCTTCGTGGGACTGCCCATCCCGGCCGCCGGCTGCATGATCGCGCTGTTCTTCATGTTCGAGCGCTATCTGCCCGACGACATCGCCGCCGCCGTCATCCCCAAGGCCTGCCTCGTGCTCGTGTACGCCCTGTCCTTCCTCATGGTCAGCCGCGTGCGCTACGCCTCCTTCAAGGAACTCGGGCTGGTCAAGGCCCATCCCTTCAGCGCCATGGTCACGGCGCTGCTCCTCTTCGTCGTGGTCGCCTCCGAGCCCTGGCTCATGGGCTTCCTGCTCTTTTCCGCCTACCTCATCTCCGGCATCTTCTACACCTTCTTCATTCTGCCGCGCCGCACCAAGCTACGGGAGCCCCTCCAGGAGCTCTCATAACACCGTTATCCCCTTTTTGACATTTCTTGTCACTTGCCCCGGCCCAGGCCAACCAGAGTGCCTCGGCGCGTGCTCACGCGCGCCTCGTCCTCTCCGCATAAGCGGAGAAAGGGGAGACCCTCATGTCCGACGACAACAGGGTATACATCTTTGATACCACGCTCCGTGACGGCGAACAGTCGCCCGGAGCCACCATGACCCGCGAAGAAAAAGTCCGCATGGCCCGCCAGCTCGAAACCCTTGGCGTGGACATCATCGAGGCCGGTTTCCCGGCCGCCAGCGAAGGCGATTTCCAGGCCGTCTCGGCCATCGCCGCCGCCGTCAAGAACCCGGTGGTGGCCGCCCTGTGCCGGGCCCTGGCCTCGGACATCGACCGGGGCTTTGAAGCCATCAAGGGTGCACAGCGCCGCCGCATCCACACCTTCCTGGCCACCTCCGAGCTGCACATGCAGCACAAGTTGAACAAGACCCCGACCCAGGTCCTCGACATGATCGAAGCGGCCGTTTCCCACGCCGCCGCCAAGGGCGTCGAAGTCCAGTTCTCGGCCGAGGACGCCTCGCGCTCCGAACCGGCCTTCCTCGTCGCCGCCTGCGAACGGGCCATCGCCGCCGGCGCGACCATCCTCAACATCCCCGATACGGTTGGCTACGCCCAGCCGGCCGAATTCGCCGACCTTATCCGCCATCTCATGACCACCGTGCGCGGGGCCGGCGGCGTCACCTTCGCCGTCCACTGCCACAACGACCTGGGCCTGGCCGTGGCCAACACCCTGGCCGCCCTCCATGCCGGCGCGCGCCAGGCCGAAGTGACGCTTTCCGGCATCGGCGAGCGGGCCGGCAACGCTTCCCTGGAGCAGGTCGTCATGGGGCTCAACACCCGCCCCAACTACTATAACCTGACCACCGGCATCGTCACCGAGGAACTCTATCCCTCCTGCCGCCGCCTGTCGGGCATCATCGGCCAGCCCATTCCGCCCTATGCCCCCATCATGGGCCGCAACGCCTTTGCCCACGAGTCCGGCATCCACCAGCACGGCGTGCTCAAGGATCGCCGCACCTACGAGATCATGACCGCCGAGAGCATCGGCCGCAAAGGCGCTGTGGTGGTGCTCGGCAAACACTCCGGCCGCCACGCCCTGGACGCCAAGGTCAAGGAACTGGGCTATGCCTTAAATGACGAAGAGCTGCTCGTCGTCTTCGAGGCCGTCAAACAGCTGGCCGACCGCAAGCAGCGCATCCTCGACGAGGACATCGAGGCCCTTATCCTCGAAAAAGTCCTGCGCCGCCCGGACCGCTATGCCTTGCAGTTCCTGTCCGTGCACTGCGGCAACGTGGAACTCGCGCCCTTTGCCGTGGTTGAAATGCAGGTGGAAGGCCAGACCGTGCGCCACTACAGCGCCGGTTCCGGTCCCGTGGACGCGGTATTTAACGCCGTGTGCCAGGCCGTTGGCCGCAAGCCCGACCTCGAAGAATACCAGATCAACGCCATCACCGGCGGCACCGACGCCCAGGGCGAAGTGACCGTGCGCATCAAGGACGGAACCGCGACCACCGTCGGCCGCGGCGTCCACGACGACGTCATCATGGCCAGCACCCTGGCCTTCATCAACGCGCTCAACCGTTTGGCCAAGAAGGAGGAGGAACGGATATGCCCGCAACTTTAGCCGAGAAAATCCTGCAACAGCACTGCGACGAGCAGATTACAGGTCCCGGGCAGATCGTCCGTTGCCGGCTTTCCCTGGTCCTGGCCAACGACATCACCGCGCCCCTGGCGATTAAGTCCTTTAAAAAGATGGGCGCGGCCGGCGTTTTCGACAAGGACAAGGTCACCATCGTCGCCGACCATTTCACGCCCAACAAGGACATCGAATCGGCCGAACAGGTGAAGGTCTGCCGCGAGTTCGCCAAGGAAATGGGCATCACCCATTACTTTGAAGGCGGCAACGTCGGCGTCGAGCACGCGCTTTTGCCCGAACTTGGCCTCGTCGGCCCGGGCGACGTGGTCATCGGCGCGGACTCCCACACCTGCACCTACGGCGGCCTGGGCGCGTTCGCCACCGGCATGGGCTCCACCGACGTGGCCGCCGGCATGGCCCTGGGCGAAACCTGGTTCAAGGTGCCGCCCACCATCCAGGTCATCCTCACCGGCACGCTGCGCCAGTGGGTCGGGGCCAAGGACCTCATGCTGGCCCTTATCGGCACCATCGGCGTGTCCGGCGCGCTGTATAAAGCCCTGGAATTCACCGGCCCGCTGGCTTCGGCCCTGTCCGTCGAAGGCCGCATGACCATGTCCAACATGGCCATCGAAGCCGGCGGCAAGGTCGGACTCTTCGCCGCCGACGACAAGACCCTGGCCTACGCCGCCGCCCACGGCCGCAAAGGCGACAAGGCCATCGCCGCCGATGCCGGCGCGACCTACGAACGCGTCGTCACCATCGACGCCACCGGCATGGAGCCGCAGATCGCCTGCCCGCACCTGCCCGATAACGTCAAGCCCGTCTCCGCCGTGGCCGGCCTCAAGGTCGATCAGGCCGTCATCGGCTCCTGCACCAACGGCCGCATCGAGGATCTGCGCGAAGCCGCCGCTATCCTCAAGGGCCGCAAGGTGAGCAAGGATGTGCGCACCATCGTCCTGCCCGCCACCCCCAACATCTGGCGACAAGCCCTGGCCGAAGGCCTCATCGAAACCTTTATGGACGCCGGCTGCATCGTCGGCCCCGCCACCTGCGGGCCGTGCCTCGGCGGCCACATGGGCATCCTGGCCGGCGGCGAACGCGCCATCGCCACCACCAACCGCAACTTCAAGGGCCGCATGGGCAGCCTGGAAAGCGAAGTCTACCTCTCCGGCCCCGCCGCCGCTGCCGCCGCCGCTATCGCGGGCGAGATCATCGATCCGGCCAAGGTGTAGTGGGGGAGTGGAGAGGAAGAGATAAGAGAAAGATGCCTCCGGCGGGGGGGGGGGGGGGGGGGGGGGGGGGGGGGGGGGGGGGGGGGG
>JAEZMB010000090.1 GCA_023435825.1 Pseudomonadota bacterium | reverse complement strand
CCCCCCCCCCCCCCCCCCCCCCCCCCCCCCCCCCCCCCCCCGCCGCCCCCACCCTCCCATCTCCCCATTCCGCCGCCGGCGGCGCCACGACTTCGATCTCCTCGCCTTTTTGCTCCGGCTTGGGCGCGTCTTTCTTGACCGGGATGCGCAGCACCGTGCCCGGGCGGATATTGTCGGGTTCGATGTCGGGGTTGGCGGCGATGACGTCGCGGGTGCGCGCGCCGTGGGCGTTGGCCACCTTGGACAGGATTTCGCCGTCCTTGACGGTGTATTCGATGTACTGCCCGGGAGGCAGCGGGGCGGCAGGCTTTTTGGAAGGCTTGTCGCCGCTTTTGCCCGGCAGTTTGATGGTGGCGTCGGCCTTGAGGTTTTTGTCGGACAGCCCCGGGTTGGCGGCCTCGATGGCGGCGACGGTGGTGCCCTGGATCTTGGCGATGCGTTCCAGGCTGTCGCCTTTCTTGACGCGGTAGCCGCCCTCGCCAGCGGCCGGGGCGGCCGCTTCGGCCGGGGCCTTGGCGGTCTGGCCCAGGCTCGGCTGGGTCTTGGCCGAGGCTTCGGTCAGGGGGGCGTAGAAATAGAACACGCGGCCGGCGTTGCCACCAAGGTCGCGGCGGTGGCCGATAAACACCGCGCCGGGCCAGTTCCAGGTGGAGACTTCATAGGGGTGGCCGGCGGCGTCGGTCTTGCGCCGGGTGGCGTCGGGCGGTCCGTATTTGGCGACCAGGCCTTTTTCCAGGGCGTCGGAGGCTCCGGGGGCGTCGTAGCCGATTTCGGCGTGGTAGAACTGGTTTTTGAAAAAGGAATAGGTGACGTTTTTCAGCGGCATGCCGCCGAGCTCCTTTTTCTCGCCGGCCCGTTCGCCGTGGACGATGTCACCGTCGCGGTCGATGGGCTTGAGGTCGGCCAGGGACGATGCCGGCGCGCCCCAGGCCACACCCCGGAAATCGGCGGGTTTCTTGTCAGCGTCGGCGGCCAGGGCCGGGCCGGCGGCCAGGGCGATGGACAGGGCCAGGGGCGCGAGCAGCGCGGCAAGGCGTCTGATGGGCATAGAAACGTTGATCCTCCGTGTTGTGTGGCCCCAGTCTACGCCAGGGCGGCACGTCAGTACAGCACTTGGGACGCGGCGGCTTCGGGGCGGTGGAAGTAGAATTCCACCCGGCGGTTGGCGGCGGCGGCCTCGGGGTTGGTTTCGGGCATGAGCGGCCGGGAGTCGCCGTAGGCCACGGCCCGGATGCGGCTGGCCTGGATGCCGCCGCCGGCGATGACGGCCCGGGCGGCGGCGGCGGCCCGGGCGCCGGAAAGTTCCCAGTTGGAGGCAAAGGACCCCTTGGCCGCCTCGGCGGCGTCGGCGTGGCCCCGGATGACCAGGAAGACGTTGTAGGTTTTCATGACGTCGATGATGTCGGCCATGAGCTTTTTGGCCTGCTCGGTCAGTTCGGCCGACCCCGGGGTGAAGATCATCCCGTTTTGCAGGCGCAGCAGCACGCCCACGTCGTCGGAACTGACGCCGCTGCTGTTTTTCAGGAACGGGTCCTCGGTGATGATTTTTTTAAAGCGCGTGGCGATGGTGTAGCGCATGGCGTCGTCGCGATTGAGCGCCGCGACGCGTTGGCGCTCCATGGCGTCGGGGGAAAACAGCGCGCCCTGGGCCGGCTTGGGTTCTTCCTTGAAGTACTGTTCGAGCTGCTTGAGCGTAGCCGGCGGGACCATGTTGATGATCCACATGAGCAGGAAAAAGGCCATCATGGCCGTGACGAAGTCGGCGTAGGCCACTTTCCAGCTCGAACCATGGGCCTTGGGGAAGCCCGGAAGCTTGGGCGGCTTTCGCGGGGCGGGCTTTTTCGCGGCGGCCATGGGTCAGCCCTTGAGGGTGGCTTCGAGGTCGCCGAAGGAAGGCCGCAGATCCTCGGGGATGGCCCGGCGGCCGTATTCCACGGCCACAAGGGGCGTGGCCCCCCGGGCCGCGCCGGCGATGATGGCCCGGATGACCGAAAAATAGGTCTGGCGCTCCATGGCCTGGTTTTCCAGGTTGCCGGCCAGCGGGCCGATGAAGCCGTAACACAGGAGCACGCCGAGGAAGGTGCCCACCAGGGCCGCGCCGATGCTGTGGCCAAGCACTTCCGGCGGCTGGCTGATCTTGCCCATGGTGAGCACCACGCCGAGGACGGCGGCCACGATGCCAAGGCCGGGCAGGGATTCGGCGACCTTGCCGAGATTGTGGGCCGGGCTTGATGCCTGCAGATGGATGGCGGCCAGGTCGAGGTCCATGAGCTGTTCGAGTTCCTGGGCGTCGCCGCTGACCAGATAGACGCGCATGGTGTCGCAGATAAAGGCCAACGCGGCCTTGTCCTTGGACAACTGCACGGCCCGGGAAAAGATGGGGCTGGTTTCCGGGTGTTCGATGTCGCCCTCGATGCTCATGAGGCCTTCGCGGCGGACCTTGACCAGCAGCTTGGCCAGGCTGACCAGGGCCTCGATGTAGTGGTCGCGGCCGATGTGGGCCGGAAACAGGGCCTTGGGCAGGCCTTTTAGGATGAGCGAGAAGGAATTGCGGGTCGAGCCCACCAGCATGGCCCCAAGAGCCGCGCCGATGATGATGACCCACTCGGCGGGCTGCACCAGCACGCCAAAGACGCCGCCTTCCATCAGATAACCCAGGCACACCGAGGCGATGACGACCAGCAGGCCGACCATGACGATCATATGGAAATGTCCTTGTCAGCAATCGGCGCGTCGGCCGAGAGGGCAGGCTCCTCCAGGAGCCGGTCGAGGTGGAGTCCCGGCCCCTCGGCAGGGGCGGGCCGGGCGGCGGCCCGGGCCAGGGCGTCGAGCCAGGCGGCCAGGTCCGGGGAGCCGAAACGGCGGACGTCGAAAAAGTCGATGGCCTTCTCGAAGGGACAGCCGCGTCCCTGGCGTGTGAGGCGCAGGCCGGCGGCAAGGACGCCTGGGGAGGGCCGCAGGCGGGCCACGGCGGCATGGTAGACGAGAGAGAGGAGTTCGCCCTCGGCCTCGGGGCGGCATTCGCGAAGGGTCAGGTAGACAAGCCAGGCCGGAGCGGCGGCCAGGGGGGCCAGGGCGCTGTCCGGCGCGGCCAGTTCGACCCCCAGGCCGATGGAGGAGGCGTCAAGCAGCGTCAGGCGGCAGCCGTCGCGGCGGGAAGCGGCCGGGCGGCCCAGGGCGGCCACGGGCAGCCGGGCCGGAGCCGGGTCGGCGGCCGGCCATAGGGCAAAGGCGGCCAAAGCGTCGCCTGGCGGGCGCACCCGCAACTCGGCCCGTCGGTCCACTGCGTCCATGACGTCCTCCCGCGCTGGTGCTTTCTTGCCGCCCCTTGGCGGGAAAGTCAAAAGCCGCGCCCTTTGACTTTCCCGCCCGGGCTGGTAGGAGATTGGGCACGAGGCTTTCATGAGCGAATACATCGAACATTCCCCATCGGGAACCAGCGTCGGCCGGGTGGAAAAGCGGTATTTCACGGTTGCCGAGGCCGACAGCCCGCTGACGGTCGAATCCGGGCGCGCCCTGGGGCCGGTGGTCCTGGCCTACGAGACCTATGGCCAGCTCAGCCAACGGGCCGACAACGCCGTGCTCGTGCTCCATGCCCTGACCGGCGATTCCCACGCCGCCGGCTACTACGAGCCCGGCGACGCCAAGCCCGGCTGGTGGGACCTCATGATCGGCCCGGGCAAACCCATCGACACCGACCGCTACTACGTCATCTGTTCCAACGTCATCGGCGGCTGCATGGGCTCCACGGGGCCTTCCTCGACCGATCCGGCCACGGGCAAACCCTACGGCCTGACCTTTCCGGTCATCACCATCGGCGACATGGTGCAGGCGCAAAAGCGGCTGGTCGAGCATCTGGGCGTGAGCCAGCTTTTGAGCGTGGTCGGCGGCTCCATGGGCGGGATGCAGGCCCTGGAATGGTCGGTGCGCTACCCGGACATGGTGCGCTCGGCCGTGCCCCTGGCCACCACCACCAAGCACTCGGCCCTGGCCATCGCCTTTAACGAGGTGGCCCGGCAGGCCATCATGGCCGATCCCAACTGGAACGGCGGCAACTACTACGACGGCGTGCCGCCGGCCCACGGCCTGGCCGTCGGGCGCATGATCGGGCACATCACCTATCTGTCCGACGAGGCCATGCGCCAGAAGTTCGACCGCCGGCTCCAGGACCGCTGCGAGAATTCCTTTGTCCTGGAGGAGCCGGATTTCCAGGTGGAATCCTACCTGCGCTACCAGGGCCAGAAGTTCGTGGACCGCTTCGACGCCAATTCCTTTCTCTACATCACCAAGGCGGCGGATTATTTCAATCTGGAGGCCAGCCACGGCTGCGGCTCGGCCGTGGCCGCCTTTGCCAAGGCCAGGTGCCGCTATCTGGTGGCCTCGTTCTCCTCGGACTGGCTCTATCCCACCTACCAGTCCCGGAGCATGGTGCAGGCCATGAAGAAAAACGGCTTGGACGTGAGCTTCGTGGAGTTGGAGGCCAAGTGGGGGCACGACGCCTTTTTGCTGCCCAACGCCCGCCTTTCGGGCATGATCGCCCGCTTCCTGGACCGGGCGTTGGTCGACGCCGCCAAGGAGGACGCCCGTGCGCTATGACCTGTCCATCATCGCCTCCTGGATCGAGCCCGGCTCGAAAGTCCTGGATCTCGGCTGCGGCTCGGGGGATCTGCTCCATATTCTGTCGGTGGACAAGGGCGTGCGCGGCACGGGCATCGAGCGGGAAGAGGGCAAGGTCACCCAGGGCATCGAGAAAGGGCTGTCCGTGCTGCACGGGGACATCAACGAGGAAGTGGCCGACTATCCCGACGGCCATTTCGACTACGTGATTCTCTCGCAGACCTTGCAACAGGTCTACGATCCGGCCCGGCTCATCCGGGAGATGCTGCGGGTGGGCAAGCGCGGCATCGTGAGCTTTCCCAATTTCGCCTATTACCGCATCCGGGGACAGCTGCTGTTTCGCGGCCGCGCCCCGGTGTCCCGGGAGCTGCCCTACGAGTGGTACGACACGCCCAACATCCGGGTCATCACCATCCGGGATTTCCGGCGCTTTTGCCGCAAGGAAGGCTTCGCCATCGAACGCGAGACGGCGGTGAGCACGCCGCATCACCATGAGAAGGGCGCGGTGGTGACGTTTTTGCCGAACCTGCTGGCCACCTACGGCATGTTTATGCTGTCCCGGCGGGGGGCGTAGGGCTGGAGTCTGGCTGGAGTCCCGACGGCAGGTGGGGGCAAAATCCGTTGCCGCGCCGCTTCGCCATCGGATAGGATGCGGGCATGGATGGTTTTATCCCAAAGCTGGACATCCTGCCGCAGGCCCAGCGCCGGCTTTGGCCGGAACTCGACGCCACCCCCGGGCAGTTCACCCTCTACGGCGGAACGGCCCTGGCCCTGCGACTGGGACACCGCGTCTCTGTCGATTTCGACTTTTTTTCTAACGAGCCTTTTGACCCCAGGCTGCTCGTCCGGGACGTGCCGTATTTGCACGATGCCGAACAGGTGCAGGTCGCGGCCAACACCCTGACCTGCCGGGTGGATCGCGGCGGGCCGGTGCTGATTTCGTTTTTTGGCGCACTTGGTCTCGGACAGGTCGCGCCAAGGCAGCAGGCCCTGGGAAGCAAGGTCTGGGCCGCCTCCCTGGCGGACATCGCCGGAACCAAGGTCGCGGTGGTGCAGCAACGGGCCGAGGCCAAGGACTACCGCGACATCGACGCCTTGCTGCGCCATGGACTCGACTTGGCCACGGCCCTGGCCGCCGGGCGGGTCGTGTACGGCGCAAGCTTCAATCCCCTGATTTCGCTGAAGGCGCTGAGCTATTTCGACGATGTGCCGACCATGCCGGAGGACGTGCGCGAGCGTCTGCGAGCCGCCGTGGCCGGCGTGGACCCTGGGCGGCTGCCGGTGCTCACGCCCTTCAAGCCACGGCCCGGGTCCGAGTCGGAGTCCCGCCCATGAAACCGCTGCCCGAAACCCCGGAATTGCTGGAGGTGGCCCGGCGCGTGGTCTGGTTCAAGGAGCCGGCCGAGGCCCTGGCCGATCCAGTGCATTTCCTGGCCCATGTCATGACCTATGGCGGCATCGAGGATTTGCGCCGTCTGGAAGGGCTGGTCGGGCCACAGGAATACCGCGAGGCCCTGGATAACGCCCCGCCGGGCATTTTTGACGCCCGCTCCTGGGCTTATTGGCATTTGCGCTACGGGCGTCGTCCCGCACCGCCCCTGCCGACACGAACTGGGCGGTTTCTCGCCGAACCAGCCGCGTCCGAGGCCGGTTGCGCCCCGGACGGCACGCCAGTTTCGACCGGGACGGCCCCAGGCGCGTAACGCCTATTATACAATTGGATCAATGTGTTGTTTGCCATCTGCTTTTGCTTGAGAAATGGAGTTGGCGTAACGCGGCCGGACGGCGGCGGGGCGTGTCTTGTCGGCTTTGCCCCAGGCCAGGGGACAGGATAATCCCCCGATGTCGCCGCAAAGAGCCGCGCCGCTGCCGGCAACACCCCCGGTATACGACGCAAAACGCGCCCGCCGTCACATGACGGCGGGCGCGTGTGTTTTTCGGTCAAGAAGAGTGGGCCTAGTCGTCCAGTTGGTTCCAGGGCGTGACACAGACCGGTTCGAAGCCGCGCGCCCGGGCGGCGGCGTCCAGATGGGCCAGGGCCGGCGCGGTGGCGTCGGGGTCGAAGTGCTTTTCGCTGTCCACCCGGTTGGTCACCACGAAATAGCGCCGGCAGGTGGTGCAGGCGTGGATGCGTTCGCGCTCCCGGCCTTCGGGCATGAACAGCTCAAGCTTTTCATGGTCGGTCTCGCCGCAGGTCGGGCAGGTGAGACGGGGGAAGCGCCACAGGTGGCCGCACAGCGAGCAGTGGAGCATGAGCCGCCCGGCCTTGGCGATAAGGAATTCCGAGGGTTCGGGCTGCTCCTTGAGCCAGCCCAGGTCCGGGGCCGAGCCGCAAATCGGGCAGCAGTTCTTCCGCCACAACTCGTCGTCGGCCAGGGCGGCGATGCGTGAGGCTTCGGCCCGCAGCACGGTGGAGACGGTTTCCTGGGTCAGGAAAAGGAGCGGTTCCGGCCGGATGCCCAGTTCCGCGCCCAGGCTCTCGAAATCCTCGGCCGCGTCGACGAAAAAGGCGAGGATGAGCGCGTCGCCCAGGCGCGGTCCCTGGGCCAGGGCCTGGCCCAGGACGGCGGCCTCGCGGGACAGGGGCGGAAAAATGCCGGCCATGGCCGGCAGCAGCTTTTCGGCGGCGGCCAAAAAGCCCGGCAACAGTTGGAGGGGGTCGATCTCGGCCAGCAGGGTCTCGCCGGCGGCAAAGCGGTCCGGGTCGTAGGCCACATCGAAAAGCCCCTGGGGCAGGCCGGCGGCGATCTCGCGGCGCAGCCTGGCCAAGGCGGCGAAAGGCTCGGCCAGGGCTCGGGATTGTTCCGGCAGGGGAATGTCGGGCAGGTCGGGCTGGGGGGCGTGGGGAATGCGCATGCGCATGGGCGAAACCTCGGGAAAAAAAGTGGCGAAGGAAAGGCGAAAGCGCTGGTCCTGAAAAGCGGGCCCCCCCCGGCGCCACTGGGAGAATGGGGGCGGGGCGGGCCGCCCCCCGGCCCCGCGGGAACACGAACGGTGGTGTTATCCGCGAAGGCGCGAGGCGGGACGGGCCATCATGGCCAGGAAGGCCTGCCTGGTCATGGGGTTCATCTGCTCCCGGCGTTCGGCGAATTCGTGGTACAGCTTGCGCGGTTCGGTGATGAGGTAGATCACCGCGAGGTAGTCTTCATCGAGAAGCGTGGCCTCGGGGTGGGTCTTTTTCACTTTTTCCAGGGTCCGGCGGGCCAGGGCCAGCATGTCGGCCCGTTCGCCGATGTTCATGGACCCGGTGCAGCAGGTCTTGACGCAGGCGGGCTTGAGGCCGGCGCGCTGGCGGTCGATGCACCAGTCGCACTTGCTGAGCATCCCCGTGGCCTCGCTGCGCACCGGGATGGCGTAGGGACACACGTCGCGCACTTCCCGGGCCTGGTCGATGGTGAGCTGCTTGGTCTTGTCGGTGTAGAGCACGGCGCCGGTGGCCTCGTCCTGGACAATGGCCCCGGGCACATACGCGTCGGCGGCGTCCTTGCAGGGCGGCACCAGGCAATGGCGGCACTGGTCCGGGAAAAACAGCCATTTGATCTTGCCGTCGATCTTGTGTTCGCTAAACCGCACGATCTTGTAGTTGTAGGGCGTGAAATCCGGCGGATTCTGGTGCGTGCCGCGTTGCAGCGTGGGCACGGCCTGGTGCTCGTGCCATTCCTTGCAGGCCACCTGGCATCCCCGGCAGGCCGTGCAACGTGAAGTATCAATGAAAAACGCCTTGGGCATGGCGGACTCCCCTTCGTGGTCGCGGCCGGGAGAACGTCTCCCGGCTGCGATGCTCGTTAGCGTTGCAGTTCCGTCACCTTGTCGGCCTTGCGCACGTTGCACAGGCAGGCCTTGTACTCGGGGATGCGGGTGTTGGGGTCGGCCACGGAAACCGTCAGGCGGTTGGTGGCGTCGCCGCAGCCCGGGGTGGTCCAGCCGAAGCAGAACGGCATCCCGATGAGGTGCAGGGTCTTGCCCTGGACGGTCAGCGGCGTCATGCGCACCGTGACCATGGCCACGGCCTCGACCTTGCCCCGCAGGCTCTCGATGACGACGACGTCACCGTTTTTCACGCCTTTTTCCTTGGCCAGCTCGTGGCTCATCTCCACATAGAGCTGGGGTTCGGCTTCGAGCAGGGCCGGGGTGTTGCGGGTGTCGCCGCCGCCGCACCAGTGTTCGGTGAGGCTGTAGGTGGTGAGCACGATGGGGAAGCGTGGGTCGCCCGGTTTTGCCAGGGCGTCGATGTCGCTTTCGGCCACCTTCATGCAGGGGTTGTTCATCTGCTTGGAGAAGGGGTTGGCCGTGATGGGCGTTTCCGCCGGTTCGTAGTGTTCGGGGAAGGGGCCGTCCACGCGTCCGGGGCCGAAGAGCTGGCCATGGCCCTCGGTGTGCATGATAAACGGGTACACGCCCTTGGGATCGGCCATGGGCGCGGCGGGACCGTCGGGCACGTCGCCGACCCACTTGCCGTCCTCCCAGGCGATGACGGCCTTGGCCGGGTTGTAGGGCTTGCCGTTCAGGTCAACCGAGGCGCGGTTGTAGATGATGCGCCGGTTGACGGGCCAGGCCCAGGAGTAGTTCGGATACAGGCCGATCTTGGCCTGCATGGGCGTCTGGGTGTGGTCGCGGCGCTTGGTCAGGTTGCCCCCCGGGCCGTAGCTGCCGGCGTAGACCCAGCACAGGCTGGTGGTGGAGCCGTCGGCGGCCAGCATGGCAAAGGCCGGCACCTGGTCGCCCTTCTTGTACTGCTTGTCGCCGATGGTGACGTCGCGGGTGAACTGGCCGTTGATCTTCTTGGCCATGAAGTCGGCGTCGTACTGGTCGTACCAGTCGGCGTTGAGAATGGGGGCCGGAAACGCGCCGCCTTCCTTTTGGTAAAGGGCTTTGACGCGCTTCATGATCTCCACGACCATCCAGCCCATGGGCTTGGACACGCCCATGGGTTCGTAGGCCTTGTAGTGCCACATGTGCCAGCGGCCGGAGTTGGAGGTGGTGCCGTCCTTTTCGCCGCGCTGGCACGACGGCAGCATGAACACCTCGGTCTTGACGGACTTGGGGTCCGTGCCGGGCTGACGCCAGAAGGCGCAGGTCTCGGTCTCGTGGGCCTCGCCGATGACGAACCAGTCGAGGTTGGTCAGGGCTTTGCGGATCTTGTGGGTGTTGGGCATGGACATGGCCGGGTTGTGGCCGTAGATGAACCCGCCCTTGATCTTGCCCTTGTACATCTTGTCGAACATGAACAGGCTGGCGTACTCGACGTTGGGTTCGATTTTCGGCAGCCAGCCGTAGCCGTACTCGTTTTCCGGGGTGGCCGCGTCGCCGAACCAGCCCTTGAGCAGGCTGGTCACGTACTTGGGCCGGTTCTGCCACCAGTTGACGCTTTTGGGGTCCTTGGACACCGGCGTGTTGGCCTTGAGGTAGTCGGCCAGGGTCGGCCAGGCGGTGGTCGGCACCGGATGGTAGCCGGGCAGGCCGTCGTAGAGCAGGGAGTGGTCCGTGGAACCCTGGACGTTGGGTTCGCCGCGCAGCGCGTTGATGCCGCCGCCGGCCACGCCCACGTTGCCGAGAAGGAGCTGGATGATGCCGGCGCAGCGGATGTTCTGCACGCCCACGGAGTGCTGGGTCCAGCCCAGGGCGTACATCATGGTGGCGGCCTTGTTGGGCTTGCCCGTGGCGCACACCGCGTCCCAGACCTTGAGCAGGTTGTCCTTGGACACGCCCGTGACGGACGAGACGGTGTCCAGGGTGTAGCGGGCGTAATGCTGCTTGAGGAGCTGGAAGACGCAACGCGGGTCCTGAAGGGTTTTGTCCTTCTTGACGATACCGTTCTCGTCCTTGTCAAAGACCCAGGTCTTGCGGTCGTAGGTCTTGGTGGCCGGATCGTAGCCCGAGAACAGGCCGTCCTTGAAGGAGAAGCCTTCGGACACGATAAACGAGGCGTTGGTGTAGTCGAGGACGTAGTCCTTGAAGTAGAGTTCCTTGTCGATGATGTATTTCATCATGCCGCCAAGGAAGGCGATGTCCGTGCCGGAGCGAAGCGGCACATGGAAATCGCAGCGGGCCGAGGTGCGGGAGAACTTCGGGTCGACGTGGATGAGCGTCGCCCCGGCGTCCTTGGCCGCCAGAACCCACTTGAACGAGATGGGGTGGTGTTCCGCCGCGTTGCTGCCCATGATGAGCACCACGTCGGCGTTTTTGATGTCAATCCAGTGCTGGGTCATCGCGCCGCGTCCGAACGACTCTGCCAGAGCCGGTACAGTGGGCGAGTGTCAGACCCGGGCCTGGTGGTCGAGATGGACGACCCCCAGGCTGCGAAGCATTTGATGGGTGACGGCGCACTCCTCGTTGTCCATCTGGGAGGTGCCGAGGTGGAAGATGGACTCGACCCGGTTGACCGTCTGGCCCTTGTCGTTTTTCTCGATGAAATCGCGGTCGCGGGTTTCCTTGACGCGCCTGGCGATGCGGTCCAGGACAAAGTCCCAGTCTTTTTCTTCCCACTTGTCGCTGCCCGGAGCCCGGTATTTGGGCTTCAAGATCCGGTGATGGCTGACGTGCATGGAGTGGAAAGCGGCGCCCTTGGGGCAAAGGGCCCCTTCACTGACCGGATAGTCCGGGTCGCCTTCGGAACTGATGAACTTGCCGTCCTTGACGAACATCAAAATGCTGCACCCGCACGAACAAAACGGGCAGGTGGATTGGTATTCCTTGGCCCCTTCGATGCGCAGCGTCGTGGCGTAGGCCGCTGCCGGACGGGGGTCCAGGCCCAGGTCCTTGAGACCCAGGCAGGCCAGACCGGCCCCCGTCAGTTTCATGAATCCGCGTCGTGATATGCCCATACGGCCTCCTTGAAAGGTTCCCCAGCGATCGGGCGGCGAACCGCCCGGCATCCCACGTGTTATGTCTAATCCGGCACACGATTGTCATAAAAAGCAGGCCACCCCCGGTCAAACCAATCCCGATTGCGCAAGATCTGGCACAAACAGTCACGGTTTCATTTGGAAAACTGATGCCATAGGCGTGCAAGTGCCTGGAATTTTGAATTAAGTTATTTTAAATACAAAGAAAAAAAGTTGGCGGGCGTAGGCCGGCCGGCCATGCCCGAAAGCCGTGGTCGCCGCCCTTGGCCGCGCCGCAACGCGCCCGGCCGCGCCTTGACGCCGTCGGGGGTTCTTGGCACGCCTGGGATGGCGCGCGCCGTCTGTCGCCGGCGCGCCCATGCAAACATTGCCGATCGGCCGATGGCGGCCGGCGATACGAGACCGGCCGATGTCGGACCGGCCGCTGGCGGCTGATCGGAGTCGGTCCGGTCGTCGCCCGTCTGGCTGGCCACGGTCCGGTCATTGCCGGCCAACCGGCCGGCCCAGGCCGCGCCCGCATCGCCGGGCGATCCGCATCGGCCCATGGCCGCGTCCTGGCGCGGCCGACACGACCCAACGCCGGGCCGCGCCGGGGAGGCGTCATGACCCAATCCGACGAGCAGTTGTTGTCCATCCCGGACGCCGTGGAACGGCTGCGCCGGGAACGGCCCCATGCCCGGGCCTTTCTCGATCCCTTCGTG
Organism: Pseudomonadota bacterium; assembly: GCA_023435825.1. Lineage (GTDB taxonomy): Bacteria > Desulfobacterota > Desulfovibrionia > Desulfovibrionales > Desulfovibrionaceae > Solidesulfovibrio. Next base: position 2,420 of record JAEZMB010000090.1, on the reverse strand, counting down.
GGCCTGCTTCTGGCCCGGGAGCCGCTGCTGGCCGAGCTGGAACGCGAGGCCGGAACCACGCCGCTGCCCAGGCCCGATCCGGTGCGCCTGGGGCAGGGGGCCAGCCTGGCCCCGCGCGAGGAATTCCCCATGGACCGCTTGGCCCTGCGCCGGGTCTTCGAGGCCCTGCATCCGGTGCTGGCCGCCGGTTTTCGCGACATCCGGGCCGATCTGCTCAACGTCGGCCAGGCCGCCTGCCGCGAGCCGGAATTCCTGGACGAGGCCGTGGGCCATCTGCTGGCCGACCGCCGCGCCGCGCTCATTGGCCTGGGCCGGTCCCTTGGCGTCGATCCCCGGGTGCTCGGATTTTGGTGCGTGCAGCTGGCCACGCCCCTGGCCATGGTCCACGGCCGGGCGCTGGCTCCCCTGGTGGCCGACGCGGCCTGGAACCGGGGCTATTGCCCGGTGTGCGGCTCCTGGCCCGGCCATGGCCGGCGCGACGAGTCCGGGCTGGTCATGACCTGCTCCTTTTGCGCCGTCTCCTGGCGCTTTGCCCGCCGCGAATGTCCCCACTGCGAGGCTCCGGGACCCCAGGGCCAAGTCTATGCCGTGCCGGGCTATGAGAGCGAGCGGGTGGCCGTGTGCCGACGTTGCAACCATTTTCTGGGCGAACTATCGGCCGATGCCCTGCCCGGCCTGCCGCCCGAGGTGGCCGCCCTGGCCCTGACGCCCATCGAGCTTTTGGCCCGTCAGCACGGGCACCGGCCGGCCACCATGGGCTGGCGGCAGATGGTCTGGGGCTAGGGATGACGCCCGGAGGCTGAAGTGACGGCTCGCTAAACTGTGGTATTTCGAAGGTTTGGCGCGTCAATGTCCAGGAGGGCGCGAGGAGGCGGCGGGTTGGTCCGAATTTCTTGGGAAGACAAGGCCGAATTTTTTTTCTACAAAAGCCGGTCGACGAAGCTCCGATCAAGGCCCCGCGCCCCTTGGGGCCGTTCTCCCGCATCCTGAGCGCCCGAGGAGAAACCATGTCCAAATCCAACGCCGCCATTCTCAAATACGGCGACCTTTCCATCGAACTGCCCGTGCTGGTCGGCAGCGAAGGCGAAGTCGGCATCGACATCACCTCCCTGGAAAAGGACGCCGGGCTGCTGTCCTTCGACCCCGGCTACGGCAACACCGGCTCCTGCCAGTCGGCCATCACCTTCGTGGACGGCGAAAAGGGCATCCTGCGACATCGCGGCATCCCCATCGAGCAATTGGCGGAAAAAAGCACATTCATCGAAACGGCCATGCTGCTGATTTTCGGCAAATTGCCCTCCCTCGAAGAACGTGCGGCCTTTCGCGGGCTCTTGTCGGAGCACGAACTTTTGCATGAAGGCTTGCTCCATCATTTCGATGGGTTCCAACCCGGCGGCCAGCCGATGGCCATTCTGTCGGCGGTCATCAATTCGCTGGGCAACTACCACCCCGAACTGCTCGAAATCCAAAGCCCGGACGAATTCCGCCTGGCCGTGGCCAAGCTCATCAGCAAGGTGCGCACCATCGCCGCCTTCAGCTACCGCAAATCCCTGGGCCTGCCGTTCATGTATCCCGACCCGAACCTGAGCTATTGCCGCAACTTCCTGCACATGATGTTCTCGGTGCCCAACCGCGACTTCGAGCCCACCAAGGCGGCCGTGTCGGCGCTCACGCTCTTCCTCGTGGTCCATGCCGACCACGAACAGAACTGCTCCTGCTCCACCGTGCGCATGGTCGGCTCCACCAAGGCCAACCTGTTCGCCAGCGTGTCCTCGGGCATCTGCGCCCTGTGGGGACGCCTCCACGGCGGGGCCAACGCCGCCGTCATCCAGATGCTCACCGAGATGGTGGCCGGCCGCTACAAGATCAAAACCTTCCTGGACATGGTCAAGCGCAAGGAAAAGCGCCTCATGGGCTTTGGCCACCGGGTCTACAAGAACTTCGATCCCCGGGCCAAGGTGCTCAAAAAGGCCGCCGACAACCTGCTGCTGGAATCCGGCGTGAGCGACCCCCTCATGGACGCGGCCCTGGAACTCCAGGAAGCGGCCCTCAATGACGATTATTTCAAGAGCCGCAAGCTCTATCCCAACGTGGACTTCTATTCCGGCATCATCCTGCGGGCCCTGGGCATCCCGGTCAACATGTTCCCGGTCATGTTCGCCATCGGCCGGCTGCCCGGCTGGATCGCCCACTGGCACGAGGAAAACCGCGACGTCGCCACCCGCATCCATCGGCCGCGCCAGATCTACACCGGCCCGGCCCGCCGGCCCTACGTGCCGCTGGACCAGCGGTAGGGGGCGAAGAGGGAAGAGGGAGGATGCCTCCGGCGGGGGGGGGGGGGGGGGGGGGGGGGGGGGGGGGGGGGGGGGGGGGGGGGGGGGGGGGGGGGGGGGGGGGGGGGGGGGGGGGGGGGGGGGGGG
>JAEZMB010000069.1 GCA_023435825.1 Pseudomonadota bacterium | reverse complement strand
CCCCCCCCCCCCCCCCCCCCCCCCCCCCCCCCCCCCCCCCCCCCCCCCCCCCCCCCCCCCCCCCCCCCCCCCCCCCCCCCCCCCCCCCCCCCCCCCCCCCCCCCCCCGCCGGAGGCCTCTTCCTCTTTGTCTATAACGCCCCGCCGGGGCCGCCGGCCACGATCATCTCAGCCAGGGTCAGGTCGACCTTGGGCGGCCGGCCGGGCTTGCTGCCCCACAGTTCCATTTCGAGGGCGGCCAGGCGGCGCAACAGCGGCGTGCGGTCCATGGCCTTGGCTTCCTTGCCGGCGGCGGTCAGGCGCTGGCAGGGGCCGCAGCCGGGAAATTCGCGGATGTTCATGCCGGCCAGCAGCACGTTGGGCACGCCGTGGAGCCGGCAGATCATGAGCCGGTGCTGGTAGATGCCGCACAGGCCGTCGTCGTTGACCGGGCACATGATTGTGGGCGTCTCGCCGCGCGAGAGCGCCTCCCTGGCCTGGGCCAGATAGTTGCGGGCGCGGTCTTCGTAGGCCTGGCGGCGCTCGGGCGGCAGCTTGGCCAGCCCCTCGCGCAGGTAGAGCCATTCGACGTTGGTGTGGTGCTGGAAAAAGCTTGTGCAGCAGTTTTCGGCGCAGCCGGCGCAGGACAGGCCCGCGGCGGCGGCGGCGGCCGTGTAGGCCGCGTCCATGTCGGCGTAGAGCGCCGTCAATTTCTTGAGGACCGCCCGGGTGCGGGAGGCGGGAAACGATACGGTCACGACCGGATTCCTTGCAGGATGGTTTCGACGCAGGCCTCGGGCGTCGTGCCGCAGCTGGCGACGGTGAGGTCGGCGGCGGCGGCGTACAGGGGTTGGCGCTCGGCGTAGACGTCGGCCATGGTCAGGCCGGCGGGCATGACAAAGGCGCGTTCCCCGGGATCGCCCACCCGGGCCAGGAAGGTGGGCAGATCAATGGACAAGTAGACCACCGGCCCCATGGATTTGAGGCGGGCCATGGCCCGGGCTCCGTAGACCACGGAACCGCCCGTGGCCACCACGCAACGCTTGACGCCAAGGCCGGCCACCACGTCCTCTTCCAGGGCCAGAAAGCCGGCCAGGCCTTGCCCGGCCAGGATGTCGGGCAGGGGGGCGCGGCACTGGGCCTCGATGAGGCGGTCGGTGTCCAGACAGGCCCAGCCCAGGCGTCGGGCCAGAAGCCCGGCCAGGGTGGTCTTGCCGGCTCCGGCCATGCCAATGAGGCTCACGCATCGTTCATCGGATACCCGGCCAAGAAGCGTCGGTTCCATGCTGCCTGTCCCGCCTTCGCGTTGATTGCCAAGCCTAGCCTATTTGTGGCGGAATTCAAACCGCAAGCACGGCGTTGTCAGCGGGCCGCCGTTTGGCTACAAGGGGCCTGGGCGGCTTTCGCCGCCGACGCAGCAAGGAACCCCATGTCGGAAAACGCCCTTCGTCTCATCGCCTCCTACGTCGAGGAGGCCGCCGCCGCGCGTGCCCGGTTTTTCGCCGACCACGCCGAACTGGTGGACGCCGCCGCCCGCACCATGGCCGTGGCCCTGGCCCGGGGCGGCAAGATCCTGTTTTGCGGCAACGGCGGTTCGGCCGCCGACGCCCAGCATCTGGCCGCCGAGTTCGTCAACCGGTTCGAGCTGGAGCGCCCGCCCCTGCCGGCCCTGGCCCTGACCACCGACTCCTCGGCCCTGACCGCCATCGGCAACGACTACGGCTTCGACCGCGTTTTCGCCAAGCAGGTCCAGGCCTTGGCCGGGCCGGGCGACGTGGTGGTGGGCATCTCCACCTCGGGCAACAGCCCCAACGTCCTGGCCGCGCTGCGCGCCGCCCGGGACAAGGGCTGCGCCACCGTGGGGCTGGCCGGACGCAACGGGGCCATCGTGCCGCTTTGCGACTACGCCCTGCTCGTGCCCAGCGACCGCACGGCCCATATCCAGGAAGTCCACGCCACCATCGGCCACCTTTTGTGCAAGCTCGTGGACCACTACCTCTTCGAGGCGGTCATGGAGCTTGGCCCCTATCTTGAGGACCACTAGGCCGGTCGGCGCGGACCATCCCCTTGCCGACGAGCCAAGCGGGCTTATCTGACAAGGCATTCGACCAGACCTCCCGGCGCAAGCGCCGGTATTGTTTCAAGGAGCATCGCCATGCCGCTTTACGAATACTGCTGCAACAAATGCGGCGCCGAGTTCGAGGAAATGGCTTCCAGTTCGGCCACCACCACCCCGCCCTGCCCCCAGTGCGCCTCGGGCGACACCAAGAAGCTCATGTCCGCCTGCCGCGCCCGCACCAAGCCCGGCCAGACCGGCGCGCGCACGGCCTCCGCCGGCGGCGGAGGCGGCTGCTCCGGCTGCGCCGGCGGCAATTGCGCCAGCTGCCACTAGCGGCGGGCATCGAAACGCCTTTCAAGACAGGCCCGACCGGCGGCAACCTCCGCCGGTCCTGCCCGCAAACGCCATCCAACCACCGGAACCCCATGCGCGAAAAACTCGTCATCGCCACCCGAGGCAGCAAACTGGCCCTGTGGCAGGCCAACCACGTGGCCGCCCGGCTGCGCCAGGCCCATCCGGGCCTTGTCGTGGACCTGCTCCCCATCAAGACCAAGGGCGACATCATCCTGGATGTGCCGTTGGCCAAGGTTGGCGGCAAGGGACTGTTCGTCAAGGAGATCGAGGAAGCCCTTCTCGACGGCCGGGCCGATCTGGCCGTGCATTCCATGAAGGACGTGCCGGCCGAGCAGCCGGCCGGGCTGGTGGTCGGCATCGTGCCCGAGCGCGAGGACCCGTGCGACCGGCTGTTGTCCGTGGCCTACGACTCCCTGGGCGCCCTGCCCCAGGGGGCCACGGTGGGCACGAGCAGCCTGCGCCGCAAGGCCCAGCTCCTGGCCCTGCGCCCGGATCTGGCCATCGTGGACCTGCGCGGCAACCTGGACACCCGGGTCAAAAAGCTTCTCGACGGCCAGTTCGACGCCATCATCGTGGCCGCCGCCGGCCTCAATCGCCTGGAGCTGTCCGCGCCAAAGGCCGTGCGCCTGGGGCCGCCGGAGTTCCTGCCGGCCGCCGCCCAGGGGGCGCTGGGCATCGAATACCGCCTGGACGACCCGGAAACCGCCGCCATGCTGGCCTTTTTCGACCATCCCGAAAGCCACGACGCCGTGGCCGCCGAGCGCGGCTTCCTGGGACATCTGGAAGGCGGCTGCCAGGTGCCCATCGCCGCCCACGCCGTCATCGACGGGGACATGATCCATCTGGAAGGCTTGGTGGCCGACCCGGAAACCGGCAAGACCTTCCGCGACGCCGCCTCCGGCCCGCGCAGCCAGGCAACCGCCCTGGGCGTGGCCGTGGCCGAGGCCGTCCTGGCCCAGGGCGCCAAGGCCGTGCTTGACGCCGTCTACAAGGCCGGCGCATCCTGAGGCATGGGTAAAACCGTCGTCAAGAATCTGATCCTGGGGCTCGTGGCCGCCGCCATCCTGGCGGCCATGAGCACCATGGCGTTGGAGAGCCGCTTCAACGTCCATCCCGACGAGGCCGACCACGTCAGCGCCGGCCGGTTTTTCATCACCTACTGGGATCTGCCGGCCATGGACGATCCCCGGCTGGCCAACACGTTTAGCAACTACGGCGTGAGCTACCTGCAACAGCTCGACGTGGTCTATTTCTTTGCCGGCAAGTTCGCTGCCCTGGCCCTGCCGCTGCTGGGGCAGGATTATCTGGCCCTGCGCTTTTTCAATGTCTTTCTCTTCGCCGTGCTCATGGTCCTGTTCCTGCGCCTGCCCGACGACCGCAAGATCGCCTTCCTGCCGCTTTTTATCACGCCGCAGATCTGGTACGTTTTTTCCTATTTCAACGGCGACGCCCTGCCCCTGTTCCTGTCCTTTTGCCTGGTCTACGTGGCGGCCCGGGCCGACGCGCCGGCCTTGCCCGGACCGGGCAGCCACGGCGGGCTTCAGACGCGGCGGCTTATGGCCGTGGGCCTGCTGTTGGGGCTTATCTGCATCTCCAAGCAGAACTACTACGTGTTCGCCGGGTTCGTGCTGGCCTTTTTCGGGGTCTGTGGCCGGGCGGCCGGCGACATGAAAGCGGCGGCCAAAAGCGCCGTTTTGGTCTTTGCCGTGGCGGCGCTGCTTTTTGGGGTGCGCTGGAGCTACAACGTCTACGTCAACCGCACGGTGCGGCCGGAAGTGCCCACGCTTAACGCCGAGAAATACGCGCAAAAGGACTACAAGCCGTCGTCCCAGGAGGCGGGAACGCAGTTCTGGGGACTCAAGATGCGCGACCAGGGCCTGGGCTATACCCAGCTTTTCACCATCTGGGACTGGCACATCTGGTCGTTTCGCACCTCGTTTGGCGTCTACGACTACATGAAAATCTACGCGCCGCTGCTTTTTTACCGCTACATCGGCTATCTGTTCTGGACCCTGGCCGGAGCCCTGGCCCTGGCCGTGGCCCTGCACGGCGGCCGGGGCGGGGTCAGCGCCCTGCTCGTCTTTCTGGTCTTTGCCGGACTCACCATCTTCCAGTCCACCTGGCACTCCTGGGTGAACGATTTCCAGGCCCAGGGACGCTACCTCTTCCCCATCGGGGCCATGGCCGGGCTGGTCCTGGCCCGGTTCGCCCCGGCGGCCAACCGCACCCTGCCGGTCACCGGCATCCTGGCCGGGGCCATGTGCGCCTTGTCGCTGTATTCCTTCGTCTGGGTGGGGCTGGCGCGCATCGCCCGCTAGTCTCGCCCCCCGGGCAAGCACATCAGCCATTCGGGGCAACCAGGCCAACACCTGGGCTTTTGCACCAACTGTCCCCGTATAGCGGCAGGGCCGCAAGGCGCAGGCCCGACCTTCACGCTTCCAGGGTCGTGTCCTCGCGCAGCACGTAGCGATTTTTCCCCAGACGCTTGGCCTCGTACATGGCCTGATCGGCCAGGGCCAAGGCCCGGGACAGGCTCGGCGTGCAGGCCAGACACACCGACACCCCAATGCTGCAGCCGATGCCGAAGCCTATGGCCCCGATGCCCGCCACGACGCGCTCGGCAATGGAAGCGGCCGCGTTTTGCACCTGCCCGACAGGCGCGGCCAGACAAACGGCGAACTCATCGCCGCCAAGCCGCCCCACCACGTCCCTGTCGCGCACGATGTCGCGCAACACCTCGGCCGTGCGGCGCAGCACCCAATCGCCCCGGTCGTGGCCATGCTGGTCATTGATCTGCTTGAACCCATCGAGATCCACGAACATGACGGCCAGTCCGATGTCGGCGTTCTCGCGGCTTTGGCGCTCCAGCTCCCGGGCCAGCTCCCAGAACAGCGCCCGTCCCGGCAGTTCGGTCAGGGAGTCGATCTTGGCCTGTTCCTCGCGGTCCCGGGCCGCCAGCAGACAGGCCCGCACCTCGCCCACCTCCCGGATGATGATGCCGGGATCGACGGCCCCGTCGCCGTCCCGCCCGGGCGTGCCGACGGCGGGTTCGAGCAGCGCCCGCAGTTCCCGGCCCAAGCGTTTGGACAGATAGTACGAAGCCGCCAGGCCAATGCCGAGGCAGACGACGGCGGCGGCCACAAACCGCAACAGCAGGGCGCGCAGCGGCAGGGCAAAGGTGGCTTCCGGCACGCTCACCGCCGCCCGCCAGCCCCAGGTGCCGACGCCGGCCACCGCCGTTTCCACCAGTTCCTGCTCGCCAACGGCGTTACCGGGCGAAAGCAGGACGCCCTGGCCCCCTTTGCCGCCATCGGTCATGGGCAAAAGCCGGCCGGCGTCATCGGCCCGGGCCGTCGCCACGGGTTTGTCCTGGTCCAGATAGGCGGCCATCCAGCCCGGGGAAAGCGGCTTGCGGACCAGCAAGGCCTCCACGTCGGCCACGGCGATGACGGCGCGCAGGCAATAGCGCTGGAACATTTCCCCGCTCATGGGTACGTCCAGGGCGACCACCCGCCGTCCTAGAACAGGCCCGTCGTAGGCCGGCGAGAGGCTGGGCTCGCCGGTGGCCAGCACGCGCCGGATCTGGTCCTTTTCACTGGTTTCGCCCAGGGGAACACCGTAGGGCATCATGGTGTGAAAGAAGATGCCCCCCTGCCGGTCCACAAGAGCTATGGCGAACTGTTCCGAGGCTTGGTGGGCGATGCGGCGGGCATGGCGGTAGAGTTCGTCGATGTCGCCGCGCATGGCTGCGTCGCTGGCGGCCAGGGTGCGCAGCATGGCTTCCCGGGCGTCGAAATAGCCGTCAAGATCATGGGCCAGGACGGCGGCGGCCTTGCGCAACTGTCCGGCCTCAACGGCATATTGGCTGCTCACGATGAAGCTGAGCGAGGTAATGGAAAAGGCAATCATAGGGAGAGCGGAAAACACCGACAGGATCATGAGCCAGGAGCGAAACCCGATCATGATGTGCGGATGCATTGCCATGGCTCCCCCTTGTCCACTGGGAACAACGCGGTTCAAGGCGGCAGCCTATCCTGTTTTGGCGCGCCAGAACAAGGGCAAAGCGACGCCAGGTTCTTCCTGCTCGGAACGTTTCGCGGCGCGTCCCTGGAAAAGCACTTCCGTCCTTGCCGGCGGCGTCTTCCCGAGAGGCGCTTCCTCTAACTCCGCCGCCGTGTTCCGGGGACGCGGCCCGTCGCCGCGAAACATTCGCGCCGCCCGGCCCAGGCCGGCCAAGGCCGGTTGGACAGGCGGGACGGGCCTTGCCGGAAGGTCCGGGGACAGCAGGCCTAGCCGAACACCTTGATGTCCGCGCCGAGCACGCCCACGACCTGGTCGCCGGCGTGGATGGGCACGGAAATGGTCAGGCAGTATTCGCCCGAGGCTTCCGATAGATAAATGGGCGAGATGGCCGTGCCCTGGTTTTCCCGGACGCTGGTGAACCAGGGCCGCGACGACCAGTTCTTGCCGATCATGGAGGCCGTGCTTGTGGACTTGAACCCGGCCGGGGCGATGTTTTCCGTCACCTGCACGCCCTTGGCGTCGGTGGCGTAGAGCAGTTCCAGAAAGGCGTTGTCAGCCAGGGCCCGGCGCATGAGGCGCTCCATGCCCTCCCGGTCCAGGCCGGCCATGGCCGGCGCGGCGGCCAGGGCCTCCACGGCGTCCTGGGCCGCGCCCTGGCCGATGAGCCGGAACACGCCGTTTAATTTGATGAGTTCCTCGATCTCCCCGCCCAGGGCCTCGATGGTGGCGGCGGACCGGGCCATGCCGTCGGCGGTGCGCAAGGACAGGTCGCGGATGCGCCCAACGGCCGACTGGACGCGTTCCCCGGCGGCCACCTGGGCCTCGCAGGACCGGGCGATCTCCCCGACCTGGCCGGCGGCGTCGCCGGACAGGGCCACGATCTCGCCCAGGGCGGCCCGGGACTGGCCGGCCAGGCTGGTGGCGTCGTCCACGGCCGCCCCGGCCTGATCCATGCCCCGGATGTTGTCAAAGGCCCCGGCCTGGATGGCCTGGATGACCTGCCCCACTTCCTTGGTGGCGCTCATGGTCTTCTCGGCCAGCTTTCGCACCTCGTCGGCCACCACGGCAAAGCCGCGCCCGGCCTCGCCGGCCCGGGCCGCCTCGATGGCGGCGTTTAAGGCCAGTAGATTGGTCTGGTCGGCGATGTCGGAAATGACGGTCATGACCTGGCCGATGGACTCGGCCTGACGGCCCAGGCCGGCCATGTTGTCCTTGAGGGCGGCGGCCAGGGTCGAAACCCGGCCGATGGCGGCCACGGAATCGTCCACCACGGCGGCTCCGGCGGCGGCCCGGCGGCGGGCTTCCTCGGCGGCCCCGGCGGCCTGGTCGGCGGCCCGGGCCACGGCCACGGTGGCCTCCACCATCACGTCCACGTCGGCGGCGGTGTCGTCCACCCGGGTCTTTTGCTCCTCGGCCCCGGCCGAGACGTCGCGGGCGTCCTGGCGCAGCGATCCGGTCGCCTGCTTGATGGAGTCGGCCACGCCTTCCAGGGTTTCACCGGCCCCGAGCATGCCCTGGCGGCGGACGGCGTCCTTTTTGACGGCCAGCCGGGCTTCACGGCTGGCCTTTTCGGCCACGGCGGCCTGGGCGTCGGCTTCGGCGGCGTGGTCGCGCACCAGGGCGAGCTGGCCGGCCATGGCCGCGACCATGGCCTCCAGGCTGGCCTTGAGGCGCCCCAGGCGGCCGATGAAGCGGGGATCGTCGGGCAAGGGTTCGGCCCGGCCCTGGGCCACGCGGTCGGCGTAGGCGGCCAGCAGGTCCAGGGGGGTCATGAGATGCCGGCCGATCAGGGCCAGAAAGACGAGGACGATGGCGGCGGCGCAGGCTCCGCCGGCCACGGCCGACACGGCCACGGCTTGGCCCGGCATGGCGGCCAGCCCCGCGTCCAGGGACTCCAGATCGGCCCGGACCGCCGACGCCTCGGCCGAACCGAGGTCGCGCCGCACCTTGGCGACCTGCTCCCGGGCCGTCCCGGTCAGGTCGGCGAGCCGCCAGGACACGGCCACATTGGCCGCCAGCACCACCAGGACAAAGCCGACAATGGTCGTCAGCGTCAGCCGCAGCTGCAAGGAAAGTCGCATACGCCCCCCCGCGACAGGAATGCAAGACGTGCGGCGGCCGGCCGAACCCACCCCACGTGGTCCGGCCAGCCGACACGCAAAAGCCCTCTTGTGCGTCCTTTCGTAACACAAGAGGGCTTCAAGTCAACGACGGCCAAAGCGCGTCGTTTTTGACAAAAAAGGTGATTCCTCTAGGAAACGCGATCCCCCGGAGCCACGGCGACCGAGGCCGTCATCAGGGCCATGCCCCCGGCATGGCGCACAGCCAGGATCATGCCGTGGGAGACCACGCCCCGCAGCTTGCGCGGCTTGAGGTTGGCCACGATGGTCACCTGGCTGCCGAGAAGCTCCTCGGGCGTGAAGTGCTCGGCCAGCCCGGCCACCACCTGGCGCGGAGCCTCCTCGCCGATGTCCGCCTGGATGATGTAGAGCCGGTCGGCCCCGGGCACGGGGGCCACGGAAACCACCTTGCCCAGGCGCAGATCGAGCTTGGCGAAGTCGTCGTATTCCACCTCGGCGGCCGGTCCGGGCTTGGCCGGGGCCTCCTTGGACTTCTCTTTTTTCTTGTCTTCCTTCGCCGGCTTGGCCGCCTTGGGCGCGGCCGCTTCTTCCCGGACCGGCGGGTCTAGGCGCGGGAAGAGGTTGGACGTGGCCGCCACCTGGGTGGCGGCGGCAAGGGGCGCAAAGCCCTTGGCCTCGTCCATGAGGTTGACGGCGGCCGGGTCCTGGCCGAGCTGGGTCAGCAGCGTGGCCGACGCCTCGGGCATGACCGGCGACAGGCAGGCGGCCACCGTGCGCAGCCCGCCCAGGGCGTTGCGCATGACCGTGGCCAGCCGGTCGGTCCGGCCTTCCTTGAAAAGCGTCCAGGGGGCCGTGGCGTCGACGTAGCGGTTAAGCCCGCGCACCAGCTCCCACAGGGCGTCCAGGGCCCGGGAGAACTGGGTCTGGCGGAACAGGGCCAGATAATTGGCCACGGCCGTCTCGGCCAGTTGGGTCAGCTCGCCGTCGGCCGGATCGGCCTCCTGGCCGGCCGGCAGCACCGAACCGAAATACTTGGCGGTCATGGCCAGGGTGCGGTTGGCCAGATTGCCGAGGTCATTGGCCAGATCGGCGTTGAAGCGCCCGACAAAGCCCTCCTCGGTGAAGCTCGCGTCGGCCCCGAAGACCATCTCGCGCAACAGGAAATAGCGCATCCCGGACAGGCCGGCCCTCCCCGCCATCTCGCGCGGCTCGACCACGTTGCCCAGGGACTTGGACATCTTGGTGTCGCGCACCAGCCAGTAGCCGTGGACATTCAAGTGCCTATACAGCGGCAGCCCCATGGCCAGCAGCATGGTGGGCCAAAACACGGCGTGGGGCTTTAAGATGTCCTTGGCCACCAGATGCTCGGCCACGCCCCACCAGGCGTCAAAATCCGGGGCGTCGGGCCAGCCGGCGGCGGTCAGGTAGTTGATCAGCGCGTCGAACCAGACGTAGGTGACGAAGTTCGGATCAAAGGGCAGCTCCACGCCCCAGGTCAGGCGCGACTTGGGCCGGGAGATGCACAGATCGTCCAGCGCCCCGGATTCCAGCAGGCTGACGACCTCGTTGCGGTACTGGCGCGGCCGGATGAAGTCCGGGTTGGCCTTGATGTGCTCCAGAAGCTGGCCCTGGTACTTGGACATGCGGAAGAAGTAGTTCTTCTCGGCGATGTACTCGGGCTTGACCTTGTGATCCGGGCACAGGCCGTCCACCAGCTCCTTTTCGGTCAAAAACCGCTCGCAGCCCTTGCAGTAATGGCCGCCGTATTCGCCGAAATAGATGTCGCCCTTGTCATAGACGAGCTGCAAGGCCCGGCGCACGGCGGCGATGTGGTCGGGGTCGGTGGTGCGGATAAAGCGCGTGGGCGTGATGCCGAGATCCGGCCACAGCGAGGAGAAAAGGCCGCTGATGGAATCGGCGTATTCCTTGGGCGTCTGGCCGGCCTTGGCGGCGGCCTCGGCGATCTTGTCGCCGTGTTCGTCGGTGCCGGTCAGGAAAAAGACGTCCTCGCCGCACAGCTGGTGGAACCGGGCCAAAGCGTCGGCCACGATGGTGGTGTAGGCGTGGCCCAGGTGGGGCTTGGCGTTGACGTAGTAAATGGGCGTGGTGATAAAAAAGCGATTCACGATCCGCTCTCCGGTTCACGGGAAGGTTTGCCGCCCTGGGGACGTCCCTCGGGACGCCGGGACCGTTGGCGGGGGTTATGCTGGGCTTCGGGCGCGCTGTCGCCGCCCGGGGCGGGCGATCCGCCGGGACCGGTCGGGCGGCCGGGGCGGCGGCCGGAACGGCGGGAGCGCCGGGACG
>JAEZMB010000057.1 GCA_023435825.1 Pseudomonadota bacterium | reverse complement strand
CCCCCGGCGGCGGGGGCCCTCCGCCCCCCGGACCCCCCGAATGGAGAAAAGGGGTAAAGGGGGTTATCGCGTGGACCGGCAGGCTGGTCGGTTGTTGACCGTCAGCGCGGGAGAATCAGCCCGACCGGACTCGTCGCGGGCGCGACAAGAGACCGCGTTGCTCGACGGCGCGGGAAACTCGTCACGGCAAGGCTCCGGGTGCCGGGAAGCGGCACAGCGTCAGCGGACGCCGCTGTCCAGGGTCGTGGTCGTGGTGGTGGTCGTGGTGGTCGTGGTCGAAGCGGATGATGACGTGGTCGAGGGCGTATACCAGGAGTTGGTGCTGCTGGTGGCCGTGCCGGCCGTGGTCACGAGCGCCTGCAGGGAGGCGGCCTCGTTCAGGTCGTCCTGGGCCTTTTGTGTGTAGGCCGCGCTGTTCGCCGGCTCGGCGGCGGCCAGGGCCGTCCAGGCCGCCGCTCGGTGCTTGAGGGCAGCCACGTAATAGGGCTGTATGGCCAGGGCCTTGTCGTAGTTGGCGATGGCGTCCCTGTAGAGGCCGGCGTTGTAGCGCAACCGGCCGATGGCGTCGTAGGCCCGGGCATAGGCCGCGTCCAGGGACAACGCCGTATTGTAATCTTCCATGGCCCGTTCGGGGTCGCCGATGGACGCGTAATAAGCGCCCCGGTCCACGTAAACGCTCGGTTCGCCGGGGCCGTAGGCCACGGCCAGATTCAGTTCGGACAGAGCGGCCGAGCCCGCGCCAAGGCCGATGTAGGCCAGTCCCAGGCCGCCTGTGGCCTTGGCGTTGTTCTCGTCCAGGGCCAGGGCGGCCTTGTAGGCGAGTTGGGCCGAGGCGTAGCTGCCCTGGGCCAGATAGGCGTCGCCGAGCAGGATGTAGCCGGCCACGAGCTTATCCTTGTTATTCAAGTAGACGCCGCCGCAATAGGACGAATACATGGCCATTTGGACCATGGTCTTGTTGTATTCGTTTAACGTCTCGTTTTTCTTCTTGTCCTTATCCGTCAGATCCTCGGACACGGGCAGCTTCTGGCTACCGGCGGAAGAGGCGAACTGGTTCGCGCCAGTCGAGGACGTCGCCGTTCCCGAAGTGGATGAGGTGGTGGTCGAGCCGGACGAGCCCGTGGTCGTGCTGGTGGACACCGGACCGGAGCCGGTGGCCGTGCCGGTGGTGCTCGTGCCGGAAGTCGTGGTCGAACCGGAGGCGGTCGTGCCGGAAGTGGTCGTGCCGAGGCTCGACAAGCCGCCCAGGGAACTCACGCCGTACAGGGACGTCCCGCTAAGGATGCTGCCCGAGCCAAGGCCGTAAAGCGCGGACCCCGGAGAGTAATACGAGGAGCTGTAGGCCGTCGCGACATCGAGAAGCGGGCTTTCGTTAGGCAGGAACTGGTCGCAGGTGTCGGAGGCGCGAAGCAGCGCCAGCCCCTGGCTGGCGTCGGACACGGCCTGGGACGGCACGTCCAGGACCAGATCGACCTTGGCCCGGGCCAGATAGGCCTCGCCGTTGTCGGGATAGGCCGCGATGGATTCCGTCAGATAGGCCAGGGCCGAAGGATAGTTGCTGTCCGTGATGGCGGCGGCGGCGTTTTGGTAGGCGGCGTCGTTCCCCGACGCCAAGCCGCCGAGGGAGGACAGCGAAGACGTGGCCGGGACAGCCGGTCGGGCGACAAGGAGGGCCAGGCCCAGGGCAATGGCCGCCGCGCCGCGTTTTCGTCCCTTGCCCATGCGTCTCTCCTTTGGCCTGCAACCGTCGCGTAACGGGCCGGCATCCTCCCCAGCATCTAATGGCGCGCGCCAGCGACGTCAAGGCGCGCCTGGGACGTCAGGCCCGTCTGGCCGCCTCGGCCCAGGCAATCTCCCGGATGATGGACTGCGTGACGCCCCCGGCCGTCAGTTCCGGCGGCAGCACGCTCCAGGTATAGGTCTCCACTTCCAGCGGCGTGTCCGGCCGAAACAGCGGCAACACCTGGCGTAGAAACGCCTGAGTCGTGGCGCACTGCGGCAAGGACTCGATGAAAATGGGCATGTGGAAATGCACGCGCCAGGATTCCACGCCTGAAAGGCGCGCGGCCAGTGCCTGGGGCAGATCATCGAACCGGACCAACTCGCCGCCCTGCAGTCGGGCCACGGCCTGGTGCAGGTAGACCGGCTCCACGAAACAGGCAAGCTGCGACAGATCGCCGCCGTCGAGGTGCAGGGCCGAAGACACCTGCACCTGCCCCACCTCGATGCCGCGTCCGGCGAGCAAGGCCAGGGATTCGGCCGGGTCTTCATATTGCAAGGCCTGATGGCAGCAGTCGTAGCACACGCACAAATGAGCCATATGCTGGGGCGGCGCGTCCACGGCCTCGAAAAAGGCCGCCATCTCGGCGGTCGTCTCGATGCGGCAGCCGGGTTCGGCCTCCACGGCCAGACGGATGCGCCGGCCGGTCTCTTCGTAGAGCCCGGCCAGGGCGGCCAGGACGCCGCGCAGGGCGGCGTAGGCCGCCGGCAGGTCCTCGTCGGGAAAGCCCTGGCGAAAACCCAGGGGCACGGTGGAGATGGCTCCGGTTCCGCCCTCGGGCAGCCAGCCGGCC
Source organism: Pseudomonadota bacterium (assembly GCA_023435825.1). Lineage (GTDB taxonomy): Bacteria > Desulfobacterota > Desulfovibrionia > Desulfovibrionales > Desulfovibrionaceae > Solidesulfovibrio. The sequence goes on along the minus strand of JAEZMB010000057.1, from coordinate 27,996 downwards.
AGGAGCCGGGCCAGGCGCAGGGCGTAGGCGGCGCGTTCGGGGTCGCGCCAGTCGGGCCGGTAGACGGCCTCCTTGACCGGCACGGCGTGGAAGCGGCCGTAGGGGAAGCCGTTTATCGTGCGCACGGCGAGGTTGCGGGCGGCCAGTGCCTCGCCAAAGGCCCGGGCCGCCTCGGCGTCGCACTCCAGGCTGGCCCGGCCCGACAGCCGCAGCCCCACGGGAAAGGGCCGGTCCGGGCAGACGGCGGCGGCCACCGCCGGGGCGTGGTCCCACAGCCCTTGGCAAATTTCGCCTAAGCTCTCGCCGGGATGGATATTCGTGCAGTAGGTGACCGGTTCCATGGTTGCTCCCGCAAAACCTTAAACACGCTTGGTTTACAACCGGGGCTGCGACCTTGCCCCCCTTGATGGGGGTCCGGGGGGCTAAGCCCCCCGGCGGAGAGGTCCAGGAGAGGCAGCGCCTCTCCTGGCCGCCGGAGGCACCCTCTATCCCCTCGCCGCCAGTTCGGCGCGGGCGGCTTCGAGTTGGGGCAGATCGACGGCGTGGATTTCGATGCGCTGGCCAAGGCCGGTCAGCATGGACAGATGGAGCCTGCCGCCGAGGTGCTCGCGGAAGGCTTCAATGGCCCCAGCCATGTCGAGGTCGGCCAGGGCCGGATGCCACACGGCCAGTCCCAGGGCGTCGAGCAGGGACAGCGCCTGCTCGGCCTCGGCCCGGGAGAGCAGGCCGGTGAGGCAGGAATAGAGCGTGTCGAGCGCGATGCCCACGGCCACGGCCTCGCCGTGGCGCAGCTCGCCCCGGGTGGCTTCTTCCAGGGCGTGGGCCGACCAGTGGCCGAAATCGAGCGGCCGGGCCGAACCGAGTTCGAAGGGGTCGCCGCCGCCGGCGATATGCTGCAGATGGGCTTCGGCGCAGCGCACGTTGGCTTCGAACAGCGCCTCGTCGTCGCCGGCGGCGAGCCTGGGGGCCAGCTCGACCAGACGGGCGAAAAAGAGCGGATCGCGCACCAGGGCGACCTTGACCGCCTCGGCCAGTCCGGCCAGCACATCGCGCCGGGGCAGCGTGGCCAGCAGGGCATGGTCGTTGACCACGGCGTATGGCGGGGCGAAAGCGCCGATATAGTTCTTGCGGCCGAAATAGTTGATGCCGTTTTTGACGCCCACGCCGGCGTCGTTCTGGGCCAGGACGGTCGTGGGCATGCGAATGAGCCGCACGCCCCGGTGGGCGGTGGCCGCGCCGAAGCCGGCGGCGTCGAGAAAGGCCCCGCCGCCGATGGCCAGCACAAAGGACTGGCGACACAGTTTGCCCCGGAAGGTCAGTTCCCACACGGCCTGGGTCACGGTGAAGTCAGCTTTGGCCGCCTCGCCGCCGGGCAGGAGAAGCGGCGCTTCGACGAGGCTCATGACGTCGGCGTGGGCCTCGGCATAGGCCATGACCCGGCCGGGCAGGCCGGGGTCGACGGCGACCAGGCCGGCGTCGCAGACCACGCCGACCTTGCGCGGCCCCGCTCCGGCCCGGGCCAGGATGTCGGCCAGGACGGCATTGGCGGGGTCAAAGGCCTGGCGGGTGAAGACCACGGGGAAATCGAACGTGGGCGCGATATGCTGGGCAATGGCGACGGTCATGGAGCCTCATGGGTGACGCGCGGCGGCGCTCGTGTCGCGGCCACGAAAAACGTTTCTGGCGTTTCGCGACCAACAGACTAAAACCATTAATTTTTCTTAAAAAATACGACCGTATTTTTCAAGGGACGCGGCGCTGGCCGGCGCGGTTGCAAACGTCCGGCCCGTATACCCGTATTATTCGCTTTTTTCCAGGGGGGCGGCCACGGCGTCCAGGACGCCGACCCGTGAGAGCGCCTCGTAGAGCACCACCGAGGCGGCGTTGGCCACGTTGAGGCTGCGCACCTGGCCCCAGATGGGGATGGTGACCAGCCGGTGGGCGGCGGCCAGCACCTCTTCGGACAGGCCGCTGGATTCCGTGCCGAAGAGCAGGATGTCGTCGGCCTCGAAGGGAAAACGGTGATGGGGCGCGGCGACATGGCCCCGGTTGCCGGCGGTGGCGGCCACCAGCCGCCGGCCGGCCCGGGCGGCGGCGAAGGACGGGAAGTCCTCCCAGACCGTCAGGTTCACGTGGGGCCAGTAGTCGAGGCCGGCCCGCTTGAGGTAGCGGTCGGCCAGGGAGAAGCCCAGGGGTTTGACGAAATGCAGCGGGGTCTTGGCGGCGGCGCACAGCCGGGCCACGCTGCCGGCGTTCTGGGGAATCTCCGGGGCGACGAGGACCAGTTCGATCACGCCGTCTCCCGGGTGTAGGGGACGTCCTTGCGGTAGACCGTACCCTGGAAGCTGGCGATGACGTCGTCCATGTCGTTGCTGATGGTCACGGTATAGGTCGCCATCTTGTTGCCCAGGGAGATTTCGACGGCCTCGGCGTAGAGGGTGGAACCCAGGCCGGCCTTGACGTAGGAGATGGAGGCGGCCACGGCCAGGCTCAGTTTGCCATGGGAATTGGAAGCCACGGCAAAGGCCAGGTCGGCCAGGCTGAAGATCGCCCCGCCGTGGGCCACACCGGCCCCGTTGCGATGGTCGTCGGTGAGGTCCATGGCCGTCTTGGCGTAGCCGGGCCGGGCCTCGACGATGCGGATGCCAAGCATCTGGGCGAACCGGTCGCGGTCGAGAAACCACTGCATGTCCATGGGAAACGCTCCTTTGCCCGCCTGGGCAGGCGGGGCCTGGGGATGGAACGCCGGGGCGGCGGATTTGTCAAGCCGGGCGTTTGGGGCTATACGGGGCCAGCCCTTTGAGGGGGAATCCGCCATGCTGCGTCACGTTATACACGGGCCGGGCCAGAGACCGCGAAACCGGCCTTGGGCCATGGTTTTGGCCGCGCTGTTGGCCGCGCTGTGCCTGACGGCGACACTTGGCCTGCCGGCCCTGGCCGCGCCGCCGGGCCCGGCCGACCTGTCGCGCTCCATCGAGACGGCCCGGGTGGCCATCGCCGGGCATGAGAAGACCATCGTGTCCTACGACGCGGAGATGCGGTCGCTGACCGGCAACGATCCGGCCTCGGCCCGGCGGCGCGAGGAAATCCGTATCATCAAGCAGCATTACGTTCGGGAAATCGAGAGCCTCAAGGCGAAGATCGTCGATGACTACAAAAAAATCCAGGAATTCAAGGCACGTGGCATTCAATAGCGACATGCCGGCGGGCCAAAACAAAAACGCCTCGCTTTCGCGAGGCGTTTCGGATGGTTCGGTGGTGGGCGATCGGGGATTTGAACCCCGGACTTCCACCGTGTGAAGATGGCACTCTAACCGCTGAGTTAATCGCCCGTCGAAGAATGTACGTGGGACCCCCTCCCCTGGCAAGCATTATTTTGCAAAAAGCCAAAAAAAACGACGGCCGACCAGCGGACAAAACAACAACACACTGAAAACAAAGGACAAACCAAGACATGCGACTGCTCGTGACCGGAGGCTGCGGCTTCATCGGCTCCAACTTCATCCGCGACATGCTCACCCGCCACGAAGGGATCTCCATCGTCAACCTCGACCTGCTCACCTACGCCGGCAACCGGCAGAGCCTGGCCGACGTCGAGGCCGCTTTCGGCTCCTCGCGCTACCACTTCGTGCGCGGCGACATCGCCAACAGCGAGTTGGCCCTCCACCTCCTGGAGGAGCACAAGATCGAGGCCGTGGTCAATTTCGCGGCCGAATCCCACGTGGACCGCTCCATCACCGACGCCACGCCCTTTGTGCGCACCAACGTGCTGGGCGCCCAGAGCCTGCTGGACGCCGCCCGGCATTACGGCGTGCGCCGCTTCGTCCACGTCTCCACCGACGAGGTCTACGGCACGCTCGGGCCGGACGGAAAGTTCTCCGAAACGACGCCGCTGGCTCCCAACAGCCCCTACTCGGCCAGCAAGGCCGGGGCCGACATGCTCATGCGGGCCGCCTACGAGACCTTCGGCATGGACGTGGTGGTCACCCGCTGCTCCAACAACTACGGCCCCTACCAGTTCCCGGAAAAGCTCATTCCGCTGATGTATTCCAAGGCCATGGCCGACGAGGCCCTGCCGGTCTACGGCGACGGGCTCAACGTGCGCGACTGGATCTACGTCATCGACCACTGCCGGGGCGTGGAGCTGGCCCTCATGAAGGGCCGGCCGGGCGAGGTCTACAACTTCGGCGGCGACGCGGAAAAGCCCAACATCGAGGTGGTGCGCACCATCCTGGCCGCCCTGGGCAAACCCGAAAGCCTCATCCGCTACGTCACCGACCGGCCCGGCCACGACCGCCGCTACGCCATGGACTTCACCAAGGCCGCCCGGGAGCTGGGCTTCGCCCCGGCTTGGGATTTCACCCGGGGCATCGCCGAGACCATGGCCTGGTACCGGGCCAACGGCCAGTGGCTGGAGAGCGTCAACAGCGGCGCTTACCGCCAGTTCATGGCCTCCTGGTACGGGGAACGGGCATGAGCGGGGAAGCCAAAGCCCCCCGCGCCATCGTGCTGGGCGGCCTGACCGGACTGGTCGGCCGCCCGCTGTCGCGCGTCATGGAAGAAGCGGGTTTCGCCGTGCTGCCGACCACGCGCACGGTCCTCGACCCCTTCGACATGGAGGCCGTGACCCGGGAGATCGAAGGGTTCGAGGCGACCCACATAGTCAACACCGTGGCCTACACCGCCGTGGACGCAGCCGAGGACGACGCCGACGAGGCCTATCGCCTAAACCGCGACCTGCCCGGCCGGCTGGCCCGGGTCTGCCGCAACACCGGGGCGACCCTGGTGCATTTGAGCACGGATTTCGTTTTCGACGGCGCCAAGAGCGAGCCCTACGTCGAGGACGACGCGCCAAACCCGGAGTCGGTTTACGGGGCGAGCAAGCTGGCCGGCGAGCGGGCCATCCTCGATTCGGGGCTGGCCGCGTTCCAGATCCTGCGCACGGCCTGGCTCTACGGCCCGGGCAAGAAGAACTTCGTGGCCACCATCCTGGGGCTGGCCAAGACCCGGGAGGAGCTCAAGATCGTGGCCGACCAAATCGGTTCGCCCACCTACACCCTCGATCTGGCCGGCTGGATCACCGATCTGGCCCGCACCGAGGCCGCCGGCATCTTCCACGCCGTGGGCTCGGGCAGGGCCAGCTGGTGCGATCTGGCCGCCGAGGCCGTGACCGCCTCGGGCCTGCCCTGCCGGGTCCTGCCCATCCCTTCCGACGCCTACCCGCAAAAGGCCAAGCGTCCGCCCTACTCGGTCCTGGACAACGCCAAGCTGGCCGCGGCCATCGGCCGCGCCCCCCGGGCTTGGACCATCACGGTGCGGGAATACGTCTACGAGCAGATGCAGGCGTCGGCCTGATCGGCAAACGCCATCGGCATGGGCAGGGTGAAGCAGAAGGCCGCGCCCTGCCCGGGCTCGGACTCCACCCATATGCGTCCGCCATGGGCGGCCACGATGCCTTCGGCGATGGCCAGCCCCAGGCCCAGGCTCTTCTCCCCGGCCGTGGGCCGGGCCGAGAGCCGTTCGAAGGGCTTGAACAACCGGTGGCGTTCCTCGGCCAGAATGCCCGGCCCCTGGTCGGCCACCCGCACCACCACCTCGTCCCCGGCCTGACGCAGGGACAGGCGCACGAGGCTGCCGGGCGGGGAAAACTTCACGGCGTTGGACAGCAGGTTGTCCAGCACCCGGGCGATGAGGTCGGGGTCGAGGTGCATGGGCGGCAACTGCGGGGCACGGGTCTCCACCCGGATGGACTTGCCGGCGGCCGTGGCTTCGGCCAGCCGGGCCCGTTCCAGGGCCAGGGCGTCGAGGTGGGCCATGACCAGGGCCGGTTCGAGCCGGCCGGTTTCCAGACGGGTGAGATCTTGCATGTTGGAGGCCAGGGAACACAGCCTCCGGCCGGCCTGGCTGATGACGGCCGCCATTTCGCGCACTTCGCCGCCGATCTCGCCGCACACCCCGTCGAGGATGAGATTGGCCGCGCCAACGATGCCGCCAGCCGGGCTTTTGAGATCGTGGGCCAGCATGGACAAAAACATGCGGCGCAGCCGTTCCAGGCGCTTGATTTCGAGCATCCGTTCCACGGCTTCCACGCCGTGGAGCACCCGGCAATAGAGTTCCTCGCGCTCGAAGGGCTTGTGCAGGTAGTCATCGCCGCCGTTTTTGAGAAATTCAGCCGAGATGACTCGCGGGGCCTTGCCCGAGATGCCGATCAGGCAGATTTCACGCAGCCGAAAACGCCGCCGAATGGTGCGGGTCAGCTCCACGCCGTTTTGCACGGGCATGTCGTAGTCGATGATGACCGCCGCGATGTCCGGCCGGTGTTCGAGGATGGCCAGGGCCTTGGCCGCCGAGGCGGCCATGTGGACCCGGAACTGGTAGCGGCGCAGCAGCCGGCGCAAAAAAAGGCGCATGAAGGCCGAGTCTTCCACGATAAGAATGCGGGCGGAGCGGTTTTTCAGCAGCCGGTCCACATACCGGGCCACCGCAGCCGGGTCCTCGGCCTCGGCCACCACGAAATCAATGGCGTCGAGTTCCTGGGAAATATTGCGGAATTCCGGCCGGTAGCACTCGGCCACGGCCAGCCAGGGCACGCCGCTGGCCGCCGAGGCGGCGGCCAGACGGCGCACGGCCTCCTCGGGCAGGGTCAGATCCACCACGCACAGCAAAAACGCCCCGTCGCCGTCGCCGCGGCAAAGCGCGTCCGCCGCCGCGCCGGGATCATGAATCTGGACGGCCCCCAGCCCCGACAGGGAACCGCAATGGCGCACCACGGCCGCGGCCAGGCAGGGATTATCGGAGACAAGCAGAATCTTCGGGTCGGACATGGCGAGTGGCGTCTCCCCCTTTGAATATGGAAGTTTTTTTAACAGATGCCCGCAGCCAGGGCAATGGCGCATTGCACCCTTTCCCGGCCGGTCCCTTGCCCGCCGCCGTCGGCCCGGCTAGAACGGCCCATGGTTTCCGTCGTCCTGCCCGCGCGAAACGCCGCCGCCGTCCTGCCTGCCGCCTTGGAAAGCCTGGCCGTCCAAACACTTGAGGATTTCGAAGTCCTCGTCGTCGACGACGGTTCCGACGACGGCGGGGCCACCGGGGACGTCGTCACGGCCATGGCCGGCCGCGACCGCCGTTTCCGCCTCATCTCCCGGCCCCACGAAGGCATCGCCGCCGCCCTGAGCGCCGGCCTGGCCGCCGCCCGGGGACGCTACGTGGCCCGTCTGGACGCCGACGACGTCTGCCTGCCCGAGCGTCTGGAACTCCAGGCCCGCCACCTCGACACCCATCCCGACATCGGGCTCGTCTCCTGCCGGGTGGCTTACGGCGGCGATCCCGAGGCCTGCCGGGGCTATCTGGCCCATATCGAGTGGTGTAACACGGTGACCACGCCCGAAGCCATCCGCCAGGCCATCTTCCGGGAATCCCCCCTGCCCCATCCCACGGTGATGTTTCGCCGGGAGCTGCCGGCCCTGTACGGCGGCTACCGCCAGGGCGATTTCCCCGAGGACTACGAACTATGGCTGCGCTGGCTGGAGGCCGGCGTGGTCATGGACAAACTGCCCGAGGCGCTTGTGGTCTGGAACGATCCGCCGGGCCGGCTCTCGCGCACCGATCCGCGCTACGCCCCGGAAGCCTTTTTCCGCATCAAGGCCGGCTATCTGGCCCGACGCCTGGCCCGCATCAACCCCTTCCATCCCCGCATCGTGGTGGCCGGAGCCGGACGCGTCACCCGTCGCCGGGCCGAACTGTTGTGCGAACACGGCATTGTCATCGAAGCCTGGCTCGATATTGATCCGCGCAAGATCGGATTGATGCTTGGCGGCCGGCCGGTGCTGCATTACAACGATGCACCGGGGCCTCGGTCGTGTTTCATTGTACCCTACGTTGCCAGCCGAGGGGCGACGGACGTGATTTTAAACCGCCTCGGCGCAGTCGGGTTTATTGCTGGCCGCCACTGCCTGCCAGCCGCCTGACAAGGCCCCGTCCCTTGCCTTGTTGCCGCAAGTCCTTTACAGAATTCCTTGGCGGATTTTGCCTTGGGGCAACTCGGTACACCATTGTTCGGAGTATCAGGCATGGCTTGGCGACGGCTTGAAAGCCTGCGCACGCGATTGCTGTGGCTTGTCACGCTGACCCTGGCCCCTGTCCTGGCGCTCCACGTCGCCTCGGCCGTGGAAAAGCAGCGCTCCGCCCGGATCGCCGTGGACCAGGGCCTGCACAGCATCGCCGATCTGGCCGCCGGCAACGCCCGAAGCCTCCTTGAGGGCTACGCCAACATCCTGCGCGGCGTCACCTGGCTTGCCGTCATCAAATCCGGCGACCCCGCCCAGGCCGGCCGTCTGCTGACCGACGCCCTGGCCGTCTTCCCGGCCTTCCAGGACATGGTTCTCGTGCGCCCCGACGGCACGGTGACGGCAGCCTCGGTCCTGCCGGCCGGGACAACGCGCCGTCTGGGCGACCGGCCCTGGCTGCGCCAGGCCCTGGACGCCCCCCTGTCCACGGTCATGGCCTTCGGCCCGGACACCATCGACGGCAAGCCCGGCCTGGTGCTGGCCCAGGCCGTGCGCGGCCCGGACGACGAGGTGGTCGGCGTGTGCGCCATCACCCTGGCCCCGGATTGGTTCGCCGCCATCTTCCAGGACATTCGGATGCCCGAGGCCGCCCGCGCCTGTCTTTTCTCCGCAGCAGGGACGGTGCTGACCACCTGGCCGCCACGACCCCAGGCCGCCGGCAAGACCGTGGCCGGGGCGGACGTGATTTTGCCGCGCCTTAGCGAGGCGTCGAGTCTGATCTGGACCGGCCAGGGACCGGACGACGAGATGCAGCGCGCCGTGTTCGCGCCCGTGGCCGCCCCTGGCGGGAGCCGGCTGTTTATCCGTTTAAGCCAGCCCCAGGCCGTTCACGAAGCCCTGCTCATCGGCGCCTGGCAGAGCGACATGCTGCTTTTTGGCCTGGCCGTGGCCCTGGCCCTGGCCGCCGCCTGGCTGTTCAACCGGGTCTTTCTCCTTCGCCCCATGGGCCAGTTCGTGGCCATGGCCCAGGACATGGCCGCCGGCAACCTCGACCGCCGCTCGGGGCTGGCCGGGGGCAAGGGCGAGATGGGCGAACTGGGCCGGGCTCTGGACGCCATGGCCGACAAGCTCGAAGAACGCATCCGTTTCACCCAGGAACTCATCGACGCCATCCCCGTGCCGGTCTTCTACAAGGATCTCGACGGCCGCTACCTGGGCTGCAACGCCGCCTACGAGCGCGCCATCCGCCCCCTGGCCCGCATCCGCCGCCACACGGTCCATGAACTGGAACTGCCGACCCAGGCGGCGCTGTGCGCCAAGACCGACCAGGCCGTGCTCTCCGGCGAGGCCGAAACCGTCGAGTACGAAACATCGCTCCTGTTTCGCGACCAGACCGTCCACAGCGTCGTGGTTTTCAAGAGCCGCTTCCACGATGTCGCCGGCCGCGCGGCCGGGGTCATCGGCGTGCTGCTCGACATCACCGGCCGCAAGCGTTCCGAGGCCGAACTCCTGGCCTCGCGCACCCGCTACAAGCTGCTCCTGGACAGCATGGGCGACGGTTTTGTCGTGCTGTCCAGCGACTACCGGCTGGTGGAATCCAACCCGGCGTTCCAGGAGATGACCGGCTACGGCCCGGACGAACTGGCGGCAATGACCTACCGCGACATCACCCCCCAGGCCTGGCTCCAGGCCGAGGAACGCCTCCTGGCCGAGGTGGACGCCAAGGGGGCCGCCGCCATTTTCGAAAAGGAATACCGCCGCAAGGACGGCTCGATCCTGCAGGTGGCCTTGCGCCTGCATCGCCACCCCGAAAGCCAGGACGGCATCCTGCGCTACTTCGCGGTGGTGCGCGACATCACCGACGTCAAGGCCATCGAGGCCGACCTGCGCCAGGCCAAGGAGGCGGCTGAAACCGCCAACCGGGCCAAAAGCGATTTCCTGGCGAAAATGAGCCACGAGATCCGCACGCCCCTGCACGCCGTCATCGGCATGACCGAGCTGACCCTGGGCACCGAGCTTTCGCCCCAGCAGCGCGATGCCCTGGAAACCGCCCGGGAAGCCGCCGGCAACCTGCTGGGCATCATCAACGACGTCCTGGACCTGTCGCGCATCGAGGCCAAGGGGCTGGAGCTGGTCATCCAGGACTTCGATCTGCGCCGCACCCTGGCCGGCGTGGCCCGCACCCTGCGCCCCCAGGCCGCCCGCAAGGGCCTTTTCCTCACCCTGGCCGTGGCCCCGAACACCCCCCGCCACGTCCGGGGCGACCAGGGGCGGGTGCGGCAGATCCTGCTCAACCTCGTGGGCAATGCCGTCAAATTCACCCGGGAAGGCGGCGTCACCGTCACCGTCGCCGCCCCGGACGGCGACCCCGGCCAGTTGGAGCTGGCCGTGGCCGACACCGGCATCGGCATCGCCCCGGACCGTCTGGAACGCATCTTCGACATGTTCACCCAGGCCGACCGCACCGTGGCCCTGAACTTCGGCGGCACGGGGCTGGGGCTGGCCATCTGCCGCGAACTGACCCGCAGCATGGGCGGCGAGATCGCCGTGGACAGCGTCCCGGGCCAGGGCACGGTCTTTCGGGTCCGATTGCGCCTCGCCCAGGCCCGGGTCGTGCCGATCGAGCCTGCCCGAACCCCGGTGGCCGCGCCCAAGGCCGACACCAGACCCCTGCGCGTACTGGTGGCCGAGGACAACCCGATCAACGTCAAGGTGGCGACCACCTTTTTAAGCCGCCGGGGCCACCAGGCCACCGTCGCCGCCAACGGCGCGCGCGCCCTGGAATGCCTTGGCCGCGAAACCTTCGATCTGGTGCTCATGGATGTGGAGATGCCCGAACTCGACGGCATGGAGGCCACCCGCCGGTTGCGGGCGGGCCTGGCCGGCGAGGCCAACCGCACCGTGCCCGTGGCGGCCATGACCGCCCATGCCCTGGCCGGCTCCATGGAGCGCTGCCTGGCCGCCGGCATGACGGAGTTTTTGCCCAAGCCCCTGGATTTCGCGCTCCTGGCCGAACTCCTGGCCCGTGTGGCGGCCGGCGGGACCGGACCTGCCGCCCCGGAGCCGGCCAAGGCCCCCCCGCCCCAGGCCGCCGCCGTCCTGGAGCGCGAAGCGGCCCTGCGCCGCCTGGGCGGCGACGAAGACTTGCTGGCCGAAGTGGAAGAGGATTTCCTGCGCCAGTACCCCCGCAAACTGCGGCTGATCCGGCTGTGCAGCGATGGGGAAAACTGGGACGAGGCCGCCCTGTCCGCCCATTCGCTCAAGAACGTGGCCGGCGCGGTGGGCGCGGAAGCCGCCCGGCGACTGGCCGGGCAACTGGAAGACCAGCTTCGCCGACACGACGCCGAGGCTGCCCACGAGACGAGGCTGGCCCTCCAGAAAGCCCTGGAAGAGGCCGCCGCCGCCATCCGGCACGCCAGGTCGACGCCGGTCGCCGCCGCTCCACGGACGTAGAAAAGCGAAAGCCGCGCCAGACCGACGCGGCTTCCGGAAAGACCGACCCGAGCCGGCGCCTAGCCCACGGGCAGAATTCTGCGGCCGTACTGTTCTTCCAACACTTCGGCCATGGCCAGATAGCAGGCGCTGGCCCCGCACACGATGCCCTCGTAACCGGCCAGCCGGCCGATGGCTTCGGACCCCAGCCAGTCCCGCAGGGCCAGCAGGAAAAACAGCACCGTCAGCGAGCCGAAGATGAACCGCAGGACCAGCGAACCCCGCAATGTCCCGAAGAACATGAACAACGTGAAAAGCCCCCACAAGAACAGATACCAGCCCATGAAGGCATGGGGCGTCGGTTCGGCCAGCCCCATCTTGGGCATCATGATGAGCCCGGCCAGGGTCAGCCAGAACAGGCCGTAGCTGGCAAAGGCCGTCAGTCCGAAGGTGTTGCCTTTCTTGAATTCCATGATCCCGGCGATGACCTGGGCCACGCCGCCGTAGAAGATGCCCATGGCCAGCACCATGGAACCCACGGGAAACCATCCGGCGTTGTGGATGTTGAGCAGGATGGTGGTCATGCCGAAGCCCATGAGTCCCAGGGGCGCGGGATTGGCCAATTTCGTTTCCATTATTGCCTTCCTGTGGCGTCGAGGGTGGAGCCGGGCGACCCCGCCGCGGGACGCTTCAGCCGCAAGGCCCCTGCAATAGAGACTTTGTGACGGCAGGTAAAGATGCCGGACCGGACTTGGCCCGGCGAGTTGGACAAAACGGGGCGGCAACGCCGGACTTGGCGGAAAAAACGGCCTTTGGGGAAAATGGATGACCGCGACGCGGTGGGGAAGGCGCGGGAGACGTCGGGGAGCCGGTTTTTCGCGTGCTCTGGTCAGGAAAGCCCGGCCGGCCGACAATCGTGCCGGCTCAGCCCGTTTCCACCCGGTCGCGGCCCAGGCCCTTGGCCGCGTAGAGGGCGTTGTCGGCCCGGGCCAGCAAGCTTTCGGCCGACTCTCCCGCCTGGGCCTGGGCCACGCCGAAGCTGCAGGTGAGACGGCCCACTTCCGCCAGACCGAGGCCGGCCACCTCCAGACGCAGCTTCTCGGCCAGGACGCAGGCCTCGGCCAGGCCCAGGCCGGGACAGCAGATGAGGAATTCCTCGCCGCCCCACCGGCCCACACCCAGGCCTTGGGGCACGACCCGACGCAGCAGATCGGCCAGGGCGCGCAAGACCTCGTCGCCGCGCAGGTGTCCGTACCGGTCGTTGACGGCCTTGAAGTGGTCGATGTCGAACATGATGAGACTCAGCCGCTCCCCCTGGCGGGCCTGGGCTTCGAGGCCGGCCAGCAGCAGATGCTCGGTGTGCTGGCGGTTGGCCAGTCCGGTGAGCATGTCGGTGGTGGACAGGCGGGCCAGCTCGATGTTGGTCAGCGCGAGCCGGGCGTGGGCCTCGGCCAGTTGGTTCTGGGTGTCCTTGAGTTCGGAGATGTCGACGCCGATGGCGTAGCGCACCACCCGGCCGTCGGGCCAAGTCATGGCCCGGACCTGCATCTGGTACCAGCGGTCGTCGGACTCGTTGAAGTGCTCGAAAACACGGGTTTCGCCGCTGGGCAGGCCCTGGGGCGTGAGCAGTTCGCCCAGGCGGCACCAGGGACAGGGCTCGGCCCGCTCGTAGAGGGCTTCATGGCACAGTTCGCCGGCATGGTTGCCGAAATGCTCGTAAAAGGCCCGATTGCTGTAGACGATGCGCCAGGTGGCGGCGTCCACCACATAGATGCCGAAGGGAATGAGATCGAAATGGCTCTCGAAAAGGGCGTTTTCCATCATCACGAGGTAGCTCCGCCGCGGGGCAGGGTCACGATCACGGCGGTATGGCCCGGGACGCCGGCGTCAAGTTCAATGGTCCCGCCGTGGGCCTTGGCGGCCAGGGCGGCGGAATAGGCGCCAAGGCCGGTGCCGGAGCGTTTGCCCAGGGTGACGTACTTGTCAAACATCCGGTCGCGGATGGCGGCAGGCACCTCCCCCTGGTTGCGGACCACAAGGCGTACGCTCTCCGGCCCGGGAACGACGTCCACTTCCACGTCGCCGCCCTCGGGCGAGGCTTCCAGGGCATTGACGACCAGATTTTGGAGCATGGGCCCCAAAAGCAGATCGTCGCCGGGAATTTCCACCCTGGCCCCGGCCGGCACGGGGCCGCCGGCCAGGGCGGCATGCAGCCGCCGCCCCCGGGCCATGGGCATGGAAGCCAACCGCGAACAGGTGCGCACGGCCAGATCGACCAGATCCACCGGCCGGGGGGACAGCACGAACTCGCCGGTTTCCAGCCGGTAGAGCACCAGCGACTGGTTGAGCATGTCGAGCATGGAATGGGCGGCCTGCTCCATGAGCGACACGATGTGGGCCGCCTCGGGGGGCAGGTCGTAATTTTCCAGCAGCACCTGGGGCAAGCCGATGAGCGCGGACAGCGGCGCCTTGAGATCATGGCGGGCGATGCGGTCCACGTGTTCACGAAGATCCATGTTCTGGCGCAGCAGCATGTTCTGGCCGGCCAGCTCCTTGTTGCGGATGGCCAGTTCCGCGTGGGCCTCGGCCAGGCGGTTCTGGGTTTCCTTGAGCTCGGAGATGTCCACGGCGATGGCGTACTTGACAACCCGGCCGTCGGGCCAGCCCATGGCCTTTTCCTGGATCTGGGCCCAGCGCTCGTCGCGTTCGTTGTAGAGATCGTACACGGCGGTACGGCCGTTTGGCAGGCCGGCCGGAGTGATCAGCTCCGGGATGCGGCAATGCAGGCAGGGCGCGTCGTTGTCGTAGACCACCTTGTAGCACTTGCCGCCCTCGGCCGGCCCGAGGGCGTCCCGGGAGTGGCGGTTGAGGAAGACCACCTCGTAGGTGGCCACGTCCACGACATAGATGCCGAAGGGAATAACGTCGAAGTGCGTCTTTAACAGCGCGCTTTCGAGCATGGAACCGCTTTGCATCACAAGTATTTCGCCGCCACCGTTTCCAGGGTCTCGGCCAGTTTTTCCTGTTTGACGGGCTTTAGGATGTAGCCCTTGGCCCCGGCCTCGATGGCGTCCATGACCATCTGCTCCTGGCCGTGGGAGGTGACGATGACGATGCAGGCTCCGGGGTGGACGGCCAGGATGCGGCGGGTGGCCTCGATGCCGTCCATGTCGGGCATGGTGATGTCCATGGTGGTGACGTCGGGGGCGGCCTCGGCATAGACGTCCACGGCCTGCTGGCCGGTGGAGGCCATGCCCACGACCTGATGTCCGAGTTCTTCCAGGAGTTTGGCCATTTTCTTCACGGTGAGGCCGGAGTCGTCCACCACCAGGATTCGCAGGGATCTCATGCCTTACTCCTTCACATATTCAAGGGCGTCGTCAAAGAGTTCGCCCGGACCGATGAGGTGGATGGCCAGGGAGCCGGCCTGGGCGGCAAGCTCGGCCGAGGCGAACTTGGCCCCGCGGTGGCGCATCACGGATTTGGCTTCGGTGAGGATAATCGGCGGCGACAGGGCGATGGCCCGGCCGGCGGCGGCCACGTCGGCCAGGGCGTTGCCCACGATGATGTTGATGATGTCGCCGGCGGTTTCCTGGATGGCGTCGTCGCGCTCGTCCTCGGCGATGTCGAGGTCGGCTGTGTAGGCGGCAAAAGCCGCGTCAATAAGGGCCGCGTCGAAGCTGTAGGCCAGATAGAGCTTGAGCTGCCCGGTGGCGCTCAAAATGGCGGTCAGATGGCGCAGGTCAAGCTTTTGCACGTCGTCGAAGTGGTAGACGGGCTCCTTGACGGCGATGGCCAGCTCCTCGGCGAAAAACGCGCGGGTGCGCGTGGCCAGGGCGTCGAGGAAGGCCTTGAGGTCCAGTTGTTCGGTCATAACGTCTCCCGAAAGTCAAACTTAGGCGTCGAGCAGGGGAACCTCGACGCGAAGGCGCGTGCCGCGCCCGGGTTCGCTGATCAAAACGGCCGCCCCGCCCAGGAGCTGGGCCTCGGCCCGCACGGCGGCCAGCCCCACGCCGCGCCCGGAGAGTTCTCCGATGCTGCGGCGCGAGGAAAATCCGTCGCGGAAAAGCAGTTCGGTCACGGCCGCGTCGTCCATGGCGGCCAACTCCTCAGCCCCGGCCAGGCCGACCTCGAAGGCCCGGGAACGCACGGCTTCCACGTCCACGCCCCGGCCGTCGTCGGCCACCTCGATGACGAGCCGGCTGTTTTCGGCCGCGACCCGGCAGCGGATGACGCCGGTTTCGTCCTTGCCGGCCTCGGCCCGCTCGGCCGGCGTTTCCAGACCATGGTCCACGGCGTTGCGAAAGGCGTGGACCAGAGCCTTGGCCAGGGCGTCCAGACGGTCGGGATCAACGGCCACGGCTTCGCCTTCCACGGCAAAGGGGGCCAGGAGCTTGCCCTGGCCGGCGGCCAGGCGGGCGGCCAGGCGCGGATAGGCGGCCAGCAGCTTTTTCACGTCCACATGGCGCAAGGTGCGGGCGGCGGCCAGCACCGTGCGGTCCCGTTCGCCGAGCGGCAGATCGTCCAGGCGCGAAAGCAGCCGGTCGGCCAGTTCGGCCAGGGCTTCGGCCAGATCCGCGCCCAGGCAGATCTCGCCCCGGCGATCGAAAAATTCCTCGCCCAGGGCGCTGCGCACCACGGCGATATCCCGGTCAAGGGCCGCGTCCACCTCGGGATCGGCCAGGGCCTCGGCCACGGCCGAGGCCTGGGGCATATCCTCCCGGGCCAGGCCGGTCAGCCGCGTTTCCACGGCATCCAGGGCGGCGGCGACATGGGCGCATTCCAGCTGCAGAAACAAGCCCTTGAAGGTGTGCACCTGCCGATACACGGACTCCAGGGCGGCCCGGCCGTCGGCGGCCCCGGACACGAAGGCCTGTCCTGACTCCCGGAATCCGGCGAAGCTGTCAAGAACGGCGAAAAAGTCGCGCTGCTCCCGCACCGCCGCCACCACGCAGGCCAGGCGGTTGCGCTCCCGGGCCACGGCGTCCTTGAGGCGCGCCTCGTCGGTGACGTCGGTGATGACGAACATGAGCCGCCCCCCGTCCAGGGCGCGGTAGGCCAGGCGCAGGGCGCGTCCGCCAAGCTGGGCGGCCTTTTGCATGAGCGACAGGTAGAGGTCGCGGCGGTAGGCGTCGGCCTCGTCGGCCACCCTTCGGATGTTGACGCCAAGGGCCTCCCGGCCGGCCGGGTCATCCGGGAAAAGCAGCTCGGCGACGTTGCGGCCCTCGATGTCGCCGCCGAAAATCGTCCGGCACTCCTGGCTGAACTGTGGCCCGACCAGGCCGTCGCGGTTCACCGATAAAAACCCCTGGCCGGCGTTGTCGAGCAGCGCGGCCATGTCGTGGTTGGCGACGTCGAGATCCTCGTGAGCCTGGCGGATGGCCCGGTTGAGCCGGGCGAGCTTGCGGTTCCACCAGACGATGACGGCCAGGACCACGGCGGCGATGGCCAGGGCCTTCCAGAACCGGGTGTAGTCGAAGCTTTCCTCGAAGGTGACGGCCACCCACTTCTTGATGACGGCCTCGGTTTCGGCCTTGGTCAGGGTGTTGACGGCCTTTTGGAACAGCGAGGCCAGTTCCGGTTCGTCGTCGCGGCTGGCCACGGCCAGGTCGAGCTGGGCGTCGAGGCGGCCGGCGATCTTGAGGTCGCTGAAATGGTCCTTGGCGATGGCCTGGCTGATGGCCGGAACGGTGTCGATGTAGCCGTAGAGCTTGCCGTCGGCCACGAGCCGCAGCCCCTCGGTGACGCTTGGCACCTCCACCAGCCGCATTTCCGGGTATTTGGAACGCAGGATGTCCAGGCTGGAGTAGCCGTTGACCACGCCCAGATCCTTGCCGGACAGTCCGGCCGGATCGTCGATGAAGGGCGTCTTGGCCAGGGTGGCCACCACCATGGGGAAGCGCAGGTAGGGCGTGGTGAAATGGAGGAAACGCCGCCGCTGCTTGGTGTCGCCGGCGGCCGGCAGGAAATCGCAGCGGTGCTCGCGCACGGCGGACAGGCTCTGGCTCCAGGAACTGGTGGGCACGAGCACCACGGGCACGCCCAGGCGCTCGCTCATAACGCCCAGCAGATCGGCGGCGATGCCGACGTGGCGGCCGTTTTCGTCGATGCGCTCGATGGGGGCCCAATCCGGGTCCACGCAAAAGGACAGGGCTTTCTTGCGGGCCAGATAGTCTTTTTCCCGATCCGTGAAGGTCAGCCCCGTGTGCGTGTCGGCCGGCTTGCCCATGACCTCGGCCACGGCCTCGCCGGCCTGGGTTCCGGCCTTGTACAGCGGCAGCCAGCGGGAGAGCAGCGCGGCCTTTTCCGATTCCGTCACCGATTCATGGGCTTTTTGCAGGATGGACGCCAGAAGCGGCCAGTCGTTGCGCACCAGGGAGTAGATCTTGAACTGGTAGTCCAGCAGCCCGGAAATCTTGACGTTGGCCAAGCCCGACTTGCGGATGGCGTAGGAGGCCACGGCCATGTTCTCCACGGCGGCGTCGGCCTTGTGGGTGGCCACCAGCGACAGGGCGGCATAGGGGTCGGCGGTCTCGACGAGTTCCAGGCCCGGGGCCTTTTCCCGCAGGTACTCCTCGGCCGTAGAGCCCCGGGCCACGGCCACGCGCTTGCCGGCCAGGGTCTCCAGGGACCAGGCCGCGGCGTCGTCCCGGGCGGCCACGGCCAGGGGGAACTGCCAGTAGGGTCCGGCGAACAGGGCATAGGTGGCGCGGTCGGCGGTCTTGCCGGTGCCGTCCACAAGATCGATGCGTTTGTCGCGCAGGGCGTCCAGGACGAGCTGAAAATCCAGCCCGTCGCCCAATGTCTGGAACCGGAAGGCCAGGCCCGTGCGCTGGGCGATGAGCCCATAATAATCGTGGAAAAGGCCCTGCTGCCGGCCGTCGGCCACGATGGACAACGGCGGCCAATCCACGTCGCTGACCGTAACCACGGGATGGGACTCGATGAAGGATTTTTCCTCGGGCGTCAGGTCCAGGGCCGCAGCCCAAACATCCGCTCCCCCGAAAACAACCAGAACGGCAAAGGTGGCCACCAGCCGCCAGACAAAGGACGCACGCATTAAACGCCTCATGCAGACCCCGTTATTCATCCGGCCCGCAGCATAGCGCAGCCTGCCTCGAAGCCCAACCCCAAAAATAGGGCTATCCGTTCGCAGGCGAGACCTCAAGGGCGATGGCGTGGCTCAGGCGGGCGGCGGCGGCGGCGCCCCGGAAGGAGCCGGTGACCGGCGCGGCGGCGTCGGGCAGGGGAGCGGCGGCCAGGACCACGTGGCGGTCGGTGACGGCCAGGCCCAGGGAAGGATCGAAGCCGCGCCAGCCGCCGCCGGGCAGATAGGCCTCGGCCCAGGCGTGCAGGTCGCGCTCGTCGCCGTCCGGGTCGCCCTCGTGGTAGCCGCTGACGAACCGGGCCGGGATGCCGACCTGGCGGCAGGCGGCGACAAAGACCATGGCCAGGTCGCGGCAGGCCCCTTTCCTCCTGGCCAGGACCGTGTCCGGGTCCATGAGGCCCGGTTCCAGGCGCACGGAGGTGGCCAGCCGGGCGTGCATCCGGCCAAGCAGCTCCATGGCGAAGGTCTGGGGCGTGGTCGCACCATCGGCAAGGATGGCCTGGGCCAGTCCGGCTGTCCGGGAGGCGGCCCCGGCCACCGGCGCCAGGCAGTCTCCGGCCAGCCAGGCCTCTCCCGGCCCAAGGGGCACGGGCAGCACGGCCCGGGGCGTTTCAATGAGATAGTCGAAGGGGTTGTCGCGAAGGGTCGCCACCGTGGCCTCGGTGGTCACGGTCAGATGGTCGGTGAGGCCGGAAAACCAGACCGACAGGACGGTGTTGCCCCAGGCGTCGGTGACTAAAGTCCGGCCGGCCGGCTCGGGCTCGATGGCGGCGGCAAAGGCCAGCAGCCGCTGGGCGGCGTCGCCCCGGGGGACGAGGCGCAGCAGGTGCGGCTCCAGAAAGACCTCGCGCCCGTAGTCGTAACGCGTGCGGTGGACGATGCGGCAGCGCACGGGATCAGGCCGATTCGGTCAGGCAGCCGGACTTCCCGCAAACCTTTTTCAGCTTGGAAGCCACGGTGTCGATCCATTCCGAGGGCAGGTCGTGGACCAGGCCGCGCAGGTGCTCCTGCCACCAGGCCGAGATGTCGGCCAGGTCTTCCTTTTCGTAGCGGTGCTGGACCAGCTCCAGGCCGCTTTTGTGGTAGAGCACCACGTCGATGGGGAAATCCACGTCCGAGGCGCTGATGCGGGTGGAGTCAAAGGCCAGGCAGCCGACCTTCAGCGCCATGCGCAGCGGATCGGAGTATTTGAGCGTGCGGTCGAGGACGGGCTTGCCGTAGCCCCCCTCCCCGATGATGTGGTAGGGCGTGCCCTGGCTCACCTCCACCCAGTTGCCCTCGGGATAGATGAGGTAGAGCTTGTGGGTGGCGTCCCCGGACATCTGGCCGCCAAGGAGCACATGGAGATTGAACCCCAGGCCGGACTCGGCCAAAAAGGCCTTGTCCTCGACGGCGACCTTGCGCAGTTCGGCGGCAAAGGCGTTGACGACCTTGTAGAGCTTGTCCAGGGGCTTGGCGCAGGTTTCCATGGCCTCTTCGAAATAGGTGAGCGTCTTGTCGCGCACCGAGCGAAGCCCCGAGGTCATGAGGAAAAAGGCCCCCTGCCCGTTCTGGTAGGTGGTGACCTTGTGGGCGCTGGTCAGTTCGTTGCCGGAGGTGATGCGGGTATCGGCGATGCCGACCAGGCCTTCCTCTACGGTGATGCCGAGGCAAAATGTCATGGCCGTCCCTTTGTCACTGTTGGCAGGCCCCGTCAATAGCCGGAAACGTGGAGAAGAAGGTGGCGAAAACCGCCTCGTCCACATGGTTCATGCGGGTTTGCAGGTTGTCGGTGAACTCATGCAAGCCCTTGGCCACCACGTCCTCCACGCTCATATAGGCCAGATCCCCGCACAGCTGGCCGATGCGCTTTTCGGCCGGATTGGCGAAATAGCCCATGGGCGTGCCGGTGATGGCGTGCAGGCACTGCTGGGCCCGTATCAGCGACCACAGGACCGAGCGGGGGAAATCGTGGTCGAGCAGCAGAAATTCCACGATGCGCTCGGGCTGGATGCGCCCATGGCGGCGGCGGTAGGCCTCCAGGGCGCTGATGGCTTTTAGAAGCGCCGCCCACTGCACGTAGTCGAGGTTGGAGCCGACGTCGGTGGGGTGCGGCAACAGGATGAAGTACTTGACGTCGAGGATGCGCGAGGTCTTATCGGCGCGCTCCAGCAGCCTGCCCAGGCGGAAGAAGTCCCAGGCCTCGTCGTGGCTCATGGCGTCGCCGGCGATGCCGCTTATCGTCAGGTCGCGGCGCTTGACCTCGTCGCAGAAGTGGTAGGGGTTGTTGAGCACGGCGTCGCAGCCCTTGGCCGCCTCGCGCACCAGATGGTAGAAGGTGTTGATCTGCTCCCACATCTCGGTGGGGATGATCTCGCGGATGGTGCGGGCGTTGTCCCGGGCCCGGCCCAGGCAGCTCACGATGGAATTGGGGTACTCCGGATCAAAGGCCAGGAAGCGGATGATGGTTTCGCGGTCTCCGGACAGCCCCCGGGCGGCGAACAGGTCAAAGTCGCCCATGGCCGAGACCAGCGGCATCCACTGCTCGCCCCGCCCGCCCGGGGTGTCCAGGGTGAGGTGCCAGTTGACGTCGAGGAACCGGGCGATGTTCTCGGCCCGCTCCAGATAGCGGCTCATCCAGTAGATGGCGTCGGCCACGCGGCTTAACATGCGGCGCTCCTTGAAATTAAAGCAAAAAGACTAGCCTCTGGCCGCAGCGCCAGGACCCAGCACCCAGGTGTCCTTGCTGCCGCCGCCCTGGGAGGAATTGACCACCAGCGACCCGCGCCGCAGCGCCACCCGGGTCAGGCCGCCGGGAATCACCCGGATGTCGTCGCCGTAGAGGATATAGGGGCGCAGATCGACGTGGCGGCCCTCGAAATGGTCGTCCACGATGACCGGGGCGCGCGACAGGCTGACGGTGGGCTGGGCGATGTAGTTGCGCGGATCGGCCTCGATCTTGGCGGCAAAGGCCTCGCGCTCCTCGGGGGTGGCCGCCGGCCCGACCAACATGCCGTAGCCGCCGGATTCCGCCGCCGCCTTGACCACCATCGTGTCGAGGTTAGCCAGCACGTGCTTTCTGGCCTTGTCCTCCCAGCACAAAAACGTCTCGACGTTGTCGATGAGCGGCTCCTCGCCCAGGTAGTAGCGGATCATGCGCGGCACGTAGGCATACACCACCTTGTCGTCGGCCACGCCCGTGCCCGGGGCGTTGGCCATGGCCACCCGGCCGGCCTTGTAGACCTCCATGATGCCGGGGACGCCCAAAAGCGAATCGGGACGGAAGACCTGCGGATCGAGGAAATCCTCGCCCACCCGGCGGTAGAGCACGTCCACCCGCTTGAGCCCCTTGGTGGTGCGCATGTGGACGTAGCCGTCGGCCACGACCAGATCGCGGCCCTCGACCAGCTCGATGCCGGCCTGCTGGGCCAGGAAGGTGTGCTCGAAATAGGCCGAGTTGTAGACGCCGGGAGTGAGCAGCGCGGCCGTGGGCCGGTTGGCCGCCTGGGGCGCGATGGCGTGGAGCATGTCGAGCAAAAGCGGCGCGTAGTCGTCCACGGGTCGGATGTCGATGGCCTCGAAGACCTGGGGGAAGGTGCGCTTGAGGATGCGCCGGTTGGCCAGGACGTAGGACACGCCCGACGGGCAGCGCAGATTGTCTTCGAGCACCATGAACCGGCCGGACTCGTCGCGGATGAGATCCGAGCCGGTGATGTGGCACCACACGCCGTGCGGCGGGTTAAGTCCCTGGCACTCCTTGAAATAGCCCGAAGACGATTCCACCACGGCGCGCGGCACCACGCCGTCGGCCATGATGCGCCCTTTGTGGTAGACGTCGTCGATAAACAGGTTCAGCGCCCGGATGCGCTGGATGAGCCCGCGCTCGAGCGCGTCCCATTCGGCGGCCTCGATGATGCGGGGGATGATGTCGAAGGGAAAGATCTTCTCGGTCCCTTCCTCGTGGCCGTAGACGGTAAAGGTGATGCCCATGTCGTAGAAGGCCTGTTCGGCGGCGGCCTGCCTGGCCAGGATCTCGCCCGGCGGCAGGGAGGCGATCTTGTCGTGGAGCATCCGGCAGCCGTGGCGCGGCTGGCCGTCGGGGGTGAACATCTCGTCGAAAAAGGGGCCGACGTCGTAACTGTCGAAGTCCATCTTCGGTGGCATGGGCAAGCCTTGTCGCCGCTGCGGCGGCCGGGTAACACAGGTGTCGGTCGGGGTCTTTCCGCCTTGGCCCGCCACGGATTTGAGCGTTCCAATTACGGAATTTGTTAATAATATTCCACACCGCCTGTCAATCGTCCTTCTTCGCGCGGCAGGCAAGACAGGAAAAAACATGCCTTCCCACGCCATCGCCCCGCTCGCCCGGGCCATTGCCGACATCCTTGAAAGGGGTCTTCCCCAGGACGAGGCCGCCCTGCACTGCATCCGCTCCACCCACGGCGAGCTGTCCCCGGCCGCCATCGCCGCCCTGGCCGCCGACGAGGACGATCCCCAAGCCGCGCCGCTTTTGGAATTGCTCCTCTTCCCGGGCCGGGCCACCGCCCTGGAGCTGGAAGAGGCCATGGCCCAGGCTGCCCTGGAGCCGGCCGACCTGCCGGCCCTGGCCGAGGCCCTGGCCGGACTGGGGCCGCGTCCGGCCGCCCTGCTGCCCGACGGCGAAGTCGTGCCCCTGCCGGTCCTGGAGGCCGACCAGGCGGCCCGGCTCGTGGCCCGGCTGGCCCCCCACCGCACCCTGCCGGCGGCGGCCCGGCAGGCCATCGAGGCCGCCTATCCCGGCCTGGGCCGGCGTCTGGCCGCCGACGCCCGCCAGATCGGGCCGGTCTGGTCCCGGGGGGCATTGGCCTTTTTCGGCAATTGCCTCAAACGCCTGCCGTCCGTGCGCCCGGACCCGGAAAAAGCCGGTCCCGTGGTGCGTTTTCTCTGTCGTTTCCTGGCCGATCTGCCGGGAAACGCCCTGCCCCTGCCGGCGCTCATGGCCAGGCAAGCCCGGCTTCTCGCCCAACTGCGCCGGGCCAGGCTCCAGGAAGAAGCCCTGGCCAAGAGCAATTACGAAACGCTCATCATGGCCGGCAACCGCCTGCCCTATCTCCATGCCCCGAACATCGCCGAGGAACTGGCCCTGGCCGAGGCGGCCATCCTGGCCGTCACGGGCCGGCCCGCGCCCGAAACCGGGCCGAGCTGCCAGGATCTGGGCGCGTTTACGGAAATGGGGGACGTTTTCGCCGCCCTGGACGATCAGGCGACCGGAGAGCCGGAAGATTCGCGGTAAAGGGGCAGGCGCACCCGGATATGGGTGCCGGCCGCCTCATCGGTCTCCCAATGCAGTTCGCCGCCGTGCAACCGGGCAATGGTGCGGGCGATGTAGGCCCCAAGGCCGGTGCCGCCGGGCTTGCCGCTGGTGGCATATTTGGCGGCGAAACGCCCGCGGATGCCGGCGGGAATGACCCCGTGGTTGTGGACGCCGGCCACGGCCGCGCCGGCCTCCACGGCCAGGGACAGGGTGACGACCGTGCCCGGGGGCGCGGCTTCCAGGGCGTTGGTGACAAGATTGGAAAAAGCCGTACTCAGCAGCCCTTCCTCGCCGGCGGCCAGGGGGCCGTCGTCGTCCTCCCGAAAGCCCGGCCCAAAGGCCAGTTCGGCCTGCCGCCGCCGGGCCAGGGGGGCGGCCAGGGAGGCCTGGCGGCGCAGCAGCGCGGCCAGGGCCACGGGCTGGGGCCGCAGTTCGTAGCGTCCCTGTTCGATGCGGCACAGGTCGAGGTTGCGGGACACCATGTCGCCCAGGCCCGAGGCGGTTTCCCGGATGACGACGGCAATTTCCCGCTGTTTGTCGGTGAGTTCCCCCTCGGCCAGGTGCCCGGCCAGCCCGGCGATGCCGGCCAGGGGCGAGCGCAGGTCGTGGCGCAGCATCTGCTCCACCCGGTCCCGGGCCTCCTCGGCCCGCACCCGCTCGGTGACGTCGTGGATGATGGAGAACAGGAGCTTGCGCCCCAGATACTCCACCGGCCCGGTGTAGACCTCCACCTCGCGCACCTCGCCGCCGGCCAGCCTGTGCCGGAAGCGGAAAAACCGCCGCTCATCGTCGCCGGTCAGGGCCATCTCCTGGCGCGTCGCCTCCTCGCCGGCCGCGTTGATGTCCCAGATGGACAGGCGCTGGATGTCCTCCAGGGAATAGCCGTAAAACCGGCAGGCGGCCGGATTGGCGTCCACGATGCGCCCGGTGGCCGGATCGATCAGCAGCTTGATGGCGATGTTGGAAAAAAACATGGCCCGATGCCGGGCTTCGGAGTCGGCCAGGGCAGCGGCCATCTCCTGATGCGACAGCAGGATGGCCAGCCCCTCGGCCAGCCGCTCCAGCCGGGCCACGGCCGGGGCGTCCAGTCTGTCCGGCCGGCGGTCATTGACCTGGAGCAGGCCGTGGGTGGTGTCGGCGGCGCGCAGCGGAACCAGGACCACGGTCTCGTAGCCGGCGGCGTTGCAGCGGTTGCGGGTCCCGGGCGGCAGGGAGCCGGCCTGGGCCAGGAGCCTTGTGGTGGAGCCGGTGAAAAAACTGCCAAAAGCCGTGATGTAGGGCTGGCGGGGATCAACGCGGCCTTGAATGACCGCGCCGCACATGCATTCGAGCATGGGGCGGCCGGCCGGATCGGCGGCCTCCCCAGGGCTCCCGCACAGCGACGTTTCAGCGGCGACGAAACCGGCGGCAAAGCCGTCAGCCACGAAATAGGGATAGTCGTCGCCCTGGCGCAGGCGGATGCCCACGGCGTCGCAGCCCGAGACACGGCGCACGATCCGGGCCGCCACGCCAAGAAGCGCCTCGCGGTCGGGCGCGGCCTCCAGCAAGGCCGCCCCATCGTCCAGGCTGTCCTCGCCTGGCGTCGCCCCATCCCGGAGAGTATCCATAGCCCGACACTAGCATCAGGCCTTGGAGAATCACAAGGGCGCGGGACAGGGCCGGACGCAAAAAACGTCCGGCCGCCATGGGGCGGCGGCCGGACGCGTCAAAAGCAGGCGGTGATCCTGGCCAGCATGGCCGCGAAGAGTCCGGCCTCCTCCGGGGACAGGGCGCACAGGATCTCCTGGGTGAGCTGGTCGTGGAGCTTGTGGTGTTCGGCGAAAAGCCGCCCGCCCTCGGGAGTCAGTCCCACCCGGATGGAACGGCGGTCGGTTTCGTGGGGTTTGCGGGCCACAAACCCGCCCCGTTCCAGCCGGTCCACCAGCACGGTCAGCGACCCGGTGGTGATGCCCATCTTGGCGGCCAGCTCCGTCATGCGCAGGTCGCCGTCGGCCCCGAGGATCTCCAGCGTGTGCATCTGGGGCAGCGAAAGCCCCGATTCCTTGACCACGCCATGCTCCCACGAGGAAAACTTCTCGTAGAATTCAATAAGCAGGCGCGTGAGCTGTTCGTTTTCCATGCCTTACCGTTTGGCGGCGGCCACGGCCGGCTCGGCGGTAAACGCCAGGCTGGCCGAGGACAGGACCACCACGATGGAGCCGATGTTGTGGAAAAGCGCCGCCGCCACCGGCGAGAGCAGGCCGTAGCCGCTGCCGAGGATGGCCACGGAGTTGAAAAAAAGCCCCAGACCGATGTTGACGGCGATCATTTTGGTCATGCGTCGGCCAAGATAGACCAAAAACGGCAGCCGGCCAAGGTCGTCGTTGGCCAGGGCAATGTCGGCGGTTTCCAGGGCCACATCCGAGCCGGCCGCGCCCATGGCCACGCCCACATTGGCTCTCGCCAGGGCCGGGGCGTCGTTGACGCCGTCGCCAACGAACAGCACTCGCCGGCCCCTCTTCTGGAAGTCGGCCAGGATGTCGAGCTTGTCCTTGGGCTTGAGCCCGGACCAGACGTCGGAAACCCCGATCCGGCCGGCCAGGGTGGCCACGGCCTTGTCGTGGTCCCCGGACAGGATGCCCACGGTGGAAAGCCCCAGGCCGCGCAGCCCGGCCACGGCGGCGGCCGCCTCGTCCTTCACGGTATCGGACACGGCGAGCAGGCCCATGACCGCCCCGCCCTTTCGCACCACCAGTCCCGTGGCCCCCCGGGCGTACATCGCCTCCAGGCATTCGGCCAGACGCGGCGGCAAGGCGGCGGCCCCGCCCATCATCTCCGGGCTGCCCACTTCCACCACCTGGCCGTCCAGTTCCCCCCGAAGCCCCAGCCCCGCCTCGGCGGTCAGGGAATCGGCCAACCGCGCCTCGACGCCGGCCGCCCTGGCGGCGTCCAGCACGGCCGTGGCCAGCGGATGGTTGCAGTGGCGCTCCAGGCAGGCGGCGCAGCCCAGGACCTCGGCCTCGCCCACCCCGTCGGCCGGGATCACGGCCTCGACCACGGGCCGGCCCAGGGTCAGGGTGCCGGTCTTGTCGAAAAGGGCCACATCGGCCCGGGCCACCTCTTCCAGGTACTGGCCGCCCTTTATAAGGATGCCCCGCTTGGCCGCCCGGCCGATGGCCGCCACCGTGGCCGTGGGCGCGGCCATGAGCAGCGCGCAGGGGCAGCCGGCCACCAGCACGGCCACGGCCCGGTCGGCGTTGCCGCTAAGGAGCCAGGCCAGGGCAGCGCAGGCCAAGACCAGGGGCGTGAAATACTTGGCGTAGTTGTCGACGATGCGCCCGGCCCGGGGCTTGCCGGCCTCGGCCGCGACCACGAGCTTCACCACCTTGCCAAAGGTCGAGTCCTCGCCAACCTTGGTGGCCCGGGCCGTCACCCGGCCGGTGTAGTTGAGGGTGCCGGCCAGGATCGTGTCGCCGGGGGCTCGCTCGCGCGGCAGGGATTCGCCGGTCAGGGCCGACTCGTCCACGGCCGTTGTCCCGGCCTCGATGACCGCGTCCACCGGGATGCGCTCGCCCGGCCGCACCATGACCAGATCGCCGGCCCTGACCTCGGCCACGGACACCACCCGCTCGGAGCCGTCGACCCCAACCACGGTGGCCTCCTCCGGAGCCAGCTTGGCCAGCGCCTCGATGGAGCGCCTGGCTCCGTCGCTGACCGCCTCCTCCACCAACGCCCCCAGGGTCATGATAAAGCTCACCACGGCGGCGGTCAGCAGTTCGCCCTGTAAAATGGAGGCGACGATGGCGATGCTCACCAGCTCGTCGACGTTGACCCTGCGCTCCAAAACGCCCTTGGCCGCCTCGACCACAATGGGCGCGCCGTTGATGGCCACCGCCGCCAAGGCAAAGGCCCCGGCCCAAAAGCCCCAGCCGTTCTCGCCCAGTATCCAGGCAACCAAAGCCAGCGCCCCGCCGCCCAGGCACACGGCGAAATCCTTGAAGGAGAAAAGCCCCCGGTAGTCGCCTAGGTTCGAAAATCGTCCGATCATGGGTACACCTCGTTAGTGCGTATGAGAGAAGAGGAAGAGTGCCTCCGGCGGGGGGGGGGGGGGGGGGGGGGGGGGGGGGGGGGGGGGGGGGGGGGGGGGGGGGGGGGGGGGGGGGGGGGGGGGGGGGGGGGGGGGGGGGGGGGGGGGGGGGGGG